>CAYZKS010000387.1:0-545 GCA_964478725.1 uncultured Anaerolineales bacterium
CGTTGTGATGCCCTTCCTGATCGGCCTGGACGAAGGTGACGCCGGCCGGCAGCGTGTCGGTGACGACGACAAGGGGCATGGCGAGCGCCGTGCGGTTGGTGACGCGTAGCGTGTAGCGCACGATCCAGCCGGCCGGCAGTGGGTCGCGTTCGTCGAGCTTGCGCAGAGCCAGTGGCGCGCGCACTTCGATGTCTTCTTCAGCGGCGTTGTTGGCCGGATTCAGGTCGCCCGTGCCGGTGATGGTAGCAGTGTTCGAGATTGTGCCGGCTGGCAGCGGATCCGACAGGATGCCAGTGATGGTGATGGTGCCGCCGGCGCCGGGCGCCAGGTCGGCCACGAGCCAGGTGAAAGAGACGTCGCCGGTTGGCGTGATGATCGCGCCGGCGCTGCTGAAGCTGGGGGCGGTCACGCTGACCGGCACGACGTCGGTGATGAGGATGCCAGTGGTGGCTGTTGTGCCGGCGTTGCTGTAAACCAGCGTGAAGGTGACGAGGTCGCCGGGGAAGGCACGCTCAGGGTCGGCCAGCTTGACGATGGACAGATCG
>CAYZKS010000387.1:555-2530 GCA_964478725.1 uncultured Anaerolineales bacterium
GCTAGCGGACAGAGCCAGGACGCAGAACAGGCCGGCCAGGAGCAACAGTGACAGCGACGCGGCCAGGCCAACGTAGATCAGATGGCGTTTCATGGCGACCTCCTTAAGCGGGGTCAGATGCCCACAAGGGGCTCTATACTTGGTATGACGCAGAATATGCGTCGGCAGTACGGGCATGAAAGCAGTAGGTCACGCTTGCAGCGTAACGATTGCCAGGTATGGCAGATGTCTGGCTGCAAGCCCGACCTACACCGGTGTGATGTCATCGTGGCCGGCGGTCATTGCCGGGCGCGCACCAGCCGTAGGTCACGCTTGCTGTCAGTGCTAGCAGTCTGTCGGAGAGAACACGGTCTCCGACAAGTATAGCCGTTGTTGCGACGGGAAAGGCAGCCTGCAGGGCAGTTTTGCTGGTCAGCCGGGCATGTTGTGCTGTGGCTGCCAGTCCAGTTGCGTCGATTTGAGGGCGTTGGCGGCGTTGCGGCTCGGTTGAACGCCCATTTGCCAGGCTCTGGGCGCAGTTAGCTCCAGGCTAACGTGTGTAGGCGCTTCAGGTTGAAGGCCAAACAGACCAAGCACCATTCGCAGTCGGCTGGGTCGAGGCCGCGCAGCGAGAACTGGCGAAAGCCCAGCACGGCTTTGATGATGCCGATCACTGGTTCGACGGTGCATTTGCGCAAGCGATAGATGGCCTGGCCGATCTCAGTGCGCAGCTTGTAAGCCATCTTGACTCGCACACTCGCGTTCTCAGCTGGTGGCTCTGGCTCAGCCGCGAAACGCTCTTGCCAGCTCTTGTGATGTGGCTCGCGGCCGGTGGCAATGTAGGGCTCGATGTGGCGTTCCTCCAAGGCAGCGATGTTCTTTTCACTGAAGAAGCCGTTGTCCAAAGCGGCAGCGGCGGGCGTGCCCAACTCAGCTGGGAGGGCGGCCAAGGTCGGCTCGGCCTCAGCTTTGTCGTTGGGGTGGCTGGACAAGCTACACGCCACGATCAGGAGGCTGTCCTGGTCCACCGCCACTTGCGCATTGTACGCCTGCTCGAAACCGGCGCTACTGGAGCATTTCATGATCCGCGACTCAGGATCGGTGAAGTTGTACTGGTCCTTATCCTGCGGCTCGGCCGACGGCGGTGCTGGCGGACGGCCAGGCGGTTTGCGTCCCGAACGCTTGGCTTTGGCCTCCCGCTCGCGTTGCTTGGCTTCATACTCAGCTTGCTCGGCCGCCTGGCGTTCCTGCGCCCGGGCCTGGAGCACTTTCTTCGCCTCGGCCAGCCGGGCCAGGCGTTCCTGGCGCAAGGCGATCTCGTCAGCCACGTTCATGCCTTCAGGCAACTCGTGGCAGTCGGCCTGTTCGGCCAACAGAAACAACTGATCCACTTCGGTACGCAAGTGGGTTTCCAGCTCGAGCAGGCGCTTGTAGCTGACGGCCTTGCTCTTGGAGGCGTTGGCGTGCACCTTGGAACCGTCCATGCTGAGATTGCCGAGCTTGAGATAACCGGCAGTCTGGGCCAACAACAGCACCTGGACGAACAACTCTTTGATCTCGGCCCGAAACGTCTTGCGGAAGTTCGCGAGCGTGTCGTGATCGGGATGCAGCCCACCGGCGACAAACCGGAAGGGCAACGTCTCGTAGGTGGCCCTTTCGATCTTACGGGAACTGAAAGTGCCAGTCGCATACCCGTAGAACAATAGGGCCAGCAAGAGCTCCGGCGCATAGGCTTCGCCGCCGCGCACGCCGTAACGCTCATAGATGCCAGTCAGATCCAGCTCGGCGACCACGTCGACAACGAACCGAGCCAAATGATTCGCCGGTAAGGCCTCTCGCAGACTCACGGTCTGATCGAGAGCCGCTTCGTAATCAACGGTTTTGAACTTTCTGGTCATGCCACCAGTGTATCACAATCTTGCCTGTCGCAAAATTTGACGAGGTACCTTGTCAAATTCTGTGTAAATAGCGGCTGGGTCATGCAACGGTAACCTTG
>CAYZKS010000388.1:0-2528 GCA_964478725.1 uncultured Anaerolineales bacterium
AGGGCGTGGCCTACTCCGTGTTTCGCGACGTGTTTGCGAACCGCTTTGAGATCCTGGAGAGCGACAGCGCGAACACCGTGCTGACCAAGTTCCGTGCGGGCATGGCGGATATCCTGGAGCCGGACAAAGCCGACCTGGTGGGGCAACTGGTGGGCTTCGACCTGCGTGCGGCGGGCAGCCAGGCGGTGGCGAACCTGCTGGGAGACGCCTCCTTCGGACCGCACGCTACGACGTACCTGCTGAACTACCTGCGAGCCATGGCCGCGCAGCGGCCGGTGTTGATGCTCCTGGAAGACCTGCACTGGGCCGACGACAGCTCGCTGGACCTGATCGACCGCATCGTCACCGAGATTCCCGCGGCCAAGCTGCTGCTGGTGTGCCTGGCGCGTCCGGCGCTGTTCGAGCGCCGGCCCAACTGGGGCGAGGGCCGCGCAGCTTACATCCATCTCACGCTCGGTCCGCTCTCCAAGCGCCACAGCCGCGCGCTCGTGGCCGAAATCCTGCAGCGGCTGCCCAGCGTGCCGGAGGACATGTACGCGCTGATTCTGGACAGCGCCGAGGGCAATCCCTTCTACGTGGAAGAGTTGATCAAGATGCTGATCGAGGAAGGGGTGATCGTGACGACACCGGTCCCGCCTGCGGTTGGCGGGGACGCGCAGGCGTGGCGGGTCGAATTGCCGCGCCTGAAAGGCCTGCGCGTCCCGCCCACCCTCACCGGCGTGCTGCAGGCGCGCCTGGACAGCCTGCCGCTTCCGGCCAAGGAGGTGCTGCAGCGCGCCTCCGTCGTCGGCCGAGTCTTCTGGGACGGCGCCGTGGTAGCCCTCGCGCCCGCAGAGACGCAACCCGGCGCGGCGCAAGTGGCTCCCATGCTGGACGTGGTGCGCGAGCGCGAGTTGGTCTTCCGCCGCGAGCACTCGTCCTTCTCCGGAGTGCAGGAGTACATCTTCAAGCACGGCATCCTGCACGACGTGACCTACGAGACGGTGCTCTTGAAGCTGCGGCGCGTGTATCACGAGCAGGTGGCGCAGTGGCTGGAGGCCAACGCCGGCGAGCGGGTGGGCGAGTACGCCGGGCTGATTGCGGAGCACTATCAGCGCGCGGGTGAAGGGGCGCTGGCGGCGCGCTGGCTGCAGCGTTTGGCGACGGACGCACTCGACACTGGCGCCGCCCACGAGCTTGCGCGTGCCTGCGAGCGTGCCCTGGCGTTGCTGCCCGAGGACCAGAAGGCGGCGCGCGCCGAGTTCCTGGCGCGGCTGGGCGAAGCCCGCGGCTCCCTGGGCGACGTGACCGTAGGCGAGCGGGACCTCGCGGCCGCGCTGGCCCTGGCTCGCGAGGCAGGCGATCTTAAGACGGCCGCCTATGCGGCCAGTGCGCTCTCCCAGTTGGCCTACTGGCAGGGCAAGCTTGCCGAGATGCAGGCCCCTGCTGCAGAAGCGCTCGAGCTGGCGAGGGCCGCCGGGGACAGGTACTCGGAGGCATTGGCGTTGCTGTGGCTGGGCAATGCGGTGAACGCGCAGCAACGCGATCTACCCCTGGGCCGTCGCTACCTTGAAGAGAGCATGGTCCTCTTTCAGCAGGTGGGACGGTACTGGGGGGTCGGGGCGTGCCTCAACAACCTGGGCGAGACGCACCGCTCCGAGGGAGACTATGCCGCTGCCGCCAGGTACTATGAACAGTCCCTGGCGGTGCGGCGTCAATGCGGCCACCGCAGAGGCGTGGCCATCACTCTGTTCAACCTGGGAGAGATCGCGGCGGCCCAGAACGATCTCGCGTCGGCCCTGCGCTACCAACAAGAGGGACTGGCCATCGCCGAAGAGACCGGATTCAAGCCGGTCGCCTGGCTGTGCCAGGGTGGTCTGGGTTACAGCACCGCGGCGTCGGGGGACGTCGCATCCGCGCGGCGCTGCTTCCAGCGTGCGCTGTCTGGAGCACTGGCGGCGCGCGACCTGATCGCGCAACTCTACGCGCTGGTTGGCTTGGCGCATGTGGAAGCACTGGCTGGAGAGCCCGTGCGCGCGGCCGAATGGCTGGGGCTGGTCCTGGCGCACCCGTCCTTCGACGTGGACGCCAAGCAGCGGGCCGACGCGCTGCTTGCCACGCTGCGCGAGACGCTCTCCGCCGAGGAGCTCGAGGCGGCCCTGGCGCGCGGGAAAGCGCTGGACCTGCAGGCTGTGGTGGACGAGTTGCTGGCGCGCAGTCCAGCGCCGTCCCCCGTCAGGGCGTCTTCGCCCCCCTGCGGGGCGAACGGCCGCCGCGGTCTGGCGGGGCTGGCGGAGCCATCAACGAATAACGGGAACGAATAAACGAATGATGGGTTGCCTGCCTTGCCTGTCCCCTCGTACTGAGACAGGGACAGACGAGGCAGGCGAGCCTTGACAAAGAACCCTTGGTGTCTTTGCGGCCTTGTGTGAGCTCTTGGACTTTCGGTGGCAGTCGTGATGCGCGAGCGGAGGTGGCCGTGATCTGTCCCAAGTGCGGATTTGATTGTCCCCCGGAGTTTGGTTTCTGCCCCAAATGCGGCGCCCTGC
>CAYZKS010000389.1:0-2526 GCA_964478725.1 uncultured Anaerolineales bacterium
GCTACGCTGCCCTTGCCAAAGGTGGTCAGGTACTCGTCCTGGTCCACACCGATGACCCACACGCCCTGCGCTGCGGCGCCCATGATGCCGCCGGAGCCGGTGGGGCCGCCCGCGCCAAAGATCACATCCGCGCCCTCGGCAATCTGGGAGAGGGCGGCTTCCTTGCCACGAGCCGGGTCGGTGAAGCTGTCGATGTAGACGCCCAAGACCTTCACATCGGGGTTGACGTACTTGGCGCCGTTCTCATAGCCCTTGCGGAACTTGATCACGGGCGGGATCTCCATGCCAGCCACGATGCCCACCACGTTGCTCTTGGTCATCAGGCCTGCCAGACAGCCCGCCAGGAAGCCGGACTGATCCTCGGAGAAGTTTAGTCCGGCGAAGTTGGGCTGATCGGAGCTCTCGTCCACGCCGGCGAACTTGATGTTGGGGTACTTCTTGGCCATCGCGGTGGTGGCATCATTGATCATGAAGCCGACCGTGACGATCATGTCGTACCCTTCCTTGGCAAACTGCTCGATGTTCTTCTCATAGTCCGTCGGGGCCAGGGTCTCGATGAAGGCGCTCTGAAGTTTGAACTCCTCCACGGCCTGCATCATGCCCTTGTAGGCGAACTCGTTAAAGGTGCCATCGTTGACCTTGCCCACGTCGGTGACCAGACCGACCTTGACCTGCTTCTTTGCGCCGAGGCCGGCTTCCTTGATGCAGCGATCGGCATCTTCTTGCATCTTCTTGGCCGCTTCGGCCGCTGTCTGAGTTCCTGCGATCACGCCTTGCTGGCCGGGCCGAGCGCTATCCCAGAAGCAGCGCAGGTGCGGGGCGGCGGGCATGCCGCGGCCCTTGGACAGCGCATCGGACGATCCCTTCAGGATGGGATCGGACAGGATCAAGGGGGATTCGCACACGTTGATGTTGCAGGGCAGCACCTTGCTCGTCTCGAGCCAGACTTGCTGCGCGTGCTCGCCGCACATGAACTCGACGAACTTTTTGACTGCGTCGAACTTGGGCGTGCCAGGCTGGACGTCGGCGCTGATCATGTAGTACTTGCCGGAGGTCATGGGCGAAGGCCACAGCCCGGTCTCGACGATCTTCGGGATGGGGGCGGCGCCAAAGTCCAGGCCGGCGTCCGCATACCCACTCAGCGACCAGTCACCGTTGATGATCATGGCCGCCTTGCCCTCTTTGAACATGGCATCCATGGTGTTATAGTCGCAGCCTTCTGGCACGATCTTGTACTTGTTGCTCAGGTCGGCCATGAACTGCAGGGCTTTCACCATGGCGGGCGTGTTGAGCGTCGGCATGTCAGTGGCGTCGTCTAGTACCCAGCCGCCAAAGCCGCCCAGGAACGGGGCTAGCCAGAACGGTTCCTGCGTGTTGTAGGCCAGGCCATAGGTGCCGGCCGTCGCGTCCGTCAGGCTCTGCCCCACCTTGATCAACTCGTCGCTGTCCGCCGGAGGCGTAGGTACAAGCTTCTTGTTGTAGAGCAGCATCAGGTGGTTGCCGGACGAGTCGGGAATGCCCCACAGCGTGCCGCCGACCACACCACCCGCCACCGCACCGGGCAGCAGGGTGTCCAGATAGGCCTGATCAAACATGTCCTTGCTGGGCAGTAGGATGCCCATGACGCTAAACGGCCCGGCAAAGTCGTTCGGGCAGCGGATGATCTCGGGGGCCGAAGCTGCCAGGGCCGCGGTCTGGAACTGCGTGCGCAGCTCCTCGTTGCCATAGTTCGTGACCTCTACCGTGATGTTCGGGTTGGCGGCCATGAACTCGTTCACCAGCGGGTACAGGGCGGCGTTACGCTTGGCCTCGTCTTCCTGCTCCCACATGGTGATCTTGACTTGGGGAGCCGCGGTTGGTGGCACAGCCGTCGGCGGCACAGCCGTAGCGCCGGGTGTCGTTGGCTGCGGCTTGGGCGTGGGCACTGGTGTGGGTGTGGCCGCGGGGGCGCACCCTGCGAGCATGGATAGCACGATGACCAGCGCCATCAGAGCGGAAAACCACTTGCGCATTGCTTTCTCCTCCTTAGAAGTTACGGGTGATACGCGTGTAATACTAACGGTCGTGCGTGTTGTTTGCGGTTTCCACCTCCCTTCTTTGGGACATGCGGTTGTCGTCAGTGCAGAAACGGCATGCACGTGTCGCGAAAGCAATGTAGGCGTAGTATAGGCATTTGCTGACTGTTGTCAACTCGCTCCACCACGCCGACACAGCCCGTCGACAAGTGCGCGCACAAAGAAACCCGCGCAAGGCGGGCTGGTGCCTACATTCGCGTGCAGACCTTATCAAGATGATTATCCCAGGCGATGCCGGGGCGATTCTACCACGTTTTGCGCCCGGTGCAAAACGAAAGACCCGCCCACTGCTGCTCAAACAGGGGGCACCGCTTGCGCACGGCCGGCAATTGGCGTACGGAGGCATCCTATGTTATAATGGCCCCCGGTGGTTGCCTGCCCCTGTAGCTCAGCGGATAGAGCGAGCGCGTCCTAAGTGCTGCGTCGGGGGTTCGATTCCCTCCAGGGGCGT
>CAYZKS010000390.1:0-2516 GCA_964478725.1 uncultured Anaerolineales bacterium
CCCACCCCTTCCCCTTGCAGCGCGGACACCGACCGATTTGCCCCGTCATGGGGTGCCGCACGCCTTTGGCGCCGTGGCACAGCGGGCACGTCTGGCACACGGGCTTGGGGGGAGTGATGTTCAGCGGCCTGAAGGGCAGGCTCACGCTGCGGCGATCGCCATCACTCTCCAGGCCTGCGCATGTACTTGAGGTCGTAGATCAGATTGCGGTACGCCTGGCCGTAGGCCGCGGCGAAGCGGCCCGTCAGCGGCCAGTTCTTGACGTGCAGGATGGGGATCACCGCGCGCACGCCGTCGCTGTAGCGCTGCCCGCAGATGAGCTGGAAGGCACGGTTCTGCCTGGGCTCGTAATAGGGCGGGTCGTGCTGCAGGCCTTCGGGCCTTGGGTCGGCCATCTCCAGGAACTCAACCACGGGCGGGTAGAAGCCCAGCTTCTGCAGCCAGTAGTTCACCTGCTGCGACATGGCGAATACCAGCTCGATGCGGCCCTGGCCCAGGATGGCCTGAATGGCCTCCAGTCCCGCCTGCGCCGCCGCCTCCGGAATCAGTGCGGTCTTGAACCTGGGAGCGTGGGGCAGGGGCGCATTGCACAGGTTGGTCAGCACCAGCTCGCCCGTCTCGTAGCGCCCGCTGGTCAGATGGTTGACGTAACCATACACTGATTCGGCCAGCGCGTACTTGGCGCGTTCGCTGGCCTGCTCCGGTGCCGGCTGGAAGAAGTAGTCGGCGAAGAAGGCGTGCTCCGCGATCGCATCCGAGCTCTGCAGCCGCGGGTCGTGCCCGATCACCAGCACGCGCGCATTCTGCATGTCGCCGGCGCAGAAAGGTTGGGTGTGTGCAGAGCTGATTTGCATCTTTGCCCTCCGTCCGGCTTATCGGCCCCACGCTCGCAAGCCACCCACTTCAGTTGCGGAACCCTCGCAATGCTCGTTCAGCTCCAGGAGCTTCGGCCTCGCGCTAGTCGTCGCTAATCGCAGGAGACTTCCGGAGGACGACACGCAGCCAGACTCACACAAAGACGCAAAGACACAAAGACTTCATGGGACCCGGAGTGTGCTCCATCATGCCTTGGTGTCTTTGTGCCTTTGTGTGAGGGCCTTCCGCCCCTACCTCGGCGTGAACCCCGTCTCCGCGTAGTACCACTGGCCCTGGTAGTAGAAGGCCACCCGAACGCGCACATAGTACCCCGGCGTGGGCTGGCCGATCAGCAGGGAGCAGGAGGCGGTGCCGTCCCAGCCGCTCACGCCCGAGCACCACGAGGTGTACCATTGATAGTACCAGTTGCTGGACATCTGCGCGCCGCGCACGCCCGCGCCGCCGCGCGTGAGCTTGCCATAAACCGTCACCATGGCGCCCTGCGCGGGGTTGGGATCGCTCACCCAGGCCGTCACCGCCAGCGTGCCGCTGGGCCGGCACGGCCCCCAGGGCACGTCCCGGCGCGGCCACTGGCTGCCGCCCCCGCTGGGTGTGTGCGAGGGGCCGGGCGAACCGCCGCCGGGGTTGTACGGAGGCGTGTAGCCGCCGCTTCCGCCGCCGGAGGGGATGGTCAGCACCTGCCCCACGTAGATGTAGTTGGGGTTCGCCAGGCCGTTGGCCGCGGCGATGGCGTTGGCGCTCGTGCCGTACTGCCGTGCGATGCTTGAAAGCGTCTCGCCCGCCCTGACCGTGTGGGTCAGGTCGGCGCGCACCGCCTGTATGGTCGTGGCCAGGAGCAACAGCACGACCAGGCCGATGCGAAGCACACGCAAACCATGCTTTCTCATGCTTTCCTCCTCCACTGCACTATGTTGGTAGGCCACACTCTCAAGACGCAAAACCCGCCCATTGCGATGCGGTTGCGACGACAGCGCTCAGGCCTCACTGCACGATGTGGATGGCATTGCAGCTTTCCACCACGATCTGCGGCGTGCGCGTTCCCTGCCCGTACCTGATCATCCCGGAAACCCTGATCCTTTTGTTGGCGAACCACACTTCGGCAGGCTGAGGCCAGCAGCCGCCCAGCTCACTTGCGGCGAAGATCTTGGTCACAAAAGAGTCGTCGCTGGGTATGTGCGATTCCAGGAACACAGTGCCTTCTTCGTCCCGCCGCGCGTTTGCCACGTAATACACCACGCACACCTCGCGGTCCACAAAGTTCCAGGCATACTTGTCCGGGATGCAGGGGTCCGGCGTGGGTTTCGGCGTGGGTGTGGCCGCCCCGGCTGCCTGAAGAGGAGCCGTAGGCGTGAGCGCTGCCGCTGGCGTAGCAGCCGTCGTAGCCGGCCCGTAGTTGGACCCAGCGGTCTGCGGCGGGATGGTGAGCACTTGGCCCCAGCGCACATAGTTGGGATTGGCGATCCCGTTGGCGGCGGCGATGCTGTACGGGCTGACCCCATACAGGCGGCTGATGCTAAAGAGCGTCTCGCCGCCTCCCACGGTGTGATACCTCGCCCCGCCAGCCGTAGAGGAGCTGGTGCCGCTACCGGCCACGCCGCCCGCCGATGGGATCCTCAGGACCTGACCTGCCCGGATGTAGT
>CAYZKS010000391.1:0-2492 GCA_964478725.1 uncultured Anaerolineales bacterium
GGGCGCCTCCTCCGTCACCTCGTAGCCGGCAGCGGCCAGATGCTCGGCCAGTCGCCGCTTCCAGTACCGATGCTCCGGCCCGCCCAGCCTGTCGCCGTCGGATTCGCGCACGCCCAGCACCGCCCGGCCGAGCTCCGTCAGCGACAAGACCTTCATCCTTGCTCGTCCAGTGGAGATGGAGTGAGAAGCAATGAGTCCCCTGGCTTGCAGACTCTTTTGCACCCCCGTGCCCCCACGGGGAGACAGGCCAAGAGAAGAATAGCGACGGGTTACTGATGAAGTCGGATGCTGCCAGATGTCTGCCAAAAACTGCCTTTCCTGCGTTGTCAGCCGAATTGCGCACCCATCACCGATTTCATCATTCTTTGCTCCAGGCGGAACCCCATCCTCCCTGCTGTCTGCCGTTCCGTCCGGCATGGAATCGCCTTCCGGCAGGGAAATCACCCGGGAATCTCCCTCCTGAGCCATTTTGCCATACCTGCGGCGGATGTCATCATCCGTGGTGCTGCCCTTGGCCAGCGACACCAGCGGCAGCTTGACCAGGAACGGCAGGAACCAGCGCCCCTGCAGCTTCACCATCGCCCAACCCGCCTCCAGCCGGCCAAGGTAGCCGGCCTGCTCGCCGTCCAGGTGCAGGCAGTCCTGCATCATGGCGATGTCGCCGCGGTGCTTGAGGTTGAAGGCGAACGTTGCGTAGGTGTTGCCCAGCGCGGGCTTGCTGATCAGGCTGGGGTGCTGGTCCAGGCAGATGATGGCCTCGCCCAGCTCGCGGATCTCTCGCAGCAGCACGTCGGTGACCGCCTCCTCGCCCGTGGTCTCCTGCTTCTTGCGGAGCAGGATGTGGTGGGCCTCCTCGATGACGATGGCGTGCTTGAAGTCCTCCCGCTGCGGCTGGGCCAGGCGGTAGTGGTGGATCCACAGCAGCAGCGACTCGATCAGGAACGTCTTGTCCGCGTTGGTCAGTGCGTCCAGCTCCAGGACCACGCGCCGGTCGAGCAGCCTGGCGACGTCGTACGGCCGGGGGCTGTTCAGCACGATGCCCATGTCGCCGTAGCAGAGCACCTCCACGGCGCGCATGGCGGATTCCATCCAGCCGGCGGCGCGGCCTTTGGGCTTGAGGGCCTGGAGATGGTCGCGCACGTCGCCCATGTTCGGGTAGCCCGTTGGCCGCGGGCCGTAGAGGCCGGCCTGGCGGTACAGGCTGTCGATCGCCCGCATGAGCAGCACGGTCACGCCCTCGCCGAGAAAGTAGGCGTGGCACATGATCTCGATGAGCTTCTTGACCCAGACCGTGGCCTGGGTGCCGGGCGGAGGGATCAGCGGATTGAAGTAGAACGGGGCGATGTCCCTGCCCACGGTGAAGATTTCCAGGCCGGCGAAGGGCGCCTGCGCGGTCAGGTCGCGGTAGTTGCGCTTCCAGTCGAACACCAGGAACGGCTTGCCCGCCCGCACCAGGCCGTGCAGCAGCAGGTAGCAGAGGTTCGTCTTGCCGCTGCCCGACCTGCCGAAAATGCCGATGTGCTGGATCAGCTCATCCTCGCGCAGGCCGAAGGCATGGAAGCCCTCCTGGCCGTAATGGACAGTGCCAGCCGGGTAGCTCCCGGCCGCCAGCTCGCGCGGGGGCGGCTTGAGCAGCACGTGCTCGCTCTCGAACGTCTCGCGCAGGCGCTGGGCGAGCAGCACGCGGAGCAGCCGCTCGATGGTCTGGCGGCTCTCGGCGTCAGCCACCAGGTACTCCTGCCAGAGCGCGTCGAGCTGCGGCCCCATCACCGGCCGCAGCTTGCGGAACACCTCATCGATGTTCATCCCGCGTCAGCCTCCTCCGCGTGGCCAGCAGCGCCTTGTACTCGTCCAGGAACTTGCGCCGCTCCTTGGCCAGGTTCACGCCGTTCTCCCAGTACTTCAGCTCCTCGGAGCGGTGGTCCTTGGCCCGGCTGGTGAGGCTCTTGTGCAGGCTGAGGCGCATGAACTCGATCTGCGGGTGGAAGCCCATGCGCCAGGGCGGCTGGAGGGCGTTGAGATAGCCCTTGACCTCCGCCTTCTCGCGCTCGATCTGCTCCAGGAACCTGCGGTTGAGCACCTTCCTGCCGGCCAGGGCCAGATCGATCTCCTGGATGGCCTCGCGCAGGTTGGCGATGCGCTCGTCGAGAATGCCTGTGATGGAGGAGCCGTTGTCCGGGGCATGGCTGCCGCCGGCCGGCTCGGCGGTGCTGTGGCTGTAACTGCCTCTCTGCCTGTCCGGATCCTCCTCCTTGTGGACCATGCCTCCCCTCCAAACAGTCGCCCGCCCCGGCTGGCTCAGCAGTCCCAGGGGATGCCTGCCCAGTCCGACCTGAGCCTTCGCATCGCCAGGGCCTGCTCGGCCGGGACCGCCAGCGCCTTGCCGCCTGGGTGGCCGAACTTTACCACCACGTAGCATCGCTCGCGAGCCCTGCGCGCCAGGCGCGCCTGGCTGCGGATGTGCTTGCGTTGGGGATCGCTCAGCAGGAGCG
>CAYZKS010000392.1:0-2482 GCA_964478725.1 uncultured Anaerolineales bacterium
GCGGTCACGGATTACGGCGGGCCGTTCGCGGCGGTGGTGGGACGCGGCGCGGTCTATGGCGTGCAGTTCCACCCCGAGAAGAGCCAGCGCGCGGGCCTGCGCATCCTGGAGAACTTTTATGCTCTCATTTGAGGTCTATCCGGCCATTGACCTGCGCCAGGGCCGCGTGGTGCGACTGAGGCAGGGCGATCCGGCGCAGGAGACGGAGTACGCCACCGACCCGCTGGCCGTGGCCTGCCGTTGGCGAGACTGCGGCGCGCGCTGGTTGCACGTCGTGAACCTCGATGGGGCGCTTGATGAGCCTGGAGCACAGTCCGGACTTCCTATCTCGACCAGGAAGGTCGAGACCTGCGGCGGGGGAACTGTGAACCTCCTTCCCCCTCACGGGGGAACTACGAACCTCAGTCCCCCCCACGGGGGAACTGCGAACCTCAGTCCCCCTCACGGGGGAACTACGAACCTCAGTGCGCCTCACGGGGGCGCCCCAAACCTCAGTCCGCCCAACTGGACCGCTCTGCAGCGCATCCTGGGCGCCGGGCTGCGCGTGCAGTTCGGCGGAGGGCTGCGCGACCTGGAGGCGCTGCGGCGCGTGCTGGAGCTGGGCGTGCAGCGCGCCGTTCTGGGCACGGCGGCGGCCCAGGGGCCGGAGCTGCTCGAGGCGGCGCTGGCCGAGTTTGGGGCGGAGCGCATCGCCGTGGGCATTGACGCCCGCGCTGGTCGCGTGCGCACCCACGGCTGGCAGCAGGGCGCGGAGCTGACGGCCATCGAGTTGGCCCAACGCTGCGCGCGGCTGGGCGTGCGCTGGATCGTGCACACCGACGTGGCGCGCGACGGCATGGGCCGCGGCCTGAACGTGGAAGCCTCGCGCCAACTGGCCGAGCTTGGCGAAGCTTGGCTCGGCCCCGAGCAGCGCCTGCACGTGATCGCCTCGGGCGGAGTGGCCGCTCTGGACGACGTGCAGCGCGCCCACCGCGCCGGGCTCAGCGGAGTGATCATCGGTCGCGCCCTGTACGAGGGTGCGCTGCGACTGGAAGACGCACTGCAAGTGGGGAGGATGAACGATGCTGGCTAAACGCATCATCCCTTGCCTGGACGTCAAAGACGGGCGCGTGGTCAAGGGCGTGAATTTCGTCAACCTGCGCGACGCGGGCGATCCCGTAGAGTGCGCGCGCCTGTACAACCGCGAGGGCGCCGACGAGCTGGTCTTTCTGGACATCTCGGCCACGCCCGAGGGCCAGGCCACCACCATCGAGATGGTGCGGCGCGTGGCGGTGGAGGTGTTCATGCCCTTCACCGTGGGCGGCGGCGTGCGCCAGGTTGAAGACGTGCGCGCGCTGCTGCTGGCAGGGGCGGACAAGGTGAGCATCAACACCGCGGCCGTGCGCAACCCGGCGCTGCTGACGGCCGCCGCAGAACGTTTCGGCAGCCAGTGCGTGGTGATCGCCATCGACGCCAAGGGCGTGGGGGCGGGTCGCTGGGAGGTCTACGTCTCGGGCGGGCGCACGCCCACGGGGCTGGACGCGTTGGAGTGGGCCGTGCGCGCGGTCGAGCTGGGGGCTGGCGAGGTGCTGCTGACCAGCATGGACACCGACGGCACACTGGCCGGGTACGACCTGGAGCTGACCCGCGCGGTGGCCGAGGCCGTGCCCGTGCCGGTGATCGCCAGCGGCGGCGCCGGCAGCCCGGAGCACTTTGCGCAGGTGCTGAGCGCGGGCAAGGCCGACGCGGCGCTGGCCGCCTCCCTGTTTCACGATCGCGTGCTGCGCATCGGCGAACTCAAGGCCTATCTGGCCGCGCGCGGCATCCCTGTAAGGAGGGAAGCATGACCCAAGAGGATGTGCAGATTGCCTTTGACGCACGCGGCCTGGCGCCCGCCGTGGTGCAGGACGCCGCCAGCGGCGAGGTGCTGATGCTGGCCTGGATGAACGCGGACGCGCTGCGGCTCACCCGGGAGACGGGCGAAGCGCATTTTTGGAGCCGCAGCCGCCAGGAGCCGTGGCACAAGGGCGCCACCTCGGGCAACGTGATGCGCGTGCTGGACGTGCGCGTGGACTGCGACGCCGACGCGCTGCTGCTGCAGGTCGAGCCCGCCGGGCCCGCCTGCCACACCGGCGAGCGCAGTTGCTTCTTCCGGCGGTTGGGAGAGGGCGGAACCCTCTCACGAGGGAACTACGAACCTCAGAGTGCGTCACCCGGAAGCGCTGCTTGTAGTTCCCCCGTGAGGGGGGCCTCTGACGCCTCGCAAGCGCCCTCCTCACGGAGGAACTACGAACCTCAGACCCCATCAGGTGTGGACTTGGTTGGTAGTTCCCCCGTCAGGGGGGCTCTTGGCGTCACACAAACGCCCTCCTCACGGAGGAACTACGAACCTGGGTCGTCCAGCGTGCTGGACGAGCTGTTCGCCACCATCCTGGAGCGGCAGGCGCGCCCGCGGCCCGAGTCGTACACCGCGCGCCTGCTCGAAGCCGGCGAGGACGAGATC
>CAYZKS010000393.1:0-2478 GCA_964478725.1 uncultured Anaerolineales bacterium
GGGAGGTGATCGAGGCCGCAGCCACCAAGCCCTTTGGCTTCATGCCATTCTATCCAGGACCAGGCGCAGGCGGGCACTGCATCCCCGTGGATCCGTACTACCTTTCCTGGAAAGCGCGAGAGTACGACTTTTACACCAAGTTCATCGAACTCGCCGCCGAAGTCAACCAGAGCATGCCCTACCATGTGGTCGAGCTGGTAGGTGCTGGCCTGAACCAACAAGGGCGTACCCTGCGCGGCGCCAAGGTGCTTGTTCTGGGTGTGTCCTTCAAAAAGGACGTGGACGACGCGCGCAACTCTCCTGCCGAGCGTATCATGGAGCTGCTGCTAGGTCATGGAGTGGACATTCGCTACAACGATCCCTATGTGCCGCGCTTCCACATTGGCGGCAGCGTGTTTCACAAAGAGGGAGTGCAGCTCACCTCCACGCCCCTCGACGAGACCGTTCTGGCGGGCAGCGATTGTGTTCTGGTTGTAGCTGGTCACAGCTGCTACGATTGGAGCTGGATTGCCCAGCACTGCTCCCTGCTAGTAGATAGCGTCAACGCCACCAAAGGCCTGCAGGACACGCACGCCGAGATCATTAGGCTTGGTTCACCCGGCAAGAGCCAGGCCCGCGCATCAAGCGCCTGAAGGAGTTCATGCCTGAGGACACGCTCACCGAATCAGCTGCTATGGTTCAAGATGCCCGACCGGCCCTGGCCTGGCGCATCCTGGCCCTGGTTCTGGCGCTGGGCATTACGCTGGGCATCTATGTGTATAGAGACCGGGTGGCGCAGTTCGCCTCTTACGGTTACCTGGGCCTTTTCGTGGTCAGCGTGGTAGGCAATGCCACAATCCTGCTGCCGGTGCCCAGCCTGGCAGCCACGTTCGTGGCAGGCAGCATTCTCAATCCCTGGCTGGTTGCCCTGGTTTCGGCCGTTGGCATGTCCATTGGGGAACTGAGTGGCTACCTGGCCGGGTTCGGTGGTACTGCCATCATCGAATCCGCGAGTCGCGACAAGTACCGGCGCCTTGAAGATTGGATGAGGCGGCACGGGTTCCTGACCATCTTTGTCCTGGGCATAATCCCCAATCCCCTCTTTGACTTGGCGGGGGTGGCGGCCGGCATCTTGCACTTTCCTTTGTGGTATTTCTTGCTGGCCTGCTTCCTCGGCAAACTGGTAAAGGCGCTGGCGTTTGCCTTTGCCGGGGTGCTATCCTTGACGTGGGTGGAGCAGTTCCTGCGCTAATCCAGCGCACAGAACCCTGGTCTCATATGGCGATCATCTCATCATCAAAGGAGGAGTCATGAAGCTGGACTACAAGAAGACCTTGTTGCTTGGTTTTGGGTTCCTTGGCATCAGCTTGATCTGGTCCGTCTACAACTCCTACATGCCGATCTTTCTGCGTGAGTATAGCCTTCCGCTCTGGCTTGTCGGACTCATCATGACCTTTGACAACATCGCGGGAATTGCCATCCAGCCTTACGTCGGTTTCCTGAGCGACCACACGCGCACGCGCTTTGGCCGGCGCATGCCATACTTGATGATCGGAGCTCCCATCGCCGCCCTTTTCTTCGCCCTGATTCCGGTGTTTCACGTCGCGTCCCGAGCATTTCCGCTGCTGATGGGGGCAACCATCATCATGAACATCGCCATGGCCATCTTCCGCACGCCTACGGTCGCTCTGATGCCGGACATCACCCCGTCGCCGCTGCGCAGCAAAGCAAATGGCATTATCAACTTCATGGGAGGGCTGGGGACGACTGCCGCCTTCCTTGGCGGCGCCTTTCTGTACCGGATGAACCGGGGCTTGCCATTCTACGTGGCCGCGGGGCTCATGCTGTTGGCGACTGCCATCGTGCTGCTGGTAATCCGAGAGCCTAAAGTCCACGAGGAGACGCGAGAAGAGCATCCGAGCGTCTTGTCCACCGTACGTGACATCATCACCAGCAAAGAAAAAAGCGCGCTGTTCATCTTCCTGGCCATCTTCACCTGGTTCGTCGGCTACAACGCCATTGAGACGTTCTGGACCACCTACGGCAAGGAGTTCCTGGGCATCTCCGAGAGCTCCGCCGCTGCCATGCTGGTGTTCGTATCTGGCACATTTCTGGTATTCGCGCTGCCTGCCGGCTTCATCGCCACACGCTTTGGTCGAAAGCGCACGATTCTGGCGGGCCTGACAATCATGATCGTGTTCATCCTAGGCGGCTACTTTGTCACCAACCTGATGTACCTGCGTGCGATGTTGATTCTGGCCGGCGTCGCCTGGGCTCTGATCAACATCAACTCCTTTCCGATGGTGTCGGACATCGCGCCGGAGGGCAAGATCGGCTCATACACCGGTCTGTACTATTTCTTTTCCATGGCGGCTGCCATCACTGCTCCGCCGTTGGTGGGCGCACTGATGGACTGGATGGGATTGCGCACTCTGTTCCTCTTTTCGCCGTTCTTCCTGCTCCTGGCAGCGCTATGCATGTCACAGGTGAGGCGCGGGG
>CAYZKS010000394.1:0-2475 GCA_964478725.1 uncultured Anaerolineales bacterium
CGCGCGCAACCACGAGTCCTGTTCAGCGCCCAATGGCTCGGAGGAGAAGCGGTAATCGTGTTTGCGGATCAATTCGTCCAGCTCTTGCCCCAACTGCTTCAAGCGCAACTGTAGCTGCTCTAGCCAAGCAAGGCTCTCCGACACGGGAACGCGGCATAGAACAAGCCGCAAGTGAGGCAGGCACGCCGATTGGCCGACCTGCTCCCCTGACTGCATCAGAGCGTCCCCTGCCACGCTTTGCATCTGTTGGCAATAAGGGCAGTTCAATGCTGTCTGCTCCGTGCCAAAACGCGACAGGGCGCTCTGAAACAACCGCTGCGCCTGTGGCGGATCCACATACGGACTCGACAGCAATGCCTGGCACGCTTTTCCCCAGTGCCGCGCACATAACTCATGCCCCATCTTCGCGATCGACTGGAAGGACACGTTCTGAAGAAGTCCTTGCTCCTGTGAGGCTTCGGCAGCGCATCCAGGACAGAGGCTTGCCAGCCCGTCTGCTCGACTTGGGGTCTCTGGTGCCCAGCTTGAGCCGCAAAGAAACCGCGTCCAATCAGAACAGTTGGCAAGATCGGATAGCAGACCCTGGGCCAGGGTCAGGTGCGTGGCAAGGATGCCCTTGCCTTCGGCGGTCCGAACCATGCGCATGGCCTGGTGCGAATGGGGCATGCACAGCCCGTGGGACTGGGAGTAGTGGCCGCGGAACCAAGATGATTCCTCAATCCCCCTCGCGAGCACCTGTAGGTGGGTGCTTTCTGTCTCTTTGACCTCCTCGCACAACCAACAAACACCGGTTGGTGCAATCCGGCTCAGAGCAGGGCCTGACCGCAATGGCCGGGCGATTTCCCTGGATGGTCTGTGCATACGGGCAAGAAGGGTATCTATCAGATCTCGGTAGAGAATCGCCATCCCAAGCGCCCCGGCCCAGGGTTGGCCGGCGGTGATACGCAGCTGGCGGGTGTGATAGGTACAGAAGCCGAGCGACTTCCTGAATCGCACTCTCACAAAGGGATCGTTGACGCCTTCCCAGAACAAGGAGAAGAGGAAACGCTCTTCGCTGCGTTGTCGCAGGGTGCAGATTGGGCAGGCGTCCTTCTCCATCGCCTCCAAAAGCTCAGCGGCTGTGAGATCGGTTGGCCTTGGGAACCAGCGCGAGTCTCCAAATGCAATCTTGCGCCTCATGGTCTCTTCTTGCGGAAGAACGAGCGTACCGCATGGCCGACACCACTCTGCGCTTCTTCCGGTGGAAGCGGGCTTGCGTCCTGGGATTCGGCATCAGCCGGGCTGGAAACGGCTGCGGCATCGCTCGCTCTGCACAGAGCCTTCAGGCGCAGGTTCTCCCGCTCCAACCGGCGTACCTTCGCCTCCAGCCCGGAAATGATGTTGCCGGAGGCGGAGCTGCGGAATTCGAGGGCCTGGTTGTCTCTCATCAGATGGAACGTCCTGTGCTTCATGACCGCATACATGGACTCCAGCCAAGTCAGCCGGTCGGCAAGGTCTTGCGACTCGGCGAGATTGGCGTCCTCCACGCTCAGAAACTGATCCGCTCTCATCTTGCCGACGCCAGCCGTCAGAGCAATTCGCAGGCCCTCTTCAGGGGTCCAGTGGTTGCGCGCGAAGATCTCTAGTGCAAGCTGGTAGGTCTCTTCCAGGATCTCTATGTCTACCTTGACCACGCGAGCATCCCGGAAGAACTTTTGTTCCATTTCGTAAGTTGATAGATCTTTCTTGTCCATGTATGCCGCCTCCGCGGCGACGGATGCGTGCCGTCTATGCCCATCTGTCGTGCCCGCCGAAGAACTGGGAGGCGCGGCGAGGCGAGTCCTGTTCGCCGGCGGATACAGTCTCATGACGGTATTGCCATGCTCGCTTGCGGGCATATTCTCCCAGGTCGTTCGTCAAGGCTGACAGACGGGTAAGCGCGTCCTCTGCCAGAAAACGGGCAACCTCGTGCCGAACACACACAGCGTACTGCAGCGCCTGACGCAAGTGCGTGAGACACAGGCCCTCGGACGCAGCATAGCTACGTCTGAGGGCCTCGTCGGCGAAGCCTTCCACCAGCCATCCCACGTTGTTTCGTTCGCTGTTTTCTGCGTAGAAGCAAGCCCGGCAAGTTGCCTGGGGCGAGAGGTTTTCCAGGCCAGGCGCTGTTGCTGGGGCTGAAGGCCGGCCCAATGCTCGAGTCAGCCGTTTCCATCCACGCTGCCACCAGCGCGTTGGAGGGGCTGCATTGACTGGCAGACGCGCTTCAAAGCCAGCCAAATGGCTGTTGACGAGCTGGGTCAGATCCTTGTAGATAATGGCAAGGCCCAACCAGTCGCCATAGACATCCCTCTCGGCGTGATACATGTACCAGGTGTGTTCCGGACAGAAGCCCAAGCTGCGTGCCAGCAGGATGCGAGTCGTCGTGTCATTGACGTTCTCCCACAGCAAGTGGTCAATGTAGCGACGAGCGCTGTCTCGCTTCAGGCGACAGAT
>CAYZKS010000395.1:0-2452 GCA_964478725.1 uncultured Anaerolineales bacterium
ATGATCGAACACCGCCTGATCGAACACATGCTCCTGGTGGTCAAGGACCGCCTGGCCCAGATCCAATCCACCCAAAAGGCCGATCCGGTCCTTGTGGACACGGTGGTGGATTTCGTCCGCACCTATGCCGACCGCACCCACCACGGCAAAGAAGAGGACATCATGTTCCGCGACCTGCGCTCCAAGAAGATGTCCGCGGACGACAAGCGCGTGATGAACGAGCTGATCGAGGAGCACGTCTTCGGCCGCGCCACCACCAAGGCTCTGGTGGAAGCCAACACGCGCTACCGCAACGGCGACCAGGCCGCCCTGGCCGACATTGTGCAGAATCTGCAGACCCTGGGCGAGTTCTACCCCAAGCACATCGCCAAGGAGGACAAGGTCTTCTTCCCCAACGCCTTGGCCTACGTCAGCCAGGAAGAGGACCGGGCCATGCTGGCGGAGTTCTGGGAGTTCGACCGCAAGATGATCCACGAGAAGTACAAGGCTGTGGTTCAGGGGCTGAAGAGCCCCTAGGCAGCGCAGCCCCGGCGGTCACTGTGCTCCAGCGCAGCGCTACTCGGTGCGCGTGGCGGTGTTTCTATCGTCAGAGCTGTGTGGGGAGGGATGGTGTGAAACCTGCATACTGGATCGCGATCCTGGCCCTGCTGGGTGCCGTCGTCGGCTATGCCATCTTCAAGGTCTCGGGTGTTGCGGACGCCAAGCTGGGCGCGGTGATCGGCATCGCCATCGGCACGATCGTCTACTACCGTCGCCGCAAGAAGCTGGCCTAGCCTGCCCTGTGGGGCGTTTGCGTCTGTGTTCAGCGGCCCGCTCGCTTGGCCTGCGGCAGCAGCGTTCCAGCTTGTGCGCTGCCCGCTCGACGCGCGCACCAGTTTGACGCGACCCAGTGCCGACGCCACGCGCTGCCGGACTTGCGGAGACCCGATGCGAGACCTCCATGTCCAAGCTGACTGATCAGGGCTATCTGCTCTCAGACCAGTACCAGGACGCGTCCAACCTGGACGCCAGGATCGAGTTGCATCGCCGTTTCAGCATCAACAAGACTGGCTGGATGCGCTGGGTCTTCGACCAGTTCAGCTTCCAGCCTGCAAGCCGCATTCTCGAACTGGGTTGCGGCCCGGGCGCTCTGTGGGTGGAGAACCTGGAGCGCGTTCCCCAGGGCTGGCATGTGACGCTCTCCGATCTGTCCCCGGGGATGGTACAGAAGGCGCAGAGCAGTTTGCAGGGCAGTCACCGCCGCTTCGAGTACCGCGTGATCGATGCCCAGGAGATCCCGTTCGAGGACGAGAGCTTGGATGGCGTGATCGCCAACCACATGCTGTATCACGTGCCCGACATGCACAAGGCGCTGAGGGAGGCGCGGCGTGTGCTCAGGCGGGGCGGGCGCTTCTACGCCACCACCGTGGGTGCCTCGCACCTGCGCGAACTGTATGACCTGATCAGCCGCTTCGCCGGCCGGGACGACCTGTGGGACACGTCGCTGCCCGCAGGCTTCTCGCTGGAGAACGGGGCGGACTGGCTTTCGCACCACTTTTCTCAGGTACACATGCGCCGCTACTTGGACGGGTTGGTCATCAGCGAAGCCGAGCCGTTGGTGGCGTACGTGCGCTCCATGATGATTGCCGAGTCTGTCTTGCGCGAGGTCAAGACCGAGGCCTTTGCACGCTTTGTGGAGGGGGAGCTGGCCGCCAGGGGAGCGATTGTAGTGACCAAGGACTCTGGCCTTTTCGAGGCCATCTGAAGCGCCTGACTCCCTGCTGCAGTTGACGGGCAGGCATGCGGGCCCGCGGATCTGATCAGGCCCGACAAGGAGGGGCACCATGAATACTACCCAAGCGTCAAGTTCCGCAGGGACTACCCGCAGGCGGCTCATCGAGGCACTGGTCGCCTACGGGATCTTTGGCGGTCTCAGCATCCTCAGCCGTTGCGTGCCGCCAGTCTTCGCGCTCGTGGTGGTCACTGGAATCGGCTTTCCCATGGCCTGGGCCGGGCTGACACGGGATTGGAGCGAGATCGGCTTCACGCGCCGCAAGCTGGGACAGGCCTTGCTGTGGGGGCTGGGCGCGGGAGTGGCGGGCATGCTTTACGTCTTCCTGGGAGTCAAGCGCGACGCCATGCCGTCGCCATCCATGCTCGGCGTGCAGCTCGCCGTCGGCATTCCTCTGGCGATACTGATCATCAGTCCCTTTCAGGAGTTCTTCTTCCGGGGATGGCTGCAGCCCAGGCTGGAGCAGGCTCTGGGCGGCCGGCGTGGATTGCTCGCTACTTCCCTCGCCTTCTCCCTCTGGCATCTCTTCCCGCCCTTTGAGGGCACAGCGACGTCAACCATCAGCGTGAGCTCCATTGGCGGGCTTGTCACCACCGTGCTGATGGGTTTGGTCTTTGGCTACACCTTCCAGCGCACGCGCAACATCGTGGCTCCCTGGCTGGCGCACGCGTTGATGGTGGC
>CAYZKS010000396.1:0-2450 GCA_964478725.1 uncultured Anaerolineales bacterium
GTACTCACGCCCGACCCAGTCCAAAGCATCCCTGGGCGCAGCCAGCACGTCGGCCACGGCCCTGGTGGATTGCTCGAAGGCGTCAAACGCCGTCTCCAGCAGCCGCTCCACCGCCACAGACACGGCCAGCAGCGGGCCGAGGACAGTCGCGACATCCGCGACCGCCTGCAGCGGCGCTGGGATCGCGACCAGCCACAGGAGCCCGCCCTGTTCCGGCAGCGCGCGCAGGATCGCCATAACGACCGCGATCCCGAGCAGAGTGCCCACGAGCACGCGCATGTTCACGCGCCACTTCTTCTTGCCGGGCGTCTCTTTCAACAGCCGCTCTTTCTCGGCCACAGCCTCTTCGGGCGGTTTCTCCCCCCTCTCCGCAAGAGCGTCCAGTGACCTGATCGCGTCCAACCTCACGGCTGTCTGAGCCGTCCGCTCCATTGAAGAACTGGATATAGCCATATGCCACCTCCTCGTATAATAAGTTTGTCAGGGTGTGGTATCCCAGGGATAATGACCGGGCACTCAGAGCCGGTCGTGTGGGTAGTTCTGATCCTCCATGTTGCACCGTCAGGTGACTTCAAGGTGAAGACTGTTGCCCACGCCGAGCGGCACTTCAAACTCGCATGCTGTTCCCGTGCGGCTCAGGGCTGCCGCCAGAGTTCTGATACACGAGGTTGTTGCACTTCTCGGTTCCCTGGGATACCCACCCTGGCCTCTGTGTGACTTCACCCAAAGGAGTTGCCATGTGAACCATTCAACCTACCCACCCGTACTCTGTGTTGGGGCCGATGTCCACCTGGACGAGATCGTCCTACGGGCTGTGGACAAAGCCCTGGGTCACGAGGTTGTGGAACCCTTCCGCGTCACCAACAACCTACCGGGTGCCCAACTGGCCGCGGCCATCATCGCCGAGGCGGCGGCGGAACTGGGCTACACTCGCATCGCGTTCGGCTGCGAAGCAACAGGTATGCTATGGATCCCCTTCCATCGCTACTTGAGCACCGAGCCACTCTTGCAGCCCTTCGAGTTGGAACTGGTCTGCTTCAACCCAAAACTCGTGGCCAAGTTCAAGGACGGCTTGGTGCTGCGCGGTCCCAAGAACGACGATCGCGATGCCCTGGACGTCGCCGCACGCCTGCGTTTCGGTGAGTTGCCCGTCTCCTATGTGCCCAGTGACTTCTGGCAGGGACTGCGCCGCCTCACCCGTTATCGCTACCGCCTCTCCAAGGCTCTGTCCCGCGAGAAGATGCGCTTCCAGTCCCATGCTTTCCTGAAATGCAGCGACTGGAAGCGCGTCAACGTCTTCTCCGACATCTTCGGCGCCACCAGCATTGCCCTACTGACTCAGTTCACCGTCGCCGAACTGCAGGAGATGACTCATGACCAGTTGGTTGACCTGATCTCTCATCGCGGGCACGGGCGATTCGGGGACCCTAACGCTACGGCTAGGGCCGTTCGTCAGGCCTTGCACACCTCCTACCCCATCGACCCGCAAATGGACGAGATGGTCACCGCAGCATTGGCTGCCGGATGGGACCACATCCGTTATCTCAAACGCTCCATGAAGCATCTCGACCGGCTCATCGCACACCACATCGACCTCATTCCCAACCCTATCATCACCATCAAGGGCTTGGGAGCCATCATCACTGCTGGCATCCTGGCCGAGGTCGTCGATATCCTGCGTTTCTCGGAAGAGAAGCACCTGGCTCAGTACATGGGCTTGACCTGGCACAAGAGCTCCTCTGGCCGCTTTGTCTCCCAGGACACCCGTCTGACCAAGGTCGGCAATGTTTACCTGCGCTACTACTTCATCCTGGGCGCAAACCTGCTCCGACAGCATAACTTGGAGTACAAAGCCTACTACTGGCGCAAGTACCAAGAAGTCTCCAAGTATCAGCACAAGCGTGCCCTCGTTCTGACAGCTCGTAAACTCGTACGTCTGGTGCATGCCCTGCTCACGAAGAACGAACCCTACGTGAGGCCCCGGACGACCCGCCAAGACCGGGAGGATGACGGTCTGCAGTAGATAGTACCTCATCACCATAAATGATAACTGCAGTGACCTTGTGTATCCGCAGGGATCGTGGCACACCCTGTTGGGATAGTTGGGTGTTGCCTAAACCCAGCCCGGCAGTCAAGAAGAGCCTATTCTGCTGTCAAAGTGCTACTTGACTTTTTACCGCATGTCTTCGGCGGGGTGATCCCCAGGTACCAGGCAGAACGATGGGGAAGGGCCGCATCGGTGACACCATACCGCGCGGCCAGATGGCGGTAGATGGCTTCCAGCGTTTCCACCGCAAACAGGTCGCCCGACACAGCGTCCACAGAATACCAGCGCACCCTCCTGGGAACCTTGCCTGCTTTGACCATCGCCCTGCCGTCCACGGCGAAAACGCATTCCTGGAACTCTTCGCCCAGACCGACCAGATAGGGGCAAGGTGCATTCCCCATCC
>CAYZKS010000397.1:0-2444 GCA_964478725.1 uncultured Anaerolineales bacterium
GCGTGGGTGGGGTGGGCGATGGCGTGTGCGTTGGCGTGAACGGCGTGGCGCTGCCCGTCGGCGTCGGGCTGAGCCACATGGTGGGCGTGGGCGAGCGGTAGGGCGTGACACTGGGGATGAGCGTGGCGGTCGGGCTGGGCGGCACGCCGCCCGAGGTGCGCAGGCGGATGCCCACGTCGGCGGGCAAGGGCAGCGTGCCCGCATCCACCCAGGTGCCGTCTAGGCCGCTGGCGCTGACGTAGGTGCGCCCGCGCTCGGCGACCCCGCGGGTGTCCAGCGGCACCGGCTGAGTACGGCTGGCGTTGGTGAAGCGTGCCGCCACGACGACCTCCTGGCCGGGCGACAGGCGCAGGGGCGGATCGATGGGCACCGAGAAGTAACCCATCTCGACAAAGGACAAATTCGTGCGGCTGAACAGCAGCTCCTGCGGCCGCGTGCCGTCAAAGCGGCGGTAGATGTACAAGTCCACGTCGCTCAGCGCGTCGCCGCTCCAGAACTCGACGCGCGTGGCCTGCGTCTCCCTGGACGACACAAAGCGCGCCAAGCCCCAGGCGGTTTGTCCCGCGCCCCAGCAGTCCCACCAGGCGCCGGCTTCGTCGTACAGCAACAGCACGTCAGTCGGGTCGTAGGGCTGGTACTCGTGCAGGTAGCTGGCAAAAGTGCCGATCTTCGCGGAGCCGTAGGCGATGTAGAAGTAGCCTTCGTCGCCCCACTCGCTGCCCCAACTGTTCTTGACGATCCAGGCGCCGCTGCCCCCGGCATGCGTGCGGCTGTCGTCCCAGCCCACGATCAGCACGCCGTGGTTGATGCTGCCCGGGCCCGTGTAGTACAAGGTATAGCTGCCGTCGTACTGTGCGAACTCCAGATCCCAGGCATCGCCCTGTCCGGCGTTGAAGGAGCACTCCAGCGGGCCAAAGGCGTACAGGTAGCCCTTGAGCACCTGCGGGTCCGGGTCGTCGCGGCCGCTGATCTGCCTCCAGTCCAGCAGCGTGTGCTGGTAGGGGCAGCCCGCCTTGCAGGCCACGTCCTGGTCGCTGTACGGGTCGCAGGCTTCCAGCACCGTGCCGGACTGGGAGAAGAGGTTGGCCAGCATGGCATAGTTGCCCCCGGCGCAACTGCCCCAGTTGCCCGCTTCCGAATACCCGACCAGCGCCTCCCAGTTGCACTCCTTGGCGTGGTTCTCCGACAGGTCCAGGGCCGGCCCGCCCGCGACCAGGATGCGGGACTCGATGTTGCCGATGGCGCCAAAAGCGTAGCAGGCGCCGCAGGCGCCCTGAGCCTTGGGCGGGGTGATCTTGCCGCTGGCACGCCAATCCCATTGCGCGGGCAGGTCCTGGGCGCTCAGCCCGAGCGGCAGGCGCTCGATGCGCAGCTCGGACGGCGCGCGCGGGGGAGCAAGGAAGCCCTTGGCGCGGGAAGCCAGTGCAGCGGAGAGCGCGGGCACGGGCGTGGAGGTGGCCGCAAACAGCGTGGAGGGGGGCGCAGCCGGACGCAGTGCGGCGACCTGCAGCGGGCCAGGCGCGTCCGCCGCCGAACGGGTCGAAGGCGCGGCGCCACACAGGGCCGCGAGCGCAAGCAACATGCAACACGCAAGCACGCCGCTGGCAAGTCGTCTGGTTTGCATGCTGACCTCCCCGCTACACCGACATGGTTTGCGCCAGGCGCATCCTGCTCGGCCGCCTGGCGCACATTGTACCATCCAGCACGATGCTAGGCAAGCGCGGCCTGTGCGCGGCGCGCAGAGAAGCATGCCACGTGCACGGCTTGCCTCCTGACCCAAGCTGTGCTAACATGCAGGCAGGTTGCTCCACTGCGCGCCCGCCATCCACGCAGACACTGCGGCCACAAAGCACCTGGGCGCACAGGCTTGCAGACGCAGGGACGAGCCGACATGGCCGCCATCTACAGCGCCACACACAAGCGTATCTGCCTGGCCAGTGCAGACTGGAACCAAGAGCGAGCGTGTAGCCGCGGCACGAGGCCCCGGCAACGACGGCGCCGCCGACGCACACCCCAGCCGCGACAACGCTTGCCTGCCATGAGCGCCGCTCGGCGCCGTAGGGCACAGCGATGACGAAGCCAGACCTGCGCTTCTACCTTTTCGGCCCGTTTGAGGTGTGGCGATGCGGGGAGCGTCTCTCCCCGCGGGTCTGGCGCACGCGCAAGCACGCCGCCTTGCTCAAGATCCTGGTCAGCGAACGCCGCCGCATGCTGCCCGCGGACCGCCTGATCGAATGGCTCTGGCCCGACCTGACCCCCGAGTCAGGGCAGGCCAACCTGTACGTCGGCGTCAGTTTGCTGCGACGCGCTCTCGAACCTGATCTGAAGACCCCGGCGGCCTCTGCGCTGATCCTGACGCATTACCCCGGCTATCGCTTCGAGCCCTCTTCAGCATGCTGGATAGATGTAGACGAATTCCACAGGCTCAGCCGGGAGGCCGAGGC
>CAYZKS010000398.1:0-2429 GCA_964478725.1 uncultured Anaerolineales bacterium
TTGGCGGCCTGCACCTGGAAGGATCGCTCGACCCAGTGGCTCCAGTCGATCGCGCTGCTTAGCAGCCCCTCGTCCGCCAGATCGCGCATCGCGTTGTCGGCGTTCTTCATGAACCGGTCGCCCGGTCCGTCCTCGTAGCCCGAGAGCACGAGCGCGTCGCGTAGATCAAAGCCCTGCCCGTTGAAGACAGCCAGGCTGTTCAGGATTGGCTGCGCGAGCTCGCGCGCGGTATTGCCAATGGCGCGCCCCACAATCAGGTCCGGCGCCCAGTCGTCCTCGACGGTGTCGGCCAGAAGGTTGTCGGAGAGCTTGACGTGCGTAGTGGTATCGCCGTCGCTCCACTTGAGCTTCAGGCTGCTCACGTCATAGGTGTACGAGGGCACGATCTCGGTCTCGCCCACGATCAGCAGGTAGGCGGACGAATCCTCGGGGTGCGGATCGGAGAAGGCCGGGGCGAGCTGGCTGGCCCAGGCGCCGCCCGGGCGCAGCAAGTCCTTCAGCCAGAAGACGTTTCTCCAGACGGATGAAGCGCCCAAGTACCCCAGGACGCCGTTCTTGTCGCGCGCCAGCCTGGCCGCAGCGCCCAGCAGTGCGTCCACGTCGGCGCTCGCGGCGGGTTCGCGCGCGAACAGCTCCACCGGGTTGGTCACGATCAGATAGTTGGAGCAGGCCAGAGCGCTGCTGCGCTGGCCGCTGCTCGACCAGCGCGTTTGCGGATACTCCAACCAGTTGTGACCGCTGGATTGGTACGAGACCTCGAGGGTGTCGCCGATGTTGGTCCAGGACACATCCTCGCCCGGTGGGTAGAGGATGGGCACGAGGAAGTAGCGCAGGCGCAAGCACTGGCCCGCTGGCATCGCGTACTGGGAGTACTGAGAGTAGGCGAAGGCGACGGTGCTGGCCTTGAGCGTGGCCGAGTAGGTGGGAGTCATGGGTTGCGCCGCTCCAAAGGCCGTGCGGCTGTTGATGCTGATGTGGTAGATGCCTGCTGCCTGGAAGCCCGCACTGCGGTCGCTCAATTGCAGCAAGTTCACAGGCGCCGCACCCGTGTTGGTGATGGCCAGCGTCACCTGGAAGTAGTTGCCCAGGCGCTGCACGTCGCGCGCCACGACGATGGGTGGCATGGGAATGGCGTGTACCCGTACGCTGACGCTGCCCCAGTTGCCGGACTGGTCCCGAGCGCTCACCTCGATGTCGTACCATCTGGCCGTCCGCAGGCCGGTGAGGTCCCATGTGACCGTCTCGCGCAGGGGCACGCGGCCGCAGTCGGCCTGCCCGAGGATTGAGCCCCACCAGCGGTTGATGGGGCGGCAGAGCGGGTAGTCAAAGTGGGCCAGCTCAACGCCGTCGACCTCGACGCGCAGGTATTCGATGCGCGTGCCCAGGTCGTGCGCGACCTCGACCCCGATCGCCACCTGGCCGTAGACGTCATCGCCGGCCGCCAGGTTGGTAAGGCCGACGTGTACGGGCGAGTTGGACGGCGGGAAGAGGTTCTGCACCACGCGGTCGAGCACTCTTTCGGTGGCGTTGCCCGCGGCGTCCACGGCGCGCGCGCCAAAGCGGTGGGCGCCCTCGCTGAGGTTGAGGGTGCTGTAGCGCAAGCCGTAGGGGGCGCTGCCATCGCTCCAGAGCGTGGCGCCGTCCACGCTGAACTCGACGCGCTCCACGCCGATGTTGTCGCTGGCCGAGGCGGAAATGATCACGCTACCGGAGAGCGTGGCCGGCAGGTCGAAGCTGAGCACAGGCGGCACGACGTCGCGCTGCGGCAGCGTGCGGAAGTAGGCGCCGGGGTGCCGCACCTCATTGCCTGCCGCGTCCTCGGACAAGACATAGTACTTGTAGGTGGTCAGGGGAGAGAGCCCGCTCAGCGTCAGGCAGTGGTGCGTGACGTCAGCGGCGGCGTGCTGTTCCTGGCCGGGGTCGCCCGCGCGGGTGATGTAGCGCACGCGGCTGTCGCTGGCCTCGTTCGTGTCCCAGCAGATGATGGCCGAGTCCTGGCCGATGTTCGTCACAGTGGGCCCGGAGGTGATGCGCGGCGGCGTGGTGTCGCAGCGCCAGGTTTCGGCATGCGCGTTGTTTGTCTCGTCTTTCTCACGCAGCACGCCGTCCACATCAGCTTGCACCGAGACTGCGTCCTGCGCGCCGCCGCAACTCCACACGTAGGAGAAGGTGCGCTCGAGCCTGGCGCCGGCGGCGATTTGCACGTCGACCCGGTCGCGCGCCCTGGAGGCGCCGTCGATGAGCAGCGCCGTGGTGTGCCCGGCCGGCGCGGCCTGGTCGCCCGCGTTGTACACCTGGTAACGGATCTGGCTGCCCACGTTCCAGACGTCCATCACCCGCAAGTCCGGCGCCTGGACGGGGCGGGTCGATACCGTCAAGTCGAACCGCCGGGTGGCCTCTCCCCCGCAGTTCTGGGCGCGCAGGGTCAC
>CAYZKS010000399.1:0-2428 GCA_964478725.1 uncultured Anaerolineales bacterium
AGGTGCAGCTATTCGACGGATTGGTGCTGCTGGCCTCGTGTGACAACATCATACCAGGCGTCTTGCTTGGCGCGGTCAGAGTCGATTTGCCTTCGATCATGATCACTGGTGGCCCGATGCAGCCGGGTGTCTGGCGGGGCAAGCAGGTCCTGTCTCCGGACGTTAACGAAGCCGTGATGGGCGTCTTTGCGCAGAAGAAGTTGGATGCCCAGGACCTGGCCGCTATGGAGGACAACGCTTGTCCTGGGACGGGGGCATGCCCCGTGATGGGCACGGCAAACACCATGCAGATCCTGACCGAAGCCATGGGCATGTCACTGTCCGGAGCGGCCACCATTCCGGCGGTTGCGGCTGAGCGGGTCAGGATGGCCAGGGCTACGGGTCGCAAAGTAGTGGACCTGGTCAACAGAAACATACGACCTTCCACTGTGATTACGCGGAGCGCCCTGATGAACGCGATCGTGGTGGATGCAGCCATCGGTGGGTCAACCAATGCCCCACTGCACATCATGAGCATCGGCAGGGAGCTGGGAATAGAGATTGAGCTGGAATTGTTCGACCAGATCAGTAGGAAGACGCCGCTTCTGGCCTCCGTCGTCCCGAACGGTCCACACACCGTGATCGATTTCCACAGTGCCGGAGGCGTGCCCGCTCTGCTCAAGGAGTTGGGCGACCTCTTGGACACGTCCGTAATGACCGCCAACGCTGCCACCTTGTCTCAAGTGCTGGAGCATGCCTCTGGCACCCGGGGGCCTGCGATTTCCACTCGTTCTCATCCCCTGCAGGCGGAGGGCGGCCTGGCCGTGCTCCGAGGCAACATCGCGCCGCGTGGCGCGATTGCGCGCACCAGCGCCATACGCAAGGAGATGCAGGTGCACAGAGGGCCTGCCAGAACGTTTGACGGCGACCAGGCGGCCTGGGAAGCCATTGTCGCTGGCAAGATCAACCCCGGGGACGTGATGGTAGTACGCTACGAGGGTCCCAAGGGCGCTCCTGGCATGAAGGAGACCATGCTCTCCACGGATGCGCTGTATAGTGTAGGCCTGGAGGGCTCGGTTGCTCTGATCACCGATGGGCGCTTCTCCGGTTTCAACCGCGGGCCGATCGTCGGGCATGTCTGTCCTGAAGCGATGGAAGGGGGTGTGATCGCGCTGATCGAAGAGGGGGATCGCATCGAGATCAACATCCCCGAACGCAGACTGAGTCTTGAGGTCAGCGAGGCCGAGCTCGAGAAGCGTCGCGCTGCTTGGCAGCCGCCCCCGCCCAAGACGTCCAGTGGCTTCCTGGCATTGTATGCGCAGTTGACCCTGCCTGCGGATCAGGGGGCGGCTATGCAGGGCTGGAGTCTTGCTCCAACGAGGCCGGGAAGAACGAAGCGAGCGAGCTGAAGGGAATGCGCACAAGGGCGCACAAGCATTCCGCTTAGGCATCCTTTGATATGCTGGAGGGATTGTTCCATGGACAAGATTCGAGTTTATGTGGCTGGGGCCACAGGAAATGTCGGCAAGCACCTGGTGAGAGCTGTGATATCGTCGAACGACATGCAGCTGGTAGGCGGTTGGGCCAGGAGGAAGGGTTGGGATCTTGGCGAGATGGTCGGACTTGCCGCACTGGGCATTCAGACCGCCACCGATCTGCGTGAGTCATTGCGCGATGTCAGGCCAGATGTGGTCATCGACTTTACGAGCCCTGCTGTGGCCATGGAGAATCTGCGGGCCTACGCCGACCTGCGGCTGGACGCGGTAATTGGCACTACCGGGTTCAGTGAGGAGCGGCTGGCACAGGCTCGGGAGTGGGCAAGAGCAGGCCAGCTCAGGTGGGCGCTGATCGCCAGTTTCTGCCTGAGCATGAACTTGGCGTTGGACTTTATGAAGAGGATCAGGCCTCGCTATCCCTATGTCACGATCGTCGAGAAGCACTATGCGCAGAAGGCGGACGCACCCAGCGGAACATCCTTGTGGCTGGCCAAAGAGCTGGCCACGGGCGCAGGAGGAGAGGTGCTGAGCAAAGAGCTGCTCCCCGGTGCTCTCGGTGGTGATGTTGGAGGTGTCAGAATTCACAGCGTGCGGCTTCCTACGCCTGGGTTTCACGGCGAGCATGAGATCATCATGGCTAGACAGGACGAATCACTCAGCATCAGGGTAACGGATTACTCCAGTGGGATCTTCAATGATACCGTGCTTGAGACCGTACGCAAGCTCAGCCAATTGCCAGCGGGAAGCGTGATCACTTCGTTGGCAGAGCTGCCCGGCGGTCTATAACCAGAGTCTTGGGAGGAAGGCATGTCTGTCAATCAAGGCAAGATCCTTAGGGTGGATCTGAGTGCCAAGAGTATGCATGTCGAGCCACTCAGCGAGGCGACGGCGCGAGCATTCCTGGGTGGACGAGGGCTAGGCGCGAAGATCCTGTTCGACGAGCTCAAGCCTGG
>CAYZKS010000400.1:0-2404 GCA_964478725.1 uncultured Anaerolineales bacterium
AGAGCGGGGGACTCATAAGCCCTGTGTCACAAGTTCGATCCTTGTCGCCGCCATGCCCCGGGGCCTTCCCGATCCTGAGGAAGGCCCCTTGTGTTGCACCGCGGCCCGCCTGGCTTCTTTGACAGACTGTACTCTCCCGCTATAATTCGTCTTGCTGTGGCGTGCTCCGCGAGCATGCACAGAGGGCCGTCGTAGCGAGGATGACTACTGTACACGCACTCAAGTCGAGACAAGGGGGTCTGAAGCGTGCACTCAAGAGGGGCCTTTGTCCATGCTGAATCGGTTTGCCGCTGTCTGGTTGGAACCTCTTATCCGCTCTACGTGGCTGGAATCCTACTGAACCGGTCCAGAGTCGATCGGAGACAAGACTCTGGACCTGCTTTTGCTTTGCGGCTCGCCCTTGCTCTGCACGCATGATGCAAGCAGGCGTACTCCACTCTCATAGGAGGCTGCATGGGAAAGAATGTAGTTCAGAAGGTGCTGGATGGACATATCGTGGAAGGCAAGCCCCAGCCTGGCGCTGAGGTTGGCATCAGGATCGACCAGACGCTGACTCAGGACGCCACAGGCACAATGGCCTACCTGCAGTTCGAGGCCATGGGCGTGCCTCGGGTGCGCAGCGAGCTTTCGGTCAGCTACGTAGATCACAACACCGTCCAGATCGGCTATGAGAACGCCGACGACCACAGGTACCTGCAGAGCGTCGCTGCCAAATACGGGATCATCTTCTCTCGGGCAGGCAATGGGATCTGCCATCAGGTGCACCTGGAGCGCTTCGGGCGGCCAGGTAGGACCCTGCTCGGTTCAGATTCGCACACACCCACCTCCGGCGGCCTGGGCATGATCGCCATCGGCGCGGGAGGCTTGGACGTGGCCGTGGCTATGGCTGGCGGCCCCTTCTATCTGACCTATCCCAGAGTCGTCAAGATCAATCTGAAGGGCGAGCTCCCTGCTTGGGTATCGGCCAAGGACGTGGTGCTCAAGGTTCTGGAGATCTTCACCACCAAAGGCAACGTGGGCTGCGTCTTCGAATACGGCGGCGAGGGTGTAAGCACGCTCTCGGTGCCGGAGCGCGCCACGATCACCAACATGGGCGCCGAGTGTGGGGTCACCTTCTCCATATTCCCCAGCGACGCTTTGACGCGCGACTTCCTGAGAGCGCAGGGGCGGGAGCAGGACTGGATTGAGCTCAAAGCCGACCCGGATGCGATGTATGACAAGGTGGTCGACATTGACCTGAGCACGTTGGTGCCGCTGGCTGCGTATCCGCACAGCCCAGGCAACATCAAGACGGTACGCGAACTGCAGGGCCTTGATGTCGATCAGGTCTGCGTTGGCAGTTGCACCAACTCTTCCTATCGCGATCTGATGACGGTGGCTGGCATCTTGAAAGGACGGCACGCCCATCCGGGCGTCAGCTTCGTGGTGGCACCTGGATCGCGCCAGGTACTGCAACAGATCACCAAGGACGGCGGTCTGCTTGACCTGCTGTCGGCGGGGGCCCGCCTGGCTGAGACCGCCTGCGGATTCTGCATTGGCAACAGCCAGTCGCCCAAGAGCGCCTCAGTCTCGGTGCGCACCAGCAATCGCAACTTCGAAGGGCGCTCAGGGACCAAGGACGCCCAAGTGTACCTGACCAGCCCAGAGACGGCCGCGGCCACAGTCATCACGGGCCAGCTCACCGATCCGCGCGATCTGGAAAGCATGGGCGTGCGCTACCCGGCCGTCAGGATGCCCGACAACTACGACATTGACGACAGCATGTTCATTCAGCCCGCGGAGCACCCGGAGGAGGTCAAGATCGAGAGAGGCCCCAACATAGGAGCGCCTCCGGTCAGCACCCCAATGCCCGAAACCATCCAGGGCGTGGTCACCATCAAGGTCGGCGACAAGATCACCACCGACCACATCATTCCCGCCGGCGACAAGATGAAGTACCGCTCCAACGTGCCCAAGTACGCCAAGTACGTCTTTGAGATTGTTGACCCCACCTTCAGCGAACGGGCGGCCAAGGCCCGCGACGCGGGCAAGCAGAACGTGATCGTGGCCGGCGTGAGCTACGGTCAGGGTTCCTCGCGCGAGCATGCCGCCATGTGCCCGATGTACTTGGGCGTCAAGGCCGTGATCGCCAAATCCCTGGAGCGCATCCATACCGACAACCTGATCAACTTCGGCATCGTTCCGCTCACCTTCAAGAGCGAGAGCGACTATGACGCCATCGAACAGGGCGATGAGCTGGAGATTCCGGATATCCGCAAGGCGATACAGGCTGGCTTGCCCCTGAGCGTGAAGAACCTGTCCAAGGGTACTCAGTTCGAAGTTGTCTCCAATCTATCGGAGCGACAAAAGGCCACGGTGCTGGCAGGCGGAACGCTGGCGCTCATGGGCAAGCGATCGACCTAGC
>CAYZKS010000401.1:0-2398 GCA_964478725.1 uncultured Anaerolineales bacterium
GCCGGCAGTATCGCCAGCAGGCGCTGCGCGAATTCGTGCTGGGCGGACTTGATTTGGGTGGCGTTGGTTAGCAGTCTTAGCATCCTCGTCCTTCTGATCGCCGCGGGTGCCGCTCTCCGGTAGGGGGTCTCACGGAGTCCTGCCGCACAAACGCGGCGTGTCCTGGGCGCAACTTGCTGGAGATGGGCCGGTGTCGCACCCGCCGAACGTACTCTTCGTTTCTTGGGGGATGGGCCAATCGATCAAAGGTTCATCTGGTCAGGCCCGTTCGATCTCATAGATCTGGCCTTCGTTGAACCCCACATCCAGCGCGTTGGCGGAGCGATATGGCTTGCATAGGCCTTCGACCTCGTGCCACGACAGATACGCATGGCGCGGGTGGTCCGATTCTCCACGAGCCTCGGCCTTCCCCACTGTTGGTCGACCTCCCGCGGACTCGGGACCTGCTGGCCGACGTTAGGGCATCGAGCTCCGGCTCAGGCACACGTACTCCGTCGGGTCATCTCGATCGAGCTCGTAGGGTCCCAGCCTGAACTGCGACAACAGGCCAAGGCAATGAGGGCATCTTACCAAGGGAAAGCCTTTGTGCTTCGCTTCGCGCACCTCGTCCCTGACCAAATCAAGGTGCGCGTCACACAGAGGGCAACGCGCGCCGCTTACTGGCCACCACCACGTGACCGCTTCCTGCTCGTCTTCAGAGTTGTCATCTGGCACCGGTTCTGTCATCGTTGCTTTTCTCCATGAGATTGGTCAGAGCCGAGAAGCCCCTCGCTCGCAGCCAGGCCGGCTTTCAGCGGCTCACGCGTAGGACCGCCCCGCGTCGCCCGGGATTCATGGTGCGACTTCCCTACGGTGGCGAGGCCACCCACACGTCCGACAGCACCTCGGCTTGCTCCAGCACCGTCAGCGTGGCCTTCTCCTGCTTGTCCGGCGGGTAGCCGTGCTTGCGCAGGATGCGCTTCACTAGCACCCGCAACTGCGCCCGTACGTTCTCGCGCACGGTCCAGTCAACCGTGACGTTCTTGCGCACCGTGGCCACCAGCTCGCGCGCAATGGCCTGCAGCGTGGGCTCGCCGAGCACCTTCACGGCGCTGTCGTTGGTCTCCAGGGCGTCGTAGAAGGCCAGCTCGTCTTCCGACAGCCCGAGCTTCTCGCCGCGCTGGTCTGCATCGCGCATTTCCTTGGCGAGCTGGATCAGGTCCTCGATCACCTGGGCCGTCTCGATGGCGCGGTTCTGGTACTTGCGCACGGCCTGTTCGAGCAGTTCTGCGAACGAGCGCGCCTGCACCACGTTGCGCCGCGAGCGCGTCTGGATCTCGCCCGCCAGCAGCCTGCGCAGCAGCTCCACCGCCAGGTTGGGCTGCTTCATGCCGCGTACCTCGGCCAGGAACTCGTCCGACAGGATCGAGATGTCGGGCTTCTTCAGCCCCGCAACCGCAAAGATGTCCAGAACCTCATCGGACACCATGGCGCTGGAGATGATGCGGCGGATGGCGACGTCCAACTCCTCATCGCTCTTGCGCTCGCCCGGGACGCTCTTGGCCAGCACGGCGCGCACCGCCTGGAAAAAGCCCACGTCGTCGCGGATGGCCAGCGCCTGCTCGTGCGGCACCGCCAGCGCAAAGGCCTGTGACAGCTCGGTCACGGCGCGCAGCAACCGCTCCTTGCCATCCTCTTGAGCCAGGATGTGCTCCTGAGCGGCGGGCAGCAGCGATACCCTCTGCTCGGGCGTGCCCTTGGTCCAGGGGGACCGGTCGAACGCGTGGAACAGCCCGCAGCAGACCTCGTACTTTTCTTGCATCAGGGCCACGGCCTCGGCCTGGTCAATTGCCGTCTTGCCCGTGCCGCCGCTCTCGGTGTAGGTGGCCAGCGCCTGCTTCAGCTCAGGAGCCAGGCCCAGATAGTCCACCACCAGCCCGCCGGGCTTGTTCTTGAACACGCGGTTCACGCGCGCGATGGCCTGCATCAGTCCGTGGTCGCGCATGGGCTTGTCTACATACATGGTATGCAGGCTCGGCGCGTCAAAGCCGGTCAGCCACATGTCGCGCACGATCACCATGCGGAAGGGATCGGCCGCGTCCCGGAAGCGCTTGGCCAGCTCCTCGCGTCTGGGTTTATTGCGGATGTGCGCCTGCCAGTCCAACGGATCGCTGGCCGATCCGGTCATCACCACCTTCAGCTCGCCCTGTTCGTCCTGCCCGCCATGCCACCTGGGTCGCAGCGCCACGATCTCGCGGTACAGGTCCACGCAGATGCGCCGGCTCATGCACACCACCATGGCCTTGCCGTCCATGGCCGCCAACCGCTCCTCAAAGTGCTGCACCAGGTCGCGAGCAATCAGCTTGATGCGCTTCTCCGACCCCACCACCGCCTCGAGCTGCGCCCACTTGGTCTTGAG
>CAYZKS010000402.1:0-2391 GCA_964478725.1 uncultured Anaerolineales bacterium
ACCTGCGGTACGGATTCGTCGTGGATCGTGCGTATGTGTATGAGTTGGAGAACCCCATTGAAGAAACCAACTAGTAGCCTTACGGAATCCTGCTCGCTACTGTGTTTGCCGCGCTTGACTTGTCCTTGTCCGCTCGTTAGAATGAGCCAAGCGTCGTGCATCCACTGAGGCCGCGTGGGATGCTCTGGAATGCTGGAGGGTTTTGTTGAAGAGTAAAGGTTTGGCCCTGGTCATAACGCTAGTGACAGCATGTGGATTGTGGCTTGCGGCATCTCGCGGCCTTGCTGGCCCCGCACAGGAAGCCGCGATCGTTTGGGGCTCAGCAATGAGCACTTCTGGCGTGCGGGCCGAGGTCTTCATCAGCTCTACCCATGGTGGCTACATCAAGGAAGAGCCCACCTTGGGCCTGCTGCAGACGAAGCTGATCCTGCAGTGGGAGGGCACGCCAACGCACGCGGAGCTGCGGGCTCGCGTCGGCAATACCGACCCGGGCTACCACCATCCGGTCTACCTCAACGGTCGGGTCATTGGCGAAACCTCGGGCGATATGAGCTGCGCCGCCACCTGTGAATGCTTCGACCAAGCGGGGTGCCGGGAAGTCTGGGAATTCGACCCCGCTCTGCTGATCCAGGGAGAGAACACGGTCGGGGTCACCAACGAAGGCAATGCCAGCGACACCTACAAGTTCTTCGAGGCCACGATCTACATCAGCGGCGATATCACGGGCACGACACGCAGCTACTTCCCGTTGCGGGACAGTTGCTCGCAAGCCAATGGCACGCCCGTTGAAGGCGTGGTTCAGGTTCCCATCGGCTACGACCCTGGCGTCCCCACGCCGCTGGTGATTGCCCTACCGAACAGCACGCCCAGCACTCTGCAGTGGAGCTGCTACGACTTTGAAGCCAAAGAGGAGGGGCTGAAGCGCTACGCCATTCGTGCCAATCAGATGCGCTGGTTGCTGGCTTCGCTGGATCTTTGCCAATGGTACTGCTCCGAGGCTACACCATTCGCAGCCAAGTCCCCTTCGCTGGCCGTACAGCACAGCGTAATCGAGCTGCTCTCCTATGTGAGTTCGCACTATAACGTGGATCGCACCCGTGTTTACATCGCCGGCTTCTCTACTGGCGGAGGCATGGCGGCAACCATCGCGGCCAAGTACCCTGACGTGTTTGCCGGAGTGGTGGACTATGCCGGCCCAACAAACTATGACGCATGGCATGGCGAACATCCTGGAGACTATAGCTGGTGCAGGGAGTTCAATGGCAGCGTCTTTGACTATCAGCGTCGCTCCAGCCAGAGACTGGCACGTAACCTGCGTTACACAGCCATGCGCCTGGTGTATGGGGTGCAGGATCAGGTGGTGTTCTATCACCACGGGCTGGAACTCTACAACCTGGTACAAGCCTACGGGCGGACTTCTTGGGTCTCGCATAACACACCCCTCAACTTGCCCAAGAAGCGCAACCATGTCGACTGGGTCACGGGAACCAGCGAGCTTGACCTGCAGTGGCTCTCGCAATACAGCTTGGTTGAGGACGTGCGCGACGTCTCCATCATCGCCGACGAAGGCAAGGACTACTTCTGGCTGCGATTGGCCAAGGCGGGACGCGCTGACACAGAGTGGCAGGACTTTGCCGAGGTGGATGCCCATTACGACTCTGCAACCAATACCATCTGGGTCACCAAAGCCCTGGATAACGAGTCGCCCAACCAGGCACTGACGCTCACTCTGGATCTCGCCCAGATGCACCTGAACACAACCTCGCCCTACGAGATCGAGGATTATGATCCAGGCACAGGCGACTTTGAGCTGCTTACCGCAGAGCCTGCAAACGGCCAGCTATCCTTTGCCGTAAGGAAGAACCGCTTCGGCAGCGTCCAACGCGAGTTCGTGATTCACCTGGCCCGCGGCTACCCGGTGCGGACGCTGCGCCTGCAGCAAGGATGGGAAGGCTACGCCGGAGCTCAGGACACATACATCGTCAACACAGGTGCTGTGTGGGGAGAGCAGGACGTGCCCCATGCGGGTGCCAACACACTGAAGCTGAGATATGATGCCAACCGCAAGGCGCTGTTGCAGTTCAACCTCGGTCCGCTGCAGGACATCCTCAGCCGGGGCGGTGCGGTCAAGAGCGCCAAGCTGGTCGTGAACCTCACTGAACCCAAGAGCCTCACGCTCACTGTGACTACAAACGAGATGCTGCGCCCCTGGGTCGACAGCCAAGCCACGTGGAGCTGGGCCAGTACCGGACAACGTTGGAATGCGGACGGAGCGGCCTCGCCGGCGGACATCCACGCCTCGGCCGAGTACACCACGGCCATGAGAGCGAGCGGGGCATACACCTTTAACCTCAAATCGCTCGTGCTGCGTTGGCTGGATAACCCTGGCAG
>CAYZKS010000403.1:0-2386 GCA_964478725.1 uncultured Anaerolineales bacterium
GCGCGTGCCGCCGACGCTGACCGGTGTGCTGCAGGCGCGCCTGGATGGCCTGCCGCGCGAGGCGCGCGATGTGTTGCAGAGGGCTTCGGTTGTCGGGCGGGTGTTTTGGGACGGAGCGGTCGCCGCGCTGGCTCAACCTGAAGCGCCTGCGTCCCAGGCGCAGCCATCCGATGCGGGCGACGCCGCGCAGGTGGCGCCCATGTTGGACGTGGTGCGCGAGCGCGAGCTGGTGTTCCGGCGCGAGCGCTCGTCCTTCGCGGGGGCGCAGGAGTACGTGTTCAAGCACCTGATCCTGCACGACGTGACGTACGAGACGGTGCTGCTGAAGCTGCGGCGCACGTACCACAAGCAGGTGGCGCAGTGGCTGGAGGCCAACGCGGGGGAGCGTGTGGCTGAGTACGCCGGGCTGATCGCCGAGCACTATGAGCGCGCGGGCGAGGGGCTGGTGGCCATCCCGTGGCTCGAGCGCATGGCCCAGGACGCACGCGATGCTAGCGCCGCCCGCGAGGGCCTGCGCATCTGCGATCGCGCGCTGGCGTTGCTGCCTGAGGACCACAAGTCACAGCGCTCCAGATTCCTGACGTGGCGCGGCGAAGCCCACAATGGCCTGGGCGACCTCCAGGCGGCCCGACGCGACCTCACCGCCGCTCTGGCCCTGGCTCGTGAGGCGAACCAGCCCAAGGCGGCCTCGACCGCGACGCGCGGCCTCGCCTGGACGTACTATTGGGAAGGCGCCTACGGCGAGATGCACGCTTTGGCCAGCGAGGCGCTGGCCCTGGCCAAAGAAGCGGCTGATGAAGAGACGGAGGCGTCGGCGCTGATGTGCTTGGGGACTGCCACCGGGCTTCACCTGCACGACCTCCAGCTTAGCCGTCGTCACCTCGAAGATGTCCTGGCGCTGTGCCGCCGCACAGGCCGGCGGTTCCAGGCCGCATCCTGCCTCAACAACCTGGGCGAGATCCCGCGCTCTCAAGGCGATTACGCCACGGCGGCGAGGTACTATCAGGAGAGCCTGGAGATCGATCGCCAAACCGGCGACCGCGGGGCCATGGGCATCGCTCTGTTCAACCTGGGAGAAGTGGCCGCCGCGCAGCAAGACTGGGCCACGGCCACGCGCTACGAGCAGGAGGGGCTGGCCATCGCCGAAGAGCTCGGGTACCGTGCCGGCATCACCATCCTCCTGGCCGCCCTGGGCCAGAACGCTGCGGCGCAGGCCGACGTCGAGCCGGCGCAAGGCTATTTGCGGCGGGCTCTGACGTACGCCATGGCCACTGGCAGTCGCATGAACCAGCTCTTCGTGCTGGCAGGGTTCGCGCGTCTGAAAGCGCTGGCCGGGGAGCCAGTGCGCGCCGCGGAGTGGGTCGGACTGATTCAGTCGCACCCGTCCTGCGAGACGGACGCCGAGCAGCGCTCTGGCGCACTGCTGGCCGAGCTGCGCCAGACTCTTCCCGCCGCGGAGCTGGAAGCGGCCCTGGAGCGCGGCAAGGCTCTGCACCTGCAGACGGTGTTGGAGGGGCTGGCGGAGGAGGGTTCGTAGTTCCCTCGTGAGAGGGGTACAATGGATGAACCACAGATACGCTGGGGTGCGCGCAGAGAAACACACATAGGAAGCGCCGGTCCGTCTTCTCCCATCTGAGTGAAGCTGTGTTTATCTGTGGTTGAATTCCGTTTCGTCGCAAGCCATGTTACAATCCCCTCCGGCACAACTGCCAGGGCGGGAGCAAGGCCGCGGCCGCCGCCGCGCAGCAGCGCCGCGGCTTGAAAGGATTGGACCATGGACAAACCAGAATTTCACGCGCTGGGGCACGGGCCCATGCCCGCCAGCCGCCAGCTTGAGGTCTTTCCCAGCCACTCCGCTCCGGGCGCGCTGAGCGTGAGCATGGAGTGCAGCGAGTTCACCTGCCGCTGCCCCGTCACGCACCAGCCCGACTGGGCGCGCATCCACATCGTCTACGTGCCGGACAAGCACGTGCTGGAGAGCAAGAGCCTGAAGCTGTACCTGGAGACCTACCGCGAAGAGGGCATCTTCCACGAGCACCTGGCCCAGCTCATCCTGGACGACCTGGTGGCCGCGCTGCATCCCCTGGAGTGCGCCGTGACGGTGCATTTCAACGTGCGCGGCGGCATCGCCATCTCGGCGGAGGCCAAGCTGGTGAGCAGTGACCAGTGACCAGTAGCCAGTATCCGGCTGCCTCTCTGCACCCTGCAGAGGGAGACTGGTAACTGGAAACCGGCAACTGGAAACTGGCAACCGTTAACCGTTAACCGTTAACCCTCAACTTCCCCTTTTGCGCACCACCCCTTGCCGAGTATACTACTCGCAAGGGGGCTGAGATGCTCTGTCCGAGATGCCAGACGCAGAACCCCGAGCAAGCCCGCTTCTGCC
>CAYZKS010000404.1:0-2372 GCA_964478725.1 uncultured Anaerolineales bacterium
TGATCGGCATCGGCGGCGTGACCAGCGGTCGGGATGCATTGGAGATGATCCTGGCCGGCGCCACGGCCGTCGGCATCGGCTCCGCCGTGCACTACAGGGGCTTGGAAGCATTCCGGCTCATCTGCGAGGAGATGCACGCGCTCATGCTCGAGTGCGGCTATGCCAGCCTGGACGAACTGCGGGGGCTTGCCCATGACCGGCCGTGAAGCCGCACTGCCGCGACCAGCGCGCGTTGCCCAAGTAGTGCAGGAGACGGCCCAGGTGCGACGACTGGTCCTGGACGCGCAGGTGGAAGCCGAGCCTGGACAGTTCCTGATGCTGTGGCTCCCAGGCGTTGACGAAAGGCCCTTCAGCCTGGTCAGTGCCAAGCCCATCACCCTGCTGGTATCGAGGGTGGGCGCTTTCACGCAGGCGCTGCACGGCATTCAGGAGGGAGACTGGTTGTGGTGGCGCGGCCCCCTGGGGCACGGATTTCGCCTCCTGGGCGGGGCAGGCTGTGCGGAGGATGGGCCGTCAGGGTGGCTGCTGCTCGTCGCCGGTGGCTATGGCGTGGCTCCTCTGTTCTTCTTGGCGCAGCGCGCGAGGGCTGCGAGCTGGCCGGTGGAGATAGCCATTGGTGCGCGCACCCAGGCCGAAATACTCCTGAGCGACGAGCTGACAGCGTTGGGCTGCCAGGTGCACACCTGCACCGAGGACGGCTCCTGTGGCCGCAGCCGTTCGCCCCGCAGCGGGGCCCCCAGGGGGACCCGCAGACGGGGGGGCCTGGTCACGCAAATGGTGGAGCAGGAACTTGCCGCATCCAGTTCACGACCGCCTGCAGAGCAAGTCCATTGCGTCTATGGCTGTGGCCCACAGGCCATGCTGGATGCCCTTCGAACGCTCTGCGGCCGGTACGCGGTGCCGTGCCAGCTCAGCTACGAAGCCGTGATCAAATGCGCCATGGGCGTATGTGGGTCTTGTGCGCGTGACGGGCTACTGGTGTGCAAGGACGGGCCGGTGCTGGAGTGGTCGCCCGAAAGGCCACCCAATGACAGGCCGCTAGCCAATCTTTGATGTTGTCTTGACTGTCTCACCTGCCTGTGACACGCCACGTCCAATAACAGCAGCGTCGGCGTCCCTCCAGAGGAGCAACGATCATAGTGCCAGGACCCACAACAGAAACGTTCCTCAGACTCGCTGGGAGGATTCAGACCTGCCCTCGCAGACTGGAAACACAGTCGATTCCAGCGCACTCATTCCGAGGTTGCTGATCCCGGCGCAGCACCTCGATTTCCTGCAGCGTGTGTGCTGGAGGTGTGGCGATGAGCGCAGACCTCCCCCAGTACCGTGGTGACAGGTGGCGGCATCGGTCAGATCGGCTCTGAGCTGACCATGGCGCTGGTCCCTACCGGCTGAGCACTTCCTTGGCAAGGCGTGCTGCACTGGACGCGTCCGCCGCATAACCGTCGGCTCCAATCTCTTGAGCAAACGCCTTTGTAAGCGGCGCACCGCCGACCAGGATCTTCACCGTTCTGCGTGTTCCTGCCTTCACGAACGCATCAATGGTGGCTTTCATTGCAGGCATAGTGGTTGTCAGTAGTGCGGACATCGCAACAATCTGCGCGCCTTTCGCTGCTTCTACGAAGCTTTCCGGCGCCTGGTCTACACCGATGTCCACGACCGCGAATCCCGCACCCTCCAGCATCATGGCGACTAGGTTCTTGCCAATGTCGTGCAGATCCCCCTTGACTGTGCCAATGACCACCTTCCCTACCGGCCCTATCCCAGATTCTGCTAGGAGCGGTCTTAGCACGGCCAGCCCGGCTTGCATCGCACGGGCAGCCACCAACATCTCTGGCACGAAGAACTCCTGTGCTTCAAACAGCTTGCCCACTTGGGTCATTGGTGCGATCAATCCGTCCTGGAGTATATTGTTGACCGGGATCGAGGCATCGATCGCAGCTCTGACTTGTGTCTCTGCAGTCTCTTTGTCACCATTCAGTACTGCGCCGTAGATCACCTGGAGCCTTGCATCCATTTCTTCCCCTCCTTGGTCCATTTGGCTCGTCTACTCAAGCAGGCGATTCTTGGTCCCTCTGCTTTCTGAGACACGGAATCTACGTGAAATATGATAGCATACTATAAGATGTTTGTCAAGGCCGGTAATGTTTCAAGCTTGACATTTCAATCAATATGCTGTATCATGTTTCCGAGATGCAATCAGACCAGGGTTTTTCCAAAGTCCGTGTTGCCGTGGTGCCGAAGCGCCCTAGAGGGCGGGTTGGACACGTCTGCGATACTGGGCACCGCTCTGGTCGATGCGTCCAGCCTCTTCGCTGCCCTCGGAAAGACGGGTTGCGAGTGAGCGCCGGTCGACTTTGGAAAAACCCTGC
>CAYZKS010000405.1:0-2370 GCA_964478725.1 uncultured Anaerolineales bacterium
GAAATCGTCGGCAGCCGGCCCGTCACCTCTTTCTACATCGGCGGGGGCACGCCGACAACGATGCTGCACACGGGGCTGGCCCGCATCCTGGCGAGCATCTACAGCCGCTTCAACATGCAGTGCGGCATCCACATGGAGAGCCATCTCAACGACCTGAGCGCCGCGAATCTGGACGCGATTGCCTCCATGGGCGTGGAGCACCTCAGCTTTGGGATCGAGGCGTTACAGGATCGCCATCTGCGCGCGCTGTGCCGGCCCTACATGGCCGCCGAGGCCATGGCGGCCATCGAACGCGCCGTCGGCAAGGGCTTCCAATGCGTCAACGTGGATCTGATCTTCGCGCTGCCTGACCAAACGCACGAGGAGCTCTCACAGGCGGGCAGGACGCTGATCGAGCTGGGCGTGGATCAGGTGGCCGCCTATCCCATCTTCAGCTTCCCCTACACCCAGTGGCCGCAGTTGGCGCGCCAGAAGCGCTACCGCAGCTACAACCTGTGGCAGAAGCGGCGCATGCTGCGCGTTCTGGAGCAAACACTCTACGCCGCGGGCTACGAACGCACCTCGGTGTGGGCCTTTACCAGAGCCGGCCGTCCGCGCTACTGCTCCGTCACCGCGCCCCTGTACCTGGGCCTGGGCGCCAGCGCCGGCTCCTACCTGCGCGACATCTTCTACCTCAACACTTTCAACGTGCGCGAGTACATACGCGCGCTGGCCGACGGGAACATGCCGCTGGCTCTGTCGCTGCCACTGTCCAGGCGCATGCAGATGGCCGGTTGGCTCTACTGGCGCATGTACGAGACGCGCTTCAAGAAGAGCGACTTTGCATCGCGCTTCCAGGAGCGTTTTGAGGCCGTGTATGGCAAGTACTTCAGGCCACTGTCCTCGCTCGGGCTTCTGAGCGAGGGCGAGGATGAGATAGCGCTCACGGACAGCGGCGCCTACTGGTTGCACGCGCTGCAGGACGTGTTCTCCATCGACTATGTGAGCAAGCTTTGGGGCACTTCGCAGCAGAGTCCCTGGCCCCGAGCGGTGGTTTTGTAGTGTGCCAGAAGCGCCTGCGCGATTCATAGAAGGAGGGAAAACATGGGCAGAACGCGGGGAGGCCATCGTTCCAGCGCTAGGATCGTGGAGTTGGCGATCCTGATTGGCTTGCCGATCCTGTTTCACTACCTGATTCCGGTGCGCACGCTCATTCCCAGGCCGTATTCGTACCTGGGAGCGGTGGTGATGGCGCTCAGTTTGGCGCTGTCGAACTGGGGGTCAACGACATTTCGCCAGGCCGGGGCAGGCTTCCAGCTACACTCAGAGACGCCTGCTCTGGTAACGTCCGGGCCATTCCGCTTCAGCCGCAACCCGATGTACGTGGGCATGCTGATCTGGCTGCTCGGGCTGGCCGTCTTGCTTGGCTCGCTGATCGCCTTCGTCTTCCCAGTGCTGCTGTTCCTGCTGGCGAATTTCATCGTGATCCCGATGGAGGAGCGCGAGCTGGAGCGCTCGTTTGGGGAGCCATATCTCGAGTACAAGCGCCGCGTCAGGCGCTGGTTGTGAACGATGAGCGACGCCAGTAGCTACCAGAAGGCCTTGGTGGAGTGCGATCCTCTGCGCAAGCCGACCCTGCGCGCGGTGATCCGGGCGCTTGAGCTTCCCGCCGGGAGCAAGGGCCTGGACGCGGGTTGCGGAGTGGGGCTGCAGTGCCTGCTGTTGGCAGAAGCCGTCGGCCGCGGCGGGCACGTCACCGGGCTGGACCTGTCACCCGAGCTGCTGGCCTGCGCAGAGCAAGTCGCGCAGAGCTCTGGATTGTCGGGCCGGATCTCGTTCCAGCAGGGAGATGTGACCAGGCTGCCCTTTGACGACCGCAGCTTTGACTGGGTATGGAGCGCGGATTGCGTGGGGTACCCTGCGTGGGACTTGCCGCTGGTGCTGGCAGAACTGCTGCGCGTGACCAGGCCGGGCGGGTGCATCGCCATCGCGGCCTTCTCCTCCCAACAACTGCTCCCTGGGCATTTCATGCTGGAGGCGCGCTTGAATGCCACCTGCTCGTCCTATGCTCCCGCGCTGCAGGGCAAGCCGCCCGAGTGGCATTTCCTGCGGGCGTTGAGCCACTTTCGCCAGGCGGGGCTGGAAGAGGTGCAAGCGCGCACGTTCGTGGGCGAAGTCCAGGCTCCGCTGAGCGACGACATCCGCCGGGGTCTGGTTTCGCTGTTTGGGCAGTTGTGGGGGCAGCGCCAGCCCGGGGTGGCGCCCGAGGACTGGGAGCAGTACCAGCGCCTGTGCCGGCCCGAGTCGCCCGAGTTCATCCTGAATCTGCCCGACTACTACGCCTTTTTCACCTACACGCTGGTGCGGGGGAAGCTGCCGGCGTGAGAGCGA
>CAYZKS010000406.1:0-2365 GCA_964478725.1 uncultured Anaerolineales bacterium
CAGTGGCGCGTTCTATGCCCAACACGCCCGCTCAGATCCGCTCCGGCATGACGGTCTGGACTGTCTCGGCGGAGACCGGCGCCGAACAGCGCGAGCAAACCAGAACCATCCTCTCCGCCCTGGGAGAAGAACTGTACGTCGAGGAAGAGAACTACCTGGACATGGCCACGGCCCTCTCCGGCACAGGCCCGGCCTACGTCTTCCTGTTCATGGAGGCGCTGATCGAGGCGGGAGTGCACCTGGGCTTCTCACGCAGAATCGCCCAGAAGCTGGTCATTCAGACCACCCTTGGCTCGGCCCAGTTCGCCAGCGAATCACATATGCACCCTGCTGAGCTGCGCAACATGGTCACTTCGCCGGGCGGTACGTCGGCCGAGGCCCTGTACCAGCTCGAGAAAGGCGGCTTGCGCACCGTTCTTTCACGTGCAGTCTGGGCAGCCTATCAGAAGACACGCATCCTGGGAGGAGCAAAGGACGAATGAGATACCTGTACACGATGGTAGACTGGTTCTTCTGGCTTCTGACTCTGGCAATTCTGCTCAGAGTGCTCTTCTCCTGGTTGCGGCCGCATCCCAACAATGCCATCGTGCGCCTGATCTACCAGATAACGGAGCCCATCCTGTCGCCGCTGCGCCGCTACGTGCCCGCATTTGGAGGCCTGGACATCACGCCCATGATCGCACTGATGCTGCTCGAGCTCGTGCGCACTCTGGTCCTCTCCATCCTATTCCGCTAAACCGTGGACGCCTTTGTGCAGCAGGGCAAACAGGCCGTTCTGGTCAGCGTGCACGTCACGCTGCGCGCACCCAAAGACCAAGTGCAGGGCCCGCAGGGCGGAGCCCTGCGCGTTCGCTTGCATGCCGCCCCCGTGGAGGGTGCAGCCAACGCAGCCCTGCTTGCCTTGCTGGCGCGGGCGCTCGGCGTACACCGCAGTCAGGTGCAAATCGTCAAGGGCTGGAGCTCCAGAAACAAAGTCGTTGCGGTGCGGGGTCTCGAAATCTCGGAGGTGCACAGGCGCCTGGGCGCGCCAGATTGAGCGTTGCCCTTCGGGGCCCTTGGGCATGCACGCGACCAGCCGGCTATGCCAGCCCGGCTATTCGTGCCAGTCCGGACTCTGCTCCAGGGAGACGCTGAGCGTCAAGTTGCTCTTCTCGGTGCCGTCGGGCTTCATGCTGAATATGTCCCAGCCCCCGTCGCGGTTGGAGTAGTACAGCAGGCGCGTCCCGCCCCTGGCCCATGCCGGCGCATGCTCATCTGAGTAATGATCATTGCTGATATTCTTGGCCCCGGCCCCACCAGATGAGGGTCCTTCCTCTGACGCCCCCGCTGCCTCGCTGGAAGAAACCAAGTAGAGCTCCATGTCTCCATCGCGATAGCTCTCGAACACAATCATCGAACCGTCCGGGGACCAGGCGGGCGAAGAATCCGTGGCGTCGTCGCTGATCAGGCGCTGCAAGTCTGTCCCATCGGCATTCATCACGTAGATCTCCCAGTTCCCATCGCGATTTGAGGCAAAGGCAATGCGCTGGCCGTCTGGGGACCAAGTGGGCGACATGTCTGCGCTCTTGTGCTCTGTCAGGCGTCTGGGATCGCTTCCATCCGCTGCCATCACGTAAATCTCCCAGTTACCATCGCGGTAGGACGCAAATGCGATGGCAGAGCCGTCGGGCGAGCAAGCTGGAGTCTCATCGTCGTAGGCATTGTGCGTCAGGTTGAACTGCTGCGTCCCGTCAGCATTCATCTGGTAGATCTCTTTGTTGCCATCCCGATCGGTCACGAACACGATGTGCTTGCCATCCGCGGACCAGGCAGGAGAGGTGTCGTCGGCTGGATCGTCGGTCAGGCGCTTCGGATCCAGGCCATCCCCACGCATAACCCAGATGTCCCACGTGGCATCGGGCGCCTCCTTGGCCATGTAGGCGATCCGGCCTACGGACGCCCCCAGGGCGGCCAGGTCCCGAGTGGCCATGGCGGTGGGCGTGGTACTGACTGGCCCGCCCAGCACTGAACGCTGCCCGCTCCCGCGCGCATTCCACAGCATTACGGCGCTCGCCAGCGCCACAAGCGCGCCCGTCCACCCCAGTACGCTACTCCAGCGTGCTGGGCCGCGCCTGCGCCGAGTCAGCGCAGGCAGGCGCCTGTGCTTCGTCAGATCATCCAGCGTTTCGGCCAGCGGCTTGTATTTCTCCAGCGCCCTGCGCAACAGTACTGGGAACAGTGTGTAGCTCTCCCGGCTCAGCCGGCGCAGCGCACCCAGCGAAAGCAGCTCTAACAACCCAGCCTGAATGGCATCCGCAGGGAACTCCATGTCTTGCAGCAGCGCCGCATCCCGCAGCTCGCGAGCACCGAGCACACTGTGACGTCC
>CAYZKS010000407.1:0-2358 GCA_964478725.1 uncultured Anaerolineales bacterium
TGCTAAGTCCCGGATTATTTGAGACGAGAAGTCCCAGATTCTGTGAGACGTGACGGCAGCAAGCGGACATCCGTGTCCGCGGAGCAGGAAGAAGAGACGAGGCGGTAGATCAGTCGGCTGACGCGGCGGGAGGCGCGGAGGGCTGAGCGGGCAGTAGGTCGCTGAGGAAGTGAACCGCCTCGACGAAGTCACGGCCGGTGGCCAGCATCACGAAGTCGATGGCGTTGAAGTTCACCTCGCAGCGGAAGCAACGGCCCAGATTGGTGCGGGGATTGACGGCGGTGAGCGACTCGCTGCACCGCGGACAGACGAAGCAGAACCTGCCCTCCCGAGGCTTGCTGGGCCACTCCAAATGGTCCGCGATCAGGCGTTCCATGGGGATCTCGTTGCGCAGCCGATACAGCAGGTGGCGGGGGAAGTACTTGGGCATGGCATCGTCCTTTGTCAGGAGCCATGAAGGTCCAGAGGGCGCGTTAGGGGAGTTGGAACTCGCTGAGCGTCTGCTGGAGGATGGCTTCGCTGATGCGTGAGGCGTTTTGGGCGGCGGCCGCCAGGAGGCAGGCGGTGGCAAGGTTGTTGATCTGCCGGGGGACGCCGCCCGAGTAATCATGGATCAAGCTCTTCGCCGCCGGATCAAAGAGCTTCTCCGAGCCGCCCGCCTGCTTCAGTTGGAAGTCGATGTAGGAGGCGGTCTGCTCCTTGGTGAGCGGGGCCAGGTGGAATCGCACGGCGATGCGGTTCAGCAGATCGGCGTGCAGGGACTGCCGCAAGGTCTGCCGCAGCGGTTCCTGACCGGCCAGCACGACCTTCAGCGGCGGGGTGTCGTCCAGGGCGGAACTCACCAGCAGGCGAATGTCGGTCAGGGCCTCGGGGGCGATGAGATGGGCCTCATCGAGGATCACCAGCAGGCCGCCTTCAGCCTGGCGGGCCTTGCCGAGGATCTGCTGGAAGAGGCGTTCCTTGCCGCGGCGGGGCGGTTCTCCCAGCTTGTCCACCAGCAACTTGAACAGTCCGGCGGCCGACAGATGGGTCAGATGCAGATAGACCGGCTGCCACCGCGGCCCATGTAACTCGTGCAGGAAGCGTTTCAGCAGGGCTGATTTCCCCACACCGCTGGCCCCCGTGATCAAGCCGACGGTCGCCTGTTCGGCCAGGTAGCGAAGTCGGGCGAGCCCTTGCTGCATCCGATCATCCTGCCAGAGGGCCGCGGCCGAGACTCGCTCGGCGAACGGTTGCGAGGTGAGCTGGAAGTGGTTGAGGAACATCACGTTTTCCTTTCCTTCTCGTGGGCCAGTTGTTGCAACACGAACACGATGTCGGGGATGGTCTTGCGGTTGGCACGCTCGCACGCCTCGCGGAGCATGGGGGCGTCCAACGAGGTCAGCCGCTGGTAGACCCTTTGCAGCGTTTCCAGTTCGTCGGTGGTGAAGGCCGTCAGGCCGCCCTTGCGGCCCAGGCGGGCGGCAAGCTGCTTGAGGAACTCGGCCAACGGCCAGCGGCGACCGGCGGCGGCCAGCACCGCCTGGTAGTCGATCCCCGCGTGGCGGTCGCGCAGGGCCTGCTCGTGCTTCTGGATCAGCAGGTCCAGGTAGTTGTGCTTGGGTTTGGACGACGGCGATTGAGGTGGCTGTTGGCGAGCCGTGTCCCGCTCGTACCGCTGGCCTGTACCCAGGTATTCGCCGTCGGCGGAGTACAACAACACGGTCTCCAAGGGGCTGAAGGGATCGTAGCGGACCTCGACCGGGTCGCCTCGCAGCCTTGGATCGACCTGGAAGAAGAGCCGGTCGACTCGCACGTCGGAGAAGTCCTCGTTGACCGTGCGGCGGACCTTGCGCAGGAAGTACTTGAGCACTTCCTGAAGGTTGACGTGCCGGGTGAAACGGTGCCCTTGATGGTAGCGCTCCCAGGGCGACTGGCCCGTTTCGCTGTTGAGCTGCTGGTGGTAGGTCACCTCCAGCCAAGCGGCCAGAGCGTGATTGAGTTGGTCGAGCGTGAGAATGTCGCCCGCTCGGACCTCGCTTTCCAACTGGCTTTGGGCAGTCTCGAAGAAGCGTTCGATCAGTCCGCCGGGCGGTGGATCACCCACCCCGCGATGCACCAGACGGATGTTCAGGGCGAAGCAGGCTGCCTTCAGGGCGTGGGCGTGATAAATCTTCGCGTTGTCCAGATACAGTTCACGGCTGGCCCCGTGGACGGCCCAGGCCCGCAGCAGGGAGTCGATGAGGATGTCCAGGTTTTCCCGCAGGTAGTAGCGGGCTTCCACCACGTAGCGGCTGTGGCAGTCGATGAAGGCCGACAGGTGGGTGGTCACCGCCTGGTCGCCCACCAGCACGCACGGCCCGTCCTCGAAATCGCCCA
>CAYZKS010000408.1:0-2348 GCA_964478725.1 uncultured Anaerolineales bacterium
GATCTATGACAAGGGCGTGGAATGCCCGCCCTATGCGGACACATATGGCGACTTTCAATTCTCGTATCGTTATGGCGATATCACCATTCCGTACATCCGTCTCACAGAGCCCCTGCGTCTGGAATGTGAGCACTTCCTGGAATGCATCCTGAGCAACAAGAGGCCGCAGACTGATGGATACGACGGGTTGCGGGTAGTCAAGGTCATCGAAGCTGCCCAGAAATCCCTCAGGAATGGCGGATCACAGGAACAGGTATTCTATGAGATCGAGTGCCCAGTTCCACAGATTGCAGTCTAGATTGCCGAAACACCTGGTTCAGGCAGTAGGGTGCATGAGAGTGCTGGGCGTGGCTGCGAATCGGAGCCGAGGATAAGGAAGGGCAGAGACAGCGTGGAGATCAAGAACTACTTGCAGATCGTCAACAGGCGAAAATGGGTCCTCATTCTCACTCCCTTGGTGACCGCTGTCGTCGTGGGCCTTGGCACCCGGATGCAGCAGCCCACTTATGCGGCCACTACAACCGTGCGCGTGGCGCAGGCTTCCAGTGGATCGATAGACTATGTGGATTACATGTACGCTGAACGACTGATGAACACATACATCAATATCCTGAAGAGCCGACCGGTGCTCGAAGAGGTTGCCAAGAGGCTTGATCTCGCCATCGCGCCCGAGGCTCTAGTAGCACAGGTCAAAGCCGAAACGATCTTAGACACCGAATTGCTGAAGATCTCTGTTGAAGATACCGATCCCGAGCGGGCCAAAGGCATCGCCGAGACGCTGGCAGCCCTACTGGTTGAGCAAAGTCAAAGCCTGTACTTTGGAGGCGCGCGCAGCGCCCGTGAGATACTGCAAGACCAACTGACCCTTGTGGAGGACAACCTGGAGGCCGACAGGGCCACGCTACAGACATTGCTGAGCAGCTCAGAACCAGATGACAAGAAGATCGAGGCCCAGAGAGTCAAGATTGGCCTGGGAGAGGAGATCTATGCGAGCTTGCTGAAGCAGTATGAACAGGCCCGCGTATCCGAGGCAGCGCGCGCCAATAGCGTCACCATCATCGAACCGGCGGTGCTGCCATATGCACCCAGCAAGCCACGCACGAAACTCAATCTCATGCTGGGCACCCTCATTGGGGTGATCGGTGGGCTGGGCCTCGCCCTCCTGTTCGAGAACCTGGACCCGGTCCTGCACTCAGAAGATGACCTAGCAAGTTTGACGAAGGTACCCATGCTGGGCTCGATCCCTAGGTTCGCGACTCGGGGCAAGCAACGGCCTGAGACACTGGCAATTCGGAGCACTGGACAATCATCAGTTGGTGAAGCGTATCGCGCTCTGCGGGGAAACATTCTATCGCTCGATTCTGACGCGCCGTTGAAGACCTTGTTGATCGCAGGCGCCGAGCCGGGAGCGGGCAAATCCACGGTGCTGGTCAATCTGGCGGCTGCGCTGGCCGAGGCCGGGCGCAGAGTGGTCATCGTGGATGGAGACCTCCGGCGCCCCAGCCTGCATCAAGCTCTGCATCTTTCCAACGAACGTGGGCTGAGCAGCATCCTTCTAGGCCAGACTCCCGTCGATGCGGCACTACAGCAGGCCGGGATTGGGGGCGTGCAGGCGCTCACAGCCGGGCCGCCACCGGACAATGCCGCAGTGTTGCTCGGTTCGCCCAAGATGCAGGAGATAATTCAAACCCTTGCACAGACGGCTGACGTGGTCCTAATGGATTCGCCGCCGATCGCGCTTTTTGCCGATGCCGCCGCGCTGGCAACTGTGGTGGACGGCGTCCTGCTAGTGGTGGCTCAAGACCAGGCGACCGCAACGGGCGTGCAAAAGGCGCTGCGACAGATGGACCACGTGAAGGCCAAGTCGCTGGGCATTGTCTTCAACAAGGCCAAGGCCCAAAGGGGCAACTACTACTATTAGTAGCGCCAAGCGGTGCAAACGTCGAGAGACTCCTGTTCCTGGCCATCCGTACGTCCTGGCCGAGCGACCGGCAAGTGAAGACTGCAGCACGGCAGTGCTGTGATCTGGGGGTATCGATGCACATTCCCTTTGTCGATTTGAAAGCTCAGTATGCGTTCCTAGCACCTGAGGTACAGCAGGCGATTCTCAACGTCCTCGAGCGAGGCGATTTCGTGCTGGGTGAGGCGGTCGCTCTGTTCGAGAGTGAATTCGCTGCGTACTGCGGAGTAGAGTATGCGGTCGGCCTGGATTCAGGTACCTCCGCCTTGGAGCTGTCCCTGAGAGCAATCGGGATTGGCGCAGGGGACGAGGTAGTTACAGTCGCGAATACATTCATCGCCACCGCGACCGCCATCTCTTGCACCGGCGCCAGGCCCGTTTTCGTGGA
>CAYZKS010000409.1:0-2321 GCA_964478725.1 uncultured Anaerolineales bacterium
GAAGGGACTTGATGAGAAGAGGGTGCGGTGTCAACTACGCCAGAGGTGTACTTGCAGAAATCCAGTATCTTCGGGACCCAAAATTGTCTGCTAATACCATGGTACACCTCACTTAGTCGGAAAAGAATTTGCCCAGGAGCCTCGTCAGTTCCCTCGTGACAGCTGCCCAATCCGGTAACGACTGCGGGACGACTTGTCCGGCCAGGTCGCGATCCCAGTACATTTGAGCCTCAGCAAGATACCGGGGCGATAGGAAGGCTTGGACGCTCGGCTGGTCCAGTCCCTTATGCTGGCATTTCTGCGCCAGGACCGAGCGAACAACGGACACATCAAAATCAGCGCTCTTTTCCCTTAGCAGTCGCCAGACATCGTAATAGTCTCGCGCTTGGCCACGCTGCAGGATGCTTCGCATCTTCTCCGCCAAGATCTCCTCCAGCGCGTACGTTAGGACGATCGGGCGCAAGGCAGGGAAAGGCGACGTGACCACCTGCCTTCGCTCGGGTGGCAGTAGTACCAGCTCGTCCAGAGTGAGGTCAAAGAGAAGACGAGCGGGATGGCGCAGCGGTCCCACGAACCGGGCACGCATTCGGGCCGCGTCGTTCGCACGATGAAAATCCAACAGGTGCACCTCCATACCATGCACCGTGTTTACCTGGGCAAACCATCTCTCAACCAGCGGCCGCAACTCGTCTGCAGGGAACGCAGATAGTACCGAAAAATCCAGGTCAACCGAGTGCCGCCAGTCGTCAAAATAGATCAAGCGCAGTGCTGTGCCGCCCTTCAAACAGAAAGTATCGGACAGAGGCGATGTCTGACCTAGCGCGTCCAGCACGCAGAGCAGGACGTACTCGTGTTCGGCCTGACCGGCACCGAGGCCGGTCCTTGCCGCTGTCCGCCGAAGTTCGCGTTCCGAGATCATCTCAATGCTCCCGCCACTCCAACAACTGTCGTTCCGGCACGTTGACAATCAGTCGCCAACGTGTATTGTGCGGTCCGTCGGCCGTCCCTGATGGCTCCAGCCGGGCATAGTTGTGTCCTTTACCACCTTCCAGGCGAGATAGCAACTGTTCATCTCCCAGAGCCAACAGTTCCAGCCAGAAACCCAACCGTCGCGCAGCGACCTGGTTTCGCAGGCGCAAGGTGTAGGTCACCAGCTTTTCCCGGTCCAACTCCTGGCTGCCGAACCACAGCCCCTTGGCTGCTTCCAACACACCCCCCGCCAGCTTTGGATGGTCAAAGCCATCGGCGATCGCCTTCTCCCGCTCCGCCATATGTACGGTACTGTCCAGTAAGGGTATGATCTCATAGCCAAAGAACTTATAGGGCTTCAGGGTGACAAAGCGATATGTGAGGTGCCCGATCGCGACGGGATGTTTGCGCCGTGTGGTGGCGATAACAAGCGAATTAAGCGGGCGCTCACTGTAGCCATAGTGGTGCAGAGCCGTGGCGTAAGCCAAGTAGTAAGGCTCTACCAACGAGGCAGCAATGAGGTATTCGTGCTCAGCCCACTGCGCCTCTGGGCCGGCTGCCAGGGGGATGATCATATACTTGCCGCGTTCCAGCCGCCTGATCCATCGTTTGCGGTGAAGGCGGTGCAACAGCTTGCGGATGTTGGCATCACTATCGCCCAGCACAGCGCGGGCATCCTCGATAGTGAATACCGTGTGCCCGTCCGCCGAGAGGCTACTCAACAGACGAGATTCCCGCTCGCCTAATGTTCGCGCAGGATATTCTTCGGGCATGGTCTATCCCCATTCTGTGTATGATAGTCCCATATAGTGGAACTATTATACCACAAAACGGGATACATCTCAAGTGCCACCAGGTTCTCCGAAAAGGTCAATTGATCTGGGTGCAATCGCTCCTATCTCTCTGACAAAAATTTCGTCGCAATGGCCCCATTTTAGTGTGAATTTCGAGCTTTATCTATGCAAATCCGGCGAAAAGCGAAGGTGTTTTAGGCAGAAATGGCCTTTGGAGATGAGAGCAACTGCACCCAATTGATCTTAAGCTTGATTGACTAGGCATAGCACAACTTGGCAGGGAAGTCAACTGATGGGGCAGCGGTTGCTGCGAGAAGGGGCACGGCAGGCACATTTGGAGTATGCAGCCGGGTTGTACCGGTGCCAGGAGGTGACACTGGAACGGGCAGCCGAGATCGCTGGGGTCTCAATCTACGACATGATGGCCTATGCGCGCCAGCATGACATCCCAGAGCCGTCTCGGGCGGATGAGATGCGAGCTGATGTGGCCGCCATGTTGATACGTGGCAGACCGGACGTTGCAGAGCGTGTCATCAAGGGTTAGGCCTTGCCTAAGTT
>CAYZKS010000410.1:0-2307 GCA_964478725.1 uncultured Anaerolineales bacterium
ACCGCGGCCATCTCCGCTGGCAGCTTCTTGCGCATCTCGGTCACGCGCTGCGCCATGCCCTGGATCGAATCCATGGCCTTGTCCAGCGCCTGCGCCGACTGCTGCGCCAGGTCCGGCGCCCCCAGCAGGCCCTTGCGCACTCCGGATCTCTGCGGGAACTCTACCAGTACCGTGATCGGCTCGGTTTCGAGCTGAGTAGACATGGGTTCACCCTCCTTCACCGCGCTTGCGTTGTCGTTGCGCTGTTTGCCCGCGCAGCATGATAGCCGATGGCAGCCTGCCTGTCAATGCGCACAACAGAAACCAGGTTTCTAGTCGCACCGCCCTCTACCCTCTGTCTTGGTGGCTTTGTGGCTTGGTGTGAGGTCCCCCTTCGATTTGCGCAATTCGCAGAATGGGCGCAAACTCGGTTCGTGGCGTTGGATTGTGCTACGACTGGCCTGCGCCTCACGCACGTGAGGCGCGCCCGCCCCGAAAGGAGAGGCAGGAGATGTCAGAATCCGATCCCCGCAGCGAACCCATCATCGTGCAGGGCGCAACCAAGGGAGGCGAGCCCTCTCAGGTCTCAGACCAATCCAGCCAGCAGGAGATGCCCAAGACCAGCATCGAGGTAGAAGACAGCCGCGTCTCCCCAGACCAATCCAGTGAGCAGCAGGTTTCAGAGGCCGCCACGAGCGACCAACCCTCCTCTTCTCAGGAGCAATCCGGCCAGCGACGAGGGCGGCGGCGTGCGGAGGGGCCGGATGACTCTCTTCGGCGCCCATCCTTCTACCCTCCGGAGCAGCCCGCCAGGCCGGAGGAACCTGAGCGCGCCCAGTGCGACCCCGATGCGCCCACCTCCAGGGACCTGCTGGACATCGGCCGCGACGTGGAGGCCTTTGCCTCCGTGCTGGCCGCCAGAGACCTGGCCCCGCCGCTGTGCGTCGGGCTGTTTGGCGACTGGGGCGCGGGCAAGTCCTCTTTCATGCTGCAGTTGCAGGAGCGCATCGCTGCCCTGGCGCGCGAGGCGCAAAGGATCGCCCGCCCCTCGCCGGGTGAGGAGGCGAACGATCCGACCGCGTACTGCCGCCAGGTCGTGCAGGTGCGCTTTAACGCCTGGCACTATGTGGATACCAACCTGCTGGTGAGCCTGGCCAACCACATCTTCGCCAGCCTGTCCGAGTTCATCAGCGAGGGTGAGCGCGCCGCAGCGCTGGCCGAGAACCTGGACGAGCTGAAGCAACTGCAGGCCGAACGCGCCGAGGCGCAGCGCAGTCTGAGCGCGGCGGAGCAGGAGCTGCGCCAGGCGCAGCAGGCTCTGGAGGCGCATAGGCAGGCCTGGGAGCGGCGCCCGGCAGATCGCAAGCGCATCGCAGAGCTGCTGTGGCAGCAGGCGCAGCAGAAGCCCGAGGTCAAGGCGACCATTGACAAGGCACGCGAGTTGATCGGCCGGACGGGCGCGGTCCAGTCCGCCCAGCAGGTGGAAGAGCTCTTGGGCGAGCTGCAGACCACCCGCGGCCGCACGCGCACCGTACTTGCCGGCCTGCTCTCAGGCCCCGATGTGTGGGTGCGCGTGCTGCTCCTGATCGCCATGGCCGTGTGCATTCCGGTGCTGGCGCGCCTGGCCGACCGACTGTTGACGCTCTGGGGCGGATCCTACGCGGACAGCGCCCTGGCCAGGCTGGTTGCGCAGGTGGGCGGCTTCATCAGCCTGGCGGTGCTCAACCTGCGCGCCTGGCTGGACAGGGGCAATGCCGTCGTCGCCGCTGCAGACAGCGTCAACCAGCTCTACGAGCAAGCGCGCCCCCAGCAGGACAAGCAGGGCGAGAACCTGGCCCAGCAGTGCGAGGCAGCTCTCAACAAGCTCGACGCCGCCGGGCAAGCCCTCCAGGATCTGGACCTGCGCATTGCCAACACGCAGGGGCGCATCGCCGACCTCCAGCATGAGGACGCGAGCAGGAACAGGAACCTGTCCGAGTTCGTCAAGTCTGTGACGGCCAGCGAGGCCTATGCCAAGGAGATGGGCGTGGTCTCGGTGATCCATCGCGACCTGGTGGAGCTCGACCGCCGCCTGCGGCTGCAGTGGACGCCCACGCCGCACAAGACGGGCGACCCGTCCGCAGGGCTGCTGCCCAAAGTGGATCGCATCGTGCTGTACATTGACGACCTCGACCGCTGCCCAGAGGACAAGGTGGTGCTGGTGCTGCAGGCCGTGCACCTGCTGCTCGGGCTACCGCTGTTCGTGGTGGTGGTGGCAGTGGACCCGCGCTCCCTGGTGCGCTCGCTGGAGAAGCACTATGCGCCCTCGCTCGAGATCAAGCCCGGCGG
>CAYZKS010000411.1:0-2305 GCA_964478725.1 uncultured Anaerolineales bacterium
CTTGATCAGGAGCGGGCGCGCTGCTGTCGCCTGTTCTGCGCTCGCCACCAGGATGTTCTGCGGCTTGATGTCCCGGTGGACAAAGCCCTGCTGGTGCGCGTGGTCCAGCGCGGCGCAGACTTGCTCGCCGATGGCCAACGCCTGGGCAACGGGCAGAGGCCCATTGGCCGTGATGAATGCCTTGAGGTCCTGGCCTTCGACCAATTCCATGACGATGTAGTGCTGGTCGCCATCCTGCCCCACGTCGTAGACGCTGATGATATTGGGATGGCCCAGTCGCGCAGCAGCCTGCGCCTCACGGCGGAATCGGTCGAGGAAGACGGGATCGCCGGTTAATTGCTGGCGGAGGATCTTGACCGCCACGGGACGATCGAGCAGGGTATCCTGAGCGCGGTAAACGATGGCGACGCCGCCTTCGCCCAGCTTCTCCTGAAGGGCGTAGCGCCCATTGAGCCGTGTCTCTTGCATGCTCCCTTTCCTTGTCAGGGCTTACGCATTATGGGTTGCGTCCGTGTGTGCCTTGCCCGGAGGGCGGGAAGGCACGGTTGAGGCAATCGATCATGACCTGACGGGCGCTGACCGGCAGGAGGTCTGCCTGGCGGTCGGTGTCCGATCAGGCGTCCTTAGTGCAGGAGGGGAGCCAGAAGATGGAGCAGGTACGCCTCATCCCATCCGGCGGCCTTGCGCTTGCCCTTGATTCCGATCTTCAGGCTCGTATCCTGCTTCAGGAGGTTCAACGCCAACCGGCGCAAGATCGCAAAGTTCTCTGGACCGTAGTCGATACGCACCCGACTGTCGTCTTCCCGGAAGGCCATGTCCAATACCCAATGCAGACTGTTCTCGACGTGCCAGTGGGCCCGCGTTGCCCGCAGCGCTTGCTCCGCCTTGCCAGGAAGACTGGAGAGATAGTAGCGCGTCGCCACGGTCCGCTCATCGGCTAGTTGCCGCTCAGCACGGACCTCGATGACGCTCTGCAGCCCGGCCCAGGCCGCGCTTCGTCGCAGCGGGGCAAGCACCGTCGGGTCGGCGATGACCCAGCAGTCACGTGTCTCGATGCGGCCATGGCCTTTCTCAATCGTTTGCGCATGATCCACCGCATAGCTCCCGGGGCGAGTGGCATGGCAGTCCTGGAACAGCAGGGCCACATCAGCTGCCAGAGTCGGCTGGTTGTCCTTGAGGGCCAGGACGTAGTCGCCGCCCTGCGCAATGATCTGCTGGGCGATATTGGTTTGGCAGCCGGCTGCGTCAATAGTCACAATGCAGCCTTTGAGCGCCAGGGCCTGCAGCAGATCGGGAATGGCTGTGATCTCGTTGCTCTTGGCCTCTGCGGCCACTTGCCCGAGGACAAGGTGGTTGTCAGCAGCCCAGGCACTCACCATGGTGATGGCTGCTTTGCCCAGATGCTGGTCATGGGACCGGCGGGCCTCTTTGCCGTCCACGGCAATGACGGTCCCTGGCAGCACAGCGGCCAGACTGCTGATCCAGTGCAGGAAACAGGTCTCAAACTGGGCAGGGTCAAGACGGGCAAACACCCGCCCAAAGGTGTCATGTGAGGGAATGCCATTGGGCAGGGTCAAAAACGTGCGGAACCAGGAAAGCTTGGCCCGGCCAAAGGCCGCCACCTCCGTCCAATCATCAGCGCCGCAGATGACGGCACAGAGAGCGATGGTCACGATATCCAACAACTGATGCCGTTTGCAGCGGTCGATCCGGGGATCTTCAAGCGTACCAAAATGCTGCTGAATGGATGTGGCGTGCCGCTCCGTCATGAGAACTGCCTCCTCATCAGTTCTAGACGAAGGGCCACCGCATTTGCTACGAAATCCTAGTCACATAATGCAATTGCCCTGGAAGGGATGCTGACAATGTGACACATTTGCAGCAGGGCGCAAAGCATGGTATACTGCCTCGTGCCCCAACCGAACGCACAAGCAAGCTACGGTCTGCAGGCGTGGTATTCGGGCAGACCTTGACACACGGTATCAGAGGAGGCGTATCATTGAAAGAGTTCACCGACCGCGCCCTGAACCTGGCCCAGGTGCAGGGCGCCACGTATGCTGACATTCGCATTGTCAGCAAGGTCGGGCAGAGCCTGGTGGTCAAGAACGGCGTAGTCGAAGCCATCGCCATGAGCGAGAGCCAGGGGTTTGGGGTGCGTGTGATCGCCAACGGGGCCTGGGGCTTCGCTTCGAGCTCGACCCTCAGCACAGGCGAAGTCGACCGCGTCACCGCACTGGCCGTTCAGATCGCTTGCGCCAGCGCCCTCACCCGCAGCAAGCCCGTTATGCTCGATGCCGCCCACCCC
>CAYZKS010000412.1:0-2298 GCA_964478725.1 uncultured Anaerolineales bacterium
TTGCAGTCCTCTTGGGCAAAGATCGGAGAAAGCCTAGTGGCGGTGCGCTTGGTGCCGTTGATGAGAGGCCACCTCATATGGCGCCCGGCGCCGTCCAGTCTCCCGCCATGTGCTCGCAGCCACCGTCGCCGCACGAGCAAGCGCGCGGGCTAAGGTCTCCGGCGGGGAGGCCTTTTGTTGTCGCCAGGATATAATTGACCCACTTTCGCCAACATAGAATTGACCCACCCCCATCAGAAGCTACCCTCCACGCCAACCAGAGCGAGAGGGGGCAAGAGATGCTGGGAGGTGGGACAGTGAAGAGTATCGTTGAGCTGCATGCGGACGGGTTGTCGATTCGAGCGATTGGCCGGACACTGGGCGTGTCGCGCAACTCGGTGCGCAAGTACTTGGCGGCACCGGGGGTGCCCAGGGCCAGGAAGCGACGGAAGCGGCCGAGTGTGCTGGATGCGTACAAGCCCTACGTGGAGCAGCGCCTAGGCGAGGGAGTGTTGAACTGCGTTGTGTTGCTGCGGGAGATCCGAGCACGCGGTTATCAAGGGGGCTACTCGACACTGAAGGAGTTCGTCAAGCCCTTGCGGCGTGGGCATCCAGCGCGGGCGACGGTGCGTTTCGAGACCGAGCCTGGCGAGCAGGCGCAGGTGGACTTTGGCGAGTTCCGTTACCACATGCCGGATGGCAGGACGCGGCGTGTGTGGGGCTTTGTGATGGTGCTGAGTTGGTCGCGCGCCATCTACGTTGAGTTTGTGCCCCAGGCGGATACGGCGGCGTTCATGCGCTGCCATCTGAACGCGTTCGCGCACTTTGGGGGCATACCCGAGCGCTGCCTGTACGACAACACCAAGACGGTGGTGCTCGAGCGCGATGCAGGCGGCGAGCCGCGCTTCAATCCGCGCTTTCTGGACTTCAGCCTGCGTCTGGGCTTCGAGATCAAGCTCTGCCATCCGTATCGCGCCCAGACCAAGGGGCGGGTGGAGAGCGGTGTCAAGTATGTGCGTCACAACTTCTGGCCGACGGCGCGTTTCGTGGACCTGGAGGAGCTGAACCAGCAGGCCAGGGCCTGGTGGGAGAGTGTGGCGGACGTGCGGACGCACGGGACCACGCGCGAGCGCCCCTGTGATCGTCTGCAGCGCGAGCGGCCGCTGCTCCGGGCTCTGCCTGGGGCCGAGCGACTGCAGCCGTTCCTGCGCGAGGAGCGGCTCGTGGGCCGCGACTGCTTCGTGCGCTGGCAGCGGGCCGCCTACGGAGTGCCCTGGCCCTGGGTGGGACAGAGGGTGGAAGTGCAGGCCAGCGATGAACTGGTGGAGATATGGGCGGGGGAGCGCCGCCTGGCAGTCCACCCCCGTGCGACTCACCCGGGCCAGCACCTGGTGGCACCGGGGCAGTGGGAGGGATTGCCGGGATGGGACAAAGCACCTCGCCGTGAGGCCCTGGCCGTGCAGGTGGCCAACGTGGAGGTCGAGAAGCGTCCCTTGGGCTTCTACGAGCGCGCGAGCGGAGGGTGGTGAGCCATGATCGCCCTGGAGAAAGCGCGCTTGCACCTCGAGCAACTGGGGCTGACCCAGGCCGCGGCCGTGCTGGATGGCCGTCTGGAAGCAGCGGCGCAACGGCAGTTGTCGTATCCCGACTTCCTGGTCGAACTCCTCGAGTCTGAAGCACTGGTCAGACGCGAGCGCTACCTGCGCACGCGCACGCGGCTGGCGCATCTGCCCTTCCAGCGCACCTTGGAGCAGTTCGACTTTGGCTTCCAGCCCTCGATCGATCAGCGCCAAGTGGCCGAGCTGGCCAGTCTCAGCTTCGTGGCCGACGGAGCTAACGTGCTGTTCCTGGGGCCGCCTGGCGTGGGCAAGACGCATCTGGCGGTGTCCCTGGGGATCAAGGCCATCGAGCATGGCTACGGGGTCTACTTTGTGCGTGCGCATGACCTGGTTGAGGATCTGCGCTGTGCTCAGGCCGAGCATCGCTTGGACCGGCGCATGCGCGTCTATCTGGCGCCGCGTGTGCTCATCGTGGATGAGTTCGGCGTCTGGCCCTACGACCGCACGGCGGCGACGGCCTTATTCTCGCTGGTCTCTGCACGCTACGAACGCGGCAGTATCATCCTGACCTCAAACAAGGGCTTCGCCGAGTGGGGTGAGGTGCTGGGCGATGCGGTGATCGCCGCTGCGATCCTGGATGGGCTTCTGCATCACAGCACCGTGGTCAACATCCGTGGGGAGAGCTACCGGCTGAAGGAGAAGCGGCAAGCGGGGCTGTTCGGCACTGGCCCGCTGGTCGCAGAGAGGGAGGGTCGCAAGC
>CAYZKS010000413.1:0-2295 GCA_964478725.1 uncultured Anaerolineales bacterium
TTCTCCACAGCAGATCACCGACGCCGTTTACGCCTCCTCGGCCTCCAGTGAGGCGGTGAGCCTCTGAGGCCGGGAACACCCGGGCGATGGCGTGCCGAGACCCCGTCAGGTCTTCCGCGTGGCGAGATCGCCAGAGCGGGTGAGGGGCTGAGACCGGCTCGGCCGAGACAGCGTCAGGCCAGCCGTGCCCAGACGCACGGTGGTCAGGAAGCAACGGCGGTTCATGGAGCTGTCCCCTCACAGGTAGCCGGTGTGTCGGCTGGTCACGAACCGGGGCTGGATCCGGTTGGGTGCAGTGCCGTCGCTGCCGAGAGGGTACGTACACCTGCCCACCTCCAGCCAGGATCCCGTCTCGATGGATGTGGGGTGCACAGTCCGGACCCGTGTAGTGGCGATCAGCCACTCCAGGAGCCGGCGGCGGCATTCGCTGACAACTCCCTGGGCTTCTGAATCGTGGTAGAGGTTATGTGTCTCGTCTGGATCCGCCTCGAGGTCGTACAACTCGCCCTGATCTTGCCCATCGAACATCTCCCGTTGGTAGTGGACGAACCGCCAGCGCTCCCAGCGCAGCGACTTGCTCCAGGGGTTCTCGGTCACCGCAACCTCCCGCACCGCTGTTGTCTCACCCCGCAAGAGCGGCCCGACATCCAGCCCGTCCACGCACTCCATCTCCGGCAGGCCACATAGCGCCGCCAGCGTCGGCGCAAAGTCCACGGCCTCCACCAGCGCTGCGTGGGTGGTGCCAGCCGCGCTTACTCCTGGCACACGCCACAGCAGTGGGATGTGGCAGACCGCGTCCGAACAGATGCCTGGCGCCTTCTCGCGAACGCCGTGGACGCCGTGATAGGCCCCGTGGTCGCTGGAGTAGATGACGATCGTGTTGTCACTGAGCCCATGCTCATCCAGGTAACTCAGCAACATGCCGAAGACATCGTCCATCTGGCTGACGCAAGCCAGCGTGCCGCGCCAGTGCCGTCGGAAGCCCTGCTCGAGGGGTTCGCCCTCGACCGCATACTCCCAGCGGCCCTTGTGGTGGGCCTCCCAGGCCGCCTGGAAATGGGGCGGACGGTGAGTGGGCGGCTGGTCGTGGGTCGGTGGCAATTCGAGGTCATCCGGGTACTGATCCCAATAGCATGGCTGAGGCAACAGGGGGTGGTGGGGGCGCTGCAGTGCGACTTGGACGCAGAAGGGCTGGTCGAGAGACTGGTCCATGAACTGCATCGCCCGCCGCGCGCACCACACCTCCTGCGTGTGCTCATAGGGTAGCCTGGAAACCATGGCATCCATCTGGATGGTTTGCGGCCCGTAGACGCCGCTGTGGTTGTGCCAGCTATCCTCCAGTTCACGCAGGCCAAGGCACTCTAGTTCGCCAAGATAAGCCGATCTGCCGAACACGCCGTCCGCGGTCTCGTAGGTATCGCCGAACTCGTCGAGGTCATCGGCCAGCCAATTGCGGGGCGACTCGGGCAGGTGTAGTTTGCCGTAAGCGGCGGTGCGGTAGCCATGCTGTCGGAAGTGCCGCATGAAGTTGCCGAGGCCGAAGCTTGCCGGTCCGGAAAGACCGTAGTACCCGTGATTGTGGCAATACTGGCCAGAAAGCACACTGACGCGACTGGGAGTGCAGATCGTGTTCTGGGTGTAGGCTTGGGTGAACCTCACACCGGTGTCCGCGAAGGCATCCAGATGTGGCGTCAAGACCTGTGGATGCCCCGCACAGCCGAGCCAGGAGGCATTGTGCTGGTCGGCGAGTACCATCAGAACATTGGGTTGGTCTGGCATCAGTCACTCCTTCGACTGGAGGGTTCGTCGGAGAGGAGGCCATAGCCGGCGCGCCGTTGAGCGACCCGACTGCTGCAGGCGATCACGAGCGCGAGCGGTGCGACGCCGACCTCCCCTCGTCCCATGGTGCTGGTTCCGCTCGTGGGTCTCATCAGGTTCTGCCTCGGTCTATACGAGGTCGAGCGACGCTCAGCGCGGCGGCAGAACGGTCATGCCCTGTGAACCGGAAGCACCCAGATCAGACTGGGTGTCGTCTCTTTGTGGGCTGAACGTCCGCCCATCTGCAGCACAGGTTTGCCGTGGAAACCACCGACACCTTCCTCATCAGCCTAACGAGCTTCATGGAGCCGATTCAGCGCCACTCACATCGCCGGGAGCCTGGATGCGGCGAGAGAGTCGTTCTACCTGGCTGCTGACCTCGGCGTAGAAGTCCACCAGGTGCGCCATCAGGGCGTCCACGCGGGGCGGGTCGTCCACCATGAGCAGCAGCAGCGACTCCATGCCCACGAGGTCAAT
>CAYZKS010000414.1:0-2281 GCA_964478725.1 uncultured Anaerolineales bacterium
GCGATGCTTCCGCAGGTCGGCTCGATGATACGGGCGATCAACTTGAGCAGGGTGCTCTTGCCGGCGCCGTTGGCGCCCACCAACCCCAGCGTCTCGCCGCTTTCGACCTTCAAATCCACATCGCGCAAGGCCCAGAACTCCTCCCGGTTGGGATTGTGGTTCCTCCCGACGGCGTGAATGAGCAGCTCCTGGAACGATCTGGGCCGGTCGTGACGCAGGACGAACTTTTTCGAGACGCCTTGAAGAGTGATCACGGCGCTCATCACACCTCTTCTCCAAAGACGCCACTACAGCGCGCAAAGACCGCGTAGCCAATCACCAGCACGCCCACGGCAGTGACCAGTGTTCTGAACATAAAGTCCAGCGCCGGAGGTGCGCCGTAGTACAGCACTACCCTGTACGAAGCCGCGATGGACGCCATCGGATTGAGGATGTAGGTCAAGCGATGGATATTCAGGCTCAGGCCGGCGATGTAGCGCTGCGTGGGAAGGATGTCGATGGGGTAGATGATTGGCGTCAGGAAGAACCAGGCCTGCAACACTACCCCCATGATGAGTCCCGTATCGCGGTAGAAGACGTTCGTCGTGGCCAGAATCAGGCCCAGTCCGAGTGTGAAGATCAACTGCACGAGCATGATGAATGGCAGCCAGAGCGCCCAAAGCGTCAGCGGGATTCTGAAGACAAACAACATCACAAAGAGCACGACAAGCGCCAGCAAAAAGTTCACAAAGTTGGAGAGAACAGCGGAGATGGGCAGAACCTCGCGCGGGAAGTAGACCTTCTTGATCAGGGCAGCATGGTCGACAATGCTGTTGGTGCAGCCCATCAGCGCGGCCTGGAAAAAGTTCCACGGCAGCAAAGCGCACAGCAGAAAGACGGGGAACTTCTCGATCTGATTGCTGGGCATCATGAAAGTGAAGACAACGGTAAACACCGCCATTGTCAACAGGGGGTTCAGCAACGACCATAAGAAGCCCAACACGGAGTTCTTGTAGCGCGCCTTCAGGTCTCTCACGACCAGGTTCTGCACAAGTTCCCGGTATCGAATTAACTCAGCAAGCTTGGCGAACATCCCGTTCCTGGCGCACACGCTCTTCTACCGTTTGGCGATTATAGCATACAAGGAGGGGGCGCACCAAACACACGCGGGACAGAAACCCGGTTTCTTGTCTCCGGCGGTGCCGGCTGGCACGTGACACAGCAACCCAACACCTGAGTCAGAAGCCGAGATTCTTCGACCGACTGGAGAGATGCCGGTAGCGGCGCTGCACGCTCCAGGGAGCCTCCACGGGGCTTAGCCTGGCGAAGGCGAGGTGTGACGAATACCCTTGGCAGGCTTGGATGGATTTTCTCTTGCGCAACACGGCTGGCAAGGCCTTCAGAGCCTCCAGCCTCCCGGCTGCCACGCTCCAGTCCTTTCTGCTTAGCACTCCCCAGGCGGTGGCTGAGAGGTCATAGGCCAAGATCAGCGGGGCGTAGGCCAACCACTGCGGCCAAGGGTAGTTCTTGAGGATGGTCCAGCACTTGTTGCGACCCAGCAGGCGATTCTTGAGTGGGCTGCCCTCCCGGCCCGTGGCCGAATGCACGTGGTACACCCTGGCCGCTGGGACATACACACAGCGCCAGCCCAGCGCCTGAGCGCGCCAGGCCAAGTCCACATCTTCAAGGTAACTGATAAAGTCCTCGTCGAAGAGCCCGACTTGATCGAGCATGGCGCGCCTGTAGAGAGCAGCGCCGGCACAGGGCCCGAAGATCTCGCGGGGTTGCAGGTCGCCAACTGAGTCTGGCGCGCCTCCGTCCCGATCCCAGGCGATGCCGACCCTGTCCATGGCGATCCCGGCAGAATTGACCACGTTGCGGCGGTCGTAGAACAGCAGCTTGGATGCGCACATGCCGACATCCGTGGCGGAATGCATGGCTCCAACAAGGCCCTCCAGCCAGGTGGGCTCCGCCTGTGTGTCGTTGTTGAGCGTGGCGACATATTCGCCCTGGGAGCTGCGGATGCCCAGGTTGGTCGCTGCCGCAAAGCCCAGGTTCTTCTCCCTGCGTAACACTCGCACCTGCGGGTAGTTGGCGGCCACAAAATCAGCAGACCCGTCGGTGGAACCGTTGTCAACCAAGATCACCTCGCAGGACGAGATGGTCTGCGATAAGGCAGCATCAAGACAGGTCGGCAGGTGATGCAGGCCATTCCAATTTGGGATAATCACGGAGACCTTGGGAGGCATCATGGGTACCTTCGGTAATCACAGGTTAGCACGCCAGCACAAGCCTGTCAAAT
>CAYZKS010000415.1:0-2276 GCA_964478725.1 uncultured Anaerolineales bacterium
CCAGGTCTTCGCGGAAGGTCGCGTAGATGCGCCCGACGCTGGTCTGGCCGACGAGATGCCCGGAGCGCCCGACCCGCTGCAAGCCGCGCGCGATGCCCTTGGGCGACTGCAATTGCGCCACCAAATCCACCGCGCCGATATCTATGCCCAGCTCCAACGAGCTGGTGCCGACGAGCGCGGGCAGCTTGCCGTCTTTCAAGTCCTGCTCCAGCTTGAGCCGCTGCTCGCGAGAGATGCTGCCATGATGCGCGCGGAACGGCCCCTCCGCGCCCGTGCCAAACATGCCCACGCCCTTGGGCACGCCGCCCGGCGAAAGCGCCTCCGTGCCCCCCGGCCCGACCTCTTCCTCCTGCTCGGCGCGAAACTGTTCGTTCAGCCGGTCGGCGCAACGCTCCGCCTGGCGGCGCGAATTGGCAAAGACAAGGGTGGTGCGGTGGCGGCGCACCTGGTCGAGCACCTGCGGGATGATCGAGGACCAGATCGAGCCGCCCGGCGTCTGGCGCATATCGCGCAAGGTCGTCACCACCTTGAGGTCGAGCGGCTTGCGCACCCCGGCATCCACGATGGTCACCGGTCGCGGCGCTACCCCCGTAGGACAGGCCTCCTTGTAGTTGCTCATTAGGGTTTTACCCCTAGATGCTCATTAACAATTTACCCCTTCAGAGATAGGCAAAGGCAATTGTTGCGGGCCGAGGCCGCGGGGCCATGGCGCTAGACCGGTCAGGTTGGCGATGTCCAGTCCTTTCGCTGGGCGACGACAGATCTCTGTTCTGAGATCATCAGCGGCGAAGAAAGCGAGATGTCGGTCACTAGGGTCAAAGCGCACCCATACCGCCCGGCGAGCGAAGCGGCGTCCAACAGAATAGCGGTATCTGCCGACCTGCAGTTGGCCGTTGAGGCCCACTTGACGTTGCCAGGTGAAAGTGGCCAGATAAGCATCCACTCGTCTCAGATCGAAGAGCGCCAGTTCGAGGTGGGGATGGAAGAGTCGACGCGGTTGCCGTAGTTGAGGATGGGCGATGAGGGGCGGTAGACCGGCGCAGCCGTCAGCGCGCGAAGGGAGTTCGTCGTTCAGTTCTTCAATGGCCTGGTCGAGGATGTTCTGCAACTGAATCTGATCCGTTTTCTCCTGGCCGACGATGGCGTAGTCATGGATCGTGCGGTGACAACGCTCTACCTCGGCATTGTCAGTGGGTCTGCCAGGACGAATGACCAGATGGTCGATACCCAGACCCTGTAGCCAGAGGGTGAAGACGCTGGGGAAGCGTTGTTCAGCCGCTCCGATGAACACTGCTTCGCCATCGGTCTGGATTTCCTCAGGCAAGGTGCCCCAGTGAGCGAAGCAGAGGCGGAGGAAGGAACGTACTTGCTCCAGAGTGACTGGCTTAGCCTTCCGCCCCACGCGGCCCGCCGGGAAGACGGCAGCGCCGATGCACGCTTCGCCCACTGGGTCTCGCGCGGTGTGCAAGTTGAGCAACTGGCCATTCTGCAAAGCGATGCCCAGCTTGAAATCGATCTGCCAGCGTTGATGCACCTGCGTGGGAGCATTGGGGCGTTCACGGCGCACCTCTGGTTTAGGACAACGTCGGAAGCGCACCCACTGATGCAGGTAGCGCCCAATGCTAGCTTCGCTGGGTAAGCGCAAGCTGCGTAATGAAGAACGCTTCTTCAGCTTGTTCAGCAGGCGGTTTGGTCCCCAGCAGGGATGTTCCAGCCGCAAACGCAAGATGACGTAGCGCACCTTGGCATCGAAACGACCGAGCAATCCCGCTGGCTCACGACGATACACGGTCTGCAAATCGCCGCCGTCCCGTTCACGGCGGCACCAGTAGCGGACGGTCTCTTTGCTTACGCCCTCGCGCTCGGCGATGGCCTGATAGGTCTCGCCACAGCGATGACGTTGACAAAATCGCTGACGTAGGCACGGATTGGTTCGCATGGCTATGATCCCCCTCAGGCAATAGCTTCTGCCGAGAGGATGTAGCCAATGGCAGGATCGGGCAACTCCGCCCTGTGAAGGGGTAAATTGTTAATGAGCAAGTAGGGGTAAAACCCTACGAGTATCTACATCTGGCCTGTCTCTGTCCGATAAATCGAGGAGGAGAGGCATCATCTATGTTGGTTATGAAATTTGGCGGCACCTCTGTCGGAGACGCCAACTGCTTCAAGCAGGTGGTCGAGATCGTCAAAACGGCCAAAGAGAAGGACAGCGATGTGGTAGTGGTGGTCTCGGCGATGAGCGGCATCACCAATCTGCTGATCGAGGCGGCCAGGGC
>CAYZKS010000416.1:0-2274 GCA_964478725.1 uncultured Anaerolineales bacterium
TCCGCAGGAGATTGCGACTCGGTGATGGTGGTGAAGCCGCGGATGTCCGAGAACATCACCGTGGCGGGCACGAACTTGCCCCCCAGGGCGAAACCGGATTCCTCAAGGTCTTCGGCTACTTCTTTGGTGGCGAACTTGCGAATCAGCTCGCGCTGCTGATCGCGCAGGCGCTTCTTCTCCAGGCTGGAGCTGATGCGCGCCTTCAGTAGCACAGGGTTGATGGGCTTGGGGAGATAGTCTTCAGCGCCCATCTCAATGCACTTGGCCACACTATCGAGTTCGCCCACCGCCGATACCATGACCACCGGAACGTTCTTGAGGTCCGTGTCGGCCATAAGCTCGCCCAGCACTTGGTAGCCGTCCATCTCGGGCATCAGCACGTCCAGCAGCACCAGATCAAAACCCTGGGCGCGCAACATCTGCAGGGCCTGCCGTCCGTTCTCGGCAAAGGAGACGCGGTGCCCCTGCTGCTCCAGGCCGCGCGCCAGCAGCAAGCGGTTCATCTTGTTGTCGTCTACGACCAGGATGTGGCCTACTTCCATCTTGACTCCTGCCCTAAGGATGCCCGCGCCACCTAGAGGGCAGCGCGCTTGCGCTCCAGCGCTGCCTGCACCTTGGCGTACTCCACGTCGACCGCGGCGATCTTGACCGCCGCGGCTTCCAGGTTGGCGGCCTTGCCCATCATCTCGAGATCTTTGGCCATGGCCGAGAGGCTCATGGCGCCCAGGCTGGCGCTGTTGGACTTTAGCGAGTGGGCCGCGCGCCGGAATGTCTCCGCGTCTTTGGCGTTCAGTGCGGTGCGCATCTGCGCGAACAGTCCAGGCGCATCGGCCAGATAGGCGTCAATCAGTTCGCGGATGAAGCCGGGGTCGTCGCCGGTGGACGCCACGAGTTCTTCGTAGACGGCGGGGTCGATCACAGCACTATCGGACACGGTCTCTCCTCCCGTTGCTTGGATGTTTGCGCTTTGGGTGAGGGCAGTGACCAGCTCGTTCACCCGGATCGGCTTGCTCAAGTAGTCGTCCATGCCGGCAGCCAGGCACATCTCACGATCACCCTGCATGGCGTTGGCGGTCATGGCGATGATGCGCGGGCGTTTGCCCGCTGGCCAGCGGCGGCAGATCTGACGGGAGGCCTCCAGACCGTCCATTTCAGGCATCTGCACGTCCATCAGAATCACGTCGTAGGCCTGACGTTCCACAGCCTGGATGGTTTCCAGGCCGTTGCCGGCCACGTCAGCGCGGTAGCCCATCTGCGAGAGCAGGCGCAGCGCCAGCTTCTGGTTGACAGCGTTGTCCTCAGCCAGCAGAATGCGCAACGGCAAACGTTTTGCCATCCCGGGGTCCACGCTAGGCACGCTAGGCCCGCGCGCTGCAGGCGCAGCGGCGCCTACAAACAGGCCAGCCAGGCAGTCAAACAACTGCGACTGCTTGAGCGGTTTGGTCAGAAAGGCTGCGATCTGCAGGTCCTCCGACTTGGCTTCGCGTCGACCTAGCGAAGAGCAGATGACGATCGGCAGCGATTGCGCAGAACGTTGCTCACGGATCGCCGCGGACAGCTCTAGCCCATCCATCTCAGGCATGCTCACGTCGAGGATGGCCAAATCGAACGGGTCGCCGCGACGCACCCATTCCAGCGCCTCGCGCGGGGAGGGTGTATCGCGCACGATCATGCCCCAGGCGCGCACCTGGCGAACGATGATCAGACGGTTCGTGTCGTTGTCGTCTACCACCAGCAGGTGCCTGCCGGTGAGTTGCGGTTGCGCGCCCTCGTGCCGCGAGCGCACGGCGAAATCGGGAGCGGGCGGGGCAGCAATGGTGAAGGAGAAAGTGGAGCCCTTGCCGGGCTCGCTCTCCACCCAGATGCGCCCCCCCATCATCTCGCACAGGCGCTTGCTGATGGCCAGACCCAGCCCTGTGCCGCCGTACCGGCGCGCGGTCGTCTCGTCCACCTGACTGAAGGACTGGAACAAGCGGTTCTGGCGATCAGGCGGGATGCCAATGCCGGTATCGCGCACGCTGAACTGTAGTTGCGGCACCTTCCCCGCGTCGGGCATGCGGCATACCGTCGCCACCACCTCGCCACGCTCGGTGAACTTGACCGCGTTGGTCAGCAAGTTGATCAGCACCTGCCGCAGGCGCGTCAAATCGCCGACGATGGCTGGGGGCAGATCTTCCTCGAACACACATGCCAGATCGAGGCCCTTTTCCGCCGCCCTGGCCGCTACGAGGTCCAAGGCGCTCTCGACGCAACCGCGCAGGTCAAAGGGCTGGC
>CAYZKS010000417.1:0-2273 GCA_964478725.1 uncultured Anaerolineales bacterium
TGCACCTTTACCCTCTGGTGCAGCAGCCTGTCTTGGTAGAGGGCGTGCCGGTGGCTACTGTAGAGGAAATCGGCGCCATGAAGTTGGCGTCCATAATCGGTCGCGGTACTCGCAAGGATCTGGTGGATCTGTACTGCATCCTCCGACAGGTGCCGATCGAGCGATTGTTCGAGGTGGCAGCCGTGAAATACGCCCGCGTGCGTTCCTTTTCCATTAGTGCTACTCTTGCCCTGGCATACTTTGAAGATGCGGAAACGCTGCCTATGCCCCCGATGATTGATCGTACACCCTGGCCAACCATGAAGCAGTTTCTGGAACGTCAGGCGATAGAGGCCGGACGAAAGCATTTGGAAGACTTGTGGCCGTACCTATGCCCGTGAGTTCCTGCATGGCGCCATTGAGCGCATGGTGATCGGCATCCTGGCCGATTTCGAGGTGGTGGAGCCGGAGTATCAGGACAAACCGCTGGGCATAGGCACGATACCGGAATTGGTCGCCTTCAAGATGACCTCTTTCGGCAAGGACCTGTTGGAGTCACTTCAAGCATGAGATGAGCCAACTACACTCGGTTCACGAGGATTTCGGGTCCACCCTCAGCCCCCACTGGCAACGTCTTGTTGTCGGCAACGGTTCGCTGGAACTGACGGGCAGCACATTGCGTTTGGTCAACACCGACACCTCGTCGCGCTACTACACCAACGCCCAAATTGACGACTATCAGCACCGCGCCCGCCGCAATTTCCTGTGGCGGCCACCGTTGACCCTCACCGTGCGCGCACGCTTCTCGCACCCCGCTCCCACCCCCTACAACGATGAACGATGCGTTGGCGCCTATCACCAACAGGGGCGGAGCAGCGGGCAGATACTCAGCGGGACGGCAGGCTTCGGCTTCTGGAACGACCCGTTTATGATGACCGGCGCACGCTGGCCCACCCTGCCGCGTGCGATCTGGTTTTTCTACAGCTCACCTCCCTCCAACATGAAGCTGGATGTGCACACGTCTGGCTGTGGCTGGAAGGCCGCCACCATGGATGCCATGCGCCTGCCATTCTTCCTGCTGGCCCCGACTGCGCCCGTTGCTGTGCCGTTGATGAACATCCGCTCACTGTATCGCAAGCTGTGGCCCATCGCGCAGCGCGCCATCGGCGTGTGCGAGGCGGCCATTGACGTCACAATGACCGACTGGCACACCTACGTCATCGAGTGGGGAACCAGGTCGGCGCACTTCAGCGTTGATGGTACGTTGATGTTGGAGTGCAAGACACCGCCGCGCGGCCCGTTGGGGCTGGTCATCTGGCTGGATAATCAATACATGGTCGCAACGCCCTGGGGACGGCTCCGCCACGGGTGGCTCCAGGCCGCCGGTCGTCAGTGGATGGAATTGGACATGCTGGCGATTGAGCCGGCCAACGTTTCTTTGAGTTGAGAGCTATGCCGACTGGAGGTGGTATTGTGTCTTTTTTGCAAGATGAAATTCGCCAGCAGCCGCAGGTGCTCATGACGCTGCTGGATCGGGAAACTGAAAACGCCCAGCGCATCGCAGCCGATCTGCGAGGGAGGGGCGTCAAGTACGTCATCATGGCCGCGCGAGGCACGTCGGACAACGCGGCCCGCTACGGGCAGTATCTCTTTGGCGCACATAACCGCCTGCCGGTGGGGTTGGCCACGCCGTCGCTGTTCAGCGTCTACGGCCAGCCGCCCCGGCTGGAAGATGCTCTGGTCATCGGCATCTCTCAGTCCGGCCAGTCGCCCGACATCGTGGCGGTACTGGAGGAAGGGCAACGGCAGGGTGTACCGACGCTGGCCATCACCAATGTCCCCGACTCCCCCCTGGCTGCACAAGCTGATTTCGTGATCTCCCTGCACGCTGGCGAGGAGAAAGCGGTGGCTGCCACCAAGACTTACACGGCGCAGTTGACCGCGTTGGCATTGCTTTCCTGCACCCTGGGAGACGCTCCTGACCGTCTGGTGGCGTTGCGACGCGCGCCCCTGGCTGTGGAGCGCGTATTGGATGGCGAGGAGCTGATCGCAGACGCAGTGGAACGCTATCGCTACATGGAGACGTGCGTCGTCATAGGCCGAGGCTACAATTACGCCACTGCCTTCGAGATCGCCCTCAAGCTCAAAGAGCTCAACTACCTAATCGCCGAGCCCTACTCCCCGGCCGATTTCATGCACGGACCCATTGCCGTGGTTGGTGGTGGCTTTCCGGCGCTGGTCGTCGCCCCCAGCGGCAAGATGTTCGACACCATGCGCGATTTCACTCTGGAGCT
>CAYZKS010000418.1:0-2272 GCA_964478725.1 uncultured Anaerolineales bacterium
TACATGCCGTTCTCCATCTGGCGGAAGTAGGCAGCACGCGGGTCGCTGTCCACGCTCTGTTGGATTTCCCCCACGCGCGGCAAGGGGTGCATGACGACCATGCGCCGTTTGGCTTGCTGCATGCTTTCCGGTGTGACGCTGTAAAAGTCTTTGACCTGTTCGTACAGGCTCAGGTCAAAGCGCTCTTTCTGCACGCGTGTCACGTACAGGACGTCGAGTTCGGAGATCACATCCTGAAGCGATTCCGCTTCAAGGTATGGGATGCCCTTGCTGGCCACTTCCTCTATCAGCTCGGGTGGTATGCGCAGGCTCTCTGGCGCCACAAAGCGCAGTTTGACGTCAAACAGGCTCAGCAGACGCGCCAGCGAATGCACGGTGCGACCGAATTTCAAGTCCCCTGCCATGCCAATTGTCATTCCATCGATGCCGCCAAGCTCCTCTTCGATGGTGAAGATGTCGAGCAGAGCTTGCGTGGGGTGTTCACCGATGCCATCGCCGGCGTTGATCACGGGCTTGCGCGCCGCCTGTGCCGCGATCTGGGCTGATCCTACTTCGGGGTGGCGCAGCACGATTACGTCGGAATAGCATTCCAGGGTGCGCACGGTATCCGGCAGGGACTCGCCCTTGGTGACTGAAGAATAGCGCACTTCATTGATCGGAATCACCGAGCCGCCCAGCCGCGACATTGCCGCGACGAACGAAGAGCTGGTGCGCGTACTCGGCTCATAGAACAGGCAGGCGAGCACGCGTCCGCGTAGAATGCTGGACGACCCTTCTCGTTTCACGATCGTGCGCATTTCTTCCGCCAGCGCGAACAGGTATTCCAGGCGCTCACGATCGAATTGCCGGACCGAAAGGATGTCTTGACCCACGAAGTATTGCTGAGCGGCGGTGTTCGAGAGCGCGCCTCTGCGCCCGCAGTTTCTCCCGTTCACCAACATCGTTTCCTCCTCAAGGCGATGAATGCTTCGTGCCCAAACGTAGGTCTGACCAGCGGCCGCAGATAGGCTGCCCGTATCCTGGAGGTGCTAGGACCTGCGCTCCATCGTATACGAGCATTCCACGCAGCGTGGTGCTCAGAATGCGGCCTCGCACTCTCCAACCCTCAAAGGGGGTCCAACCGCACTTGGTGGACAGGTCTTTCGCGTGCAGCTCATAGCTTGCATCGGTGTCCACCACAACCTGGCTGCTTGCAGGCACTTCCAGGCCGTAGACGCGTGCAGGGCCAACCACCACCAGATCCATCAGACGCTCGAACGATAGGCGCTTCTCCGCGACCGCTGTGAGCAGCAGGGGCAGCATGGTCTCCAGACCTGGAATCCCCGGAGGCGGTTGCGCGACGTGCTTCTCCTCCAGGGTGTGCGGGGCATGATCCGTAGCAATCAGGTCGATCACGTCCAGGTTCTGCCAAAGCGCAGAGACGTCATCGTGGCTGCCCAGGCTGGGCTTCATGTGGGCGAGCTGGCCCAGGCCCTGCTGGTCTTCCGCAGTCAGGAATAGATGGTGCGGCGTGACCTCACAGGTCACATTCAGTCCACGCTGTTTGGCACGCCGCAAGAGCTCGATTTCGGTCCGCCTGGCCACATGACAGACGTGGACATGCTGATCAAACAGGCGCCCCAGTGCGATGGCCACCGCTACCATAAAGCCCTCGGCATGCACAGCGACCGGACGTCCGCGGGGCCAGGCCTGGAAATGCCTGGCGGCCACATCCAGGTTGTCAATCCGCAAATGTCCAAAGGTTTCGCCAAGGTACATCTTCAGGCCGACCGGTTCCCGTAGCGCACCCGCCGATCCCGCGTTCTGCGCACCGGCAGCGATGAACAGCCCATAGTCACACACCGCCCGTGCTTGAGCAGCTTGTTGTTTGCATCGCAGGCTTGCCTCATCGACAACTGGCGGGACATTGTTGGGCATGTCCAGCACCGCCACGACCCCGGCCCTCAAGGCCGCGCACGTTCCAGAGTACCAGTCTTCCTTCTGAGTAAGGCCCGGATCGCGCATGTGCACATGGGCATCTATCGCCCCTGGCAGTTCAATCCGCGGCATCTTGGGCTCCAAGGCGCACGAGCACAAAAAAGGGCGGATGAGACATCCGCCCTGAGAGGGACACCACTCCACCAGGAAGCATCAAAAAAGGCACTCTCGTGAGTGCCCCTTTGCCCTCAGTACTATCCGCTCCAGAGATACACGACAACGCGCACACTCCTTGCACAACCTAGCCGTGAACCGGCGGCGATTATAGCACAGATGCCGCGTTTGTCAAACAGCG
>CAYZKS010000419.1:0-2263 GCA_964478725.1 uncultured Anaerolineales bacterium
AGGTAGCCGAATCCCAGGCTAATCAGGGCAGCGAGGACGGCTCCGAACAGCACCGCGAACACGAACAGCATGGACCTACCGGCGTCAAAGCGGAAGAGATCCACTTGGGGTAGGGGCACGATGCTCTGCAGCAGCGCTGGCACCTGGATGACCAGCCCCTGAATCGGATAGGTGATCCTCTCTGCCCAGTGGTATGTGACAAGCGCTGAAGCATAGGCGCCAATGCCGTAGAAGCCCCACTGGCCGAGCGAGAACTGCCCGTTGAAACCGTAGATGAGGTTCAGTCCCAGGCAAATGATGGCCATGATGCAGGGGAACATGATCCAGGCCGTCCTTCGAAACTCGGTCATGCGCGGCATCAACAACCACTGCGCTACCAGAAAGACCAGCAGGACTACGAGCCAGAACCGCCAGCCCTGGCCCAGAAAACGAAACCTGGATTTACTCATAAGGGCTCCTGTACTTAACGAATTGCCCGACCGCAATGAACAGGCCCCTCGAGTTGCCTGGGTGCCGTCCACTCTGGGTAATCTCTATGCCTTCTCTTTGGCTGCCTCGCCAAACAAGCCCGTTGGCTTGAATAGAAGAACAATGATGAGAATCGAGAACACGATAGCGTCACGCAAGGTGGATGAGAGATAGCCCTGGCTCAGGGTCTCTACCATGCCAATGATCAACGAGCCCAGGAATGCACCTGGAATGCTGCCGATGCCGCCAAACACGGCCGCGATGAACGCTTTGAGTCCTGGCATCACACCCAAGAAGGTGCGGATCTGCGGGTAGACGATCACGTAAAGCATGCCCCCCACCCCGGCCAGGGCTGCACCTACGGCGAAGGTGAAGGTAATGACCCAATCCACGTCAATGCCCATCAATCGTGCCGTTGCCTTGTCCCAGGCTACCGCGCGCATGGCCTTGCCCAGTTTGGTGCGATAGATCAGATACCACAGAACGATCAAGAAGGCCGTGCTCACGCCAATCACTATGAACATAACATTGGAGAGAGTCACGCCCGCCACTTCCCAGCTCTTGAACTGGATCGGCAACGGGGTGTAGCTGATAAAGTTTGGAGTGAATACGAAGTCGAGGGCTGTGAAGTACTCCAAGAAGAACGAGACTGCTACGGCAGTGATCAGGGCCGAAATGCGTGGAGCATCACGTAGCGGCTTGTAGGCTATGCGCTCGATGACCACAGCGAGAAATGGGCAGATAATCATGGAGAGAGCCATTGCCGGGACAAAGCCAAGTTTGAAGCGTGTGGTGGCGTAGAAAGCTGTGAACGCACCTATCATGAAGATGTCGCCGTGTGCAAAGTTGATCAGGCGCACGATGCCGTATACCATGGTGTAGCCCAGAGCGACCAGTGCATAAACGAAGCCCAGCCGAATACCATCTACCAGGAACTGGGCAAAGAGCACGGGGTTATCTCGAGCTCGCAGCGCGAGCCAAGCGACGATTACCACGCCGACGCTGACCACGTACCATTGCCTGCGCACAAACAGCTCAATGCGACCAATGGTGCCCTTCATGCGGAAACGACTCTCCTTCCAACGGATAGCACTCCGTGCGGAGACTCCCTGCACGGCACACAGGCCGTGACCGTGATGCCACGGCCAGAGTTGCTAGGTCGAACTGGTCCGACCCGTAAACCGTTCGCAAACGCAGGAGGGGGCCTGAAGCCCAGCCCCCTCCTGCCCAAACACTCGCCCTATGGGCTGACTGAGGCCTCGAACAGAACCTTCCCATCCTTAACGTGCAAGATGGCCGCGCTCTTGATCGGGTTGTGGTACTGATCGAAGGTGATCATGCCCGACACGCATTCCATCTTGATGGCTGCTAGGGCGTCCTTCACCTTGGCCGGGTCGTCCACGCCGGCGTTCGCAATCGCCTGTACCAACAGCATGGCAGCATCGTACCCCAGGGCCGCCAGGGCGTCTGGGGTCTTGCCATACTTGGCCTCGTAGCGCCTGCGGAAATCCTGTGCCACGGCCCGCGTGTCGTCCGGGTGATAGTGGTTGCTATGGTAGCCACCATCTACTGCTGCCAGATCCGTATCCGGCGAGTCCCAGCCATCGCCACCTAGCAGCGCTGAGGTGATGCCCTTTTGCTTGGCCTGTGCGGCGATCAGGTTCACCTTGTCGTAGTAGGTCGGAATGAAGAACACGTCCGGATTGGCGTCCTTCACTTTCGCCAGAATGGCGGAAAAGTCAGTGTCTTCCTTCACGAACGCTTCCCAGACCACGACCTTGCCGCCGCCCTTCTC
>CAYZKS010000420.1:0-2263 GCA_964478725.1 uncultured Anaerolineales bacterium
GGGCATCGTCGAAATCCGCAACCTACTGCTCCAACTGGCGCGCGAACGGGGTGTCACCGTGTTCATGTCCAGTCACATCCTGGGCGAGGTATCGCGCCTGGCGCAGCGCATCGGCATCATCCACCAGGGGCGCTTGCTGCAGGAACTCGACGTGGGTGAACTGGAGCGCAATCGCCGGCAGCGGCTGGTGATCCGCGCGCGGGACACCCCGTCGGCGCTTGGCGCCCTGCTCAACGCCGGGTACTACTCGGCTGCCGTGACCGCAGACGGTGCCATCGAGGTGCACGACCTTGCGGCGCTCGAACGGCCGGATGAGGTCGCGATTCGGCTCGTACGAGCGGGTCACGCCCCGACCATGCTGCACGTCGAGCAGGAAGACCTGGAGCAGTACTTCTTGCGGCTGGTCGGCCTGGGGCCGGGAGGCGCGGCATGAGAAACCTCTCACAAGCTCTGTGGGTGGAGTTGCTCAAAGCGCGCCGCTCCCGCATGCCCCTGCTGACTGCGCTGGCGTTCGGCATGCTCGCGCTGGTGGACGGCTTCTTCACCCTGGTCCTGCGCGACCCCGAGCTGGCGCGCCGCATCGGCCTGGTCAGCGCCAAAGCGCGGCTCACCATGGGCGGCGCCGACTGGCCGAGCTTTCTGGGCTTCCTCACCCTGGCGGTGGCGGGCGGCGGCATCGTGCTGTTCGGCTTCATCGCCGCCTGGGTCTTCGGGCGCGAGTACGCCGACCGCACCGCCAAGGACCTGCTGGCACTGCCTACCTCGCGCTCCACCATCGTGTTGGCCAAGTTTGTACTGGTCTTTGCCTGGTCGGCGGCCTTGGCGCTGCTGCTCTTCCTCTTGGGCGTTGGCGTTGGCGCGGCGCTTTCCCTTCCTGCCGTGCCGCCACAGGTTTTCTGGCGGCTTACGAGCATTCTGGCCGTGTGTGCAGGCTTGACCATCGCGCTGGTGACGCCCATCGCCTTCTTTGCCGGCGCAGGCCACGGCTACCTGGTGCCTATCGGCTTTGCCATGCTCGCCGTCTTCCTGGCGCAGGTGGTTGCCGCCGCCGGATGGGGCGAATTCTTCCCCTGGGCCGTGCCCGGCCTGTACGCCCAGGGCGCAACCCTCGGCCCGGTCAGCTTCGTCCTCGTCTTTCTCACCGGCGCGGCCGGCATGGCAGCCACGTTCCTGTGGTCGGAGCGTGCGGACCAAGTGCGCTAGCTACGCACAACCTTCCGCCGCTCCTTTGCCCTTCCCTCTCCGTTTGACGCCCTCCAACTAGCGTTGTATGATTCCTCGCGTCGAGGTTCATCAGATCGTCGACGACGCACGGCACGCTGACGGAAGCATTGTGCATGCTCAATAGTCAGCGCCCAGCCTGCTCTGCTTGGAGGGGGCCGCGGCACTGGTCTCTGAAGGCAGCCCAGGACGACGCGGGCAAAAGGGGGCATCTTGAAGGCCAAGAAGATCATGCCAACCACGTATCTGTTGATTGCCATCGTCGCCATGATAGCTCTCCATTTCCTGGTCCCCGGGATGAGGTTTCTTCGACCCCCATGGAGTCTCCTCGGCATCATCCCCCTGGCTCTGGGTGTGACTGTCAACCTCCTCGCGGACAGAGCCTTTCACAGAGCTAGTACAACAGTCAAGCCGTTCGAAGAATCATCCCTCCTGATTAGGACTGGCGTATTCCGGATCAGCAGAAACCCGATGTATCTCGGATTCGTGCTCATCCTGATAGGCATAGCTCTTTTTATGGGATCGGTGGCACCCTACGTGGCAATCGTCGCATTTGCTGTCTTGATGGACAGGGTCTACGTAACAGTCGAAGAACGCATGTTGGCTGTCAAGTTCGGTGCGGAGTGGGAGGAGTACAAACGGCACACAAGGCGCTGGCTATAGGAGTTGCCCGCCCCAATGGCGCGCGCTAACCAGCGGTTGCAGCTGACGATGCGGAGCGCAGCGCCGTAATGAGGCTGACCCCGACCGCTCGTACATTTCAGATTGGAGGTCGACCCATGCAAGCACGTGGACCGCTCATGATCGAGCACCGCCTGATCGAACACATGCTCCTGGTGGTCAAGGACCGCCTGGTGCAGATGCAGTCCACCCACAAGGCCGATCCGGTCTTTGTGGATACGGTGGTGGATTTCGTCCGCACCTATGCCGACCGCACCCACCACGGCAAGGAAGAGGACATCATGTTCCGCGACCTGCGCGCCAAGAAGATGTCCGCGGACGACGAGCGCGTGATGAACGAGCTGATCGAGGAGCACGTCTT
>CAYZKS010000421.1:0-2255 GCA_964478725.1 uncultured Anaerolineales bacterium
GCCGGCCAAGCTGCGCCTGCTGTACGGTTCCGCCGCCAGCAACTCGGAGGTGCAGACGGTGCGGCTGGTGGTCGAGGGCGTGGCCAGCCAACTGTCACTGGAAACGCAACTGGTTGGCGGCCTGACCCAAATGGCGCTGATGATGAGCGACGCCCCGCCGCAGGCGCAGGTCTTTACCAGCGAGCGCATCAAGGTGCAGGCCGAGGGGCAGGTCGAGCGCGCCCAGGATGCGCCACTGGTGGCGCTGTCGGCCAAGTGGCCCGATCAGATCACCCGCGGCCGGGAGGATTTCCAGAGCTCTACCTTTAGCGTGGCGGGCTTTGCGGTCATCTTCGCCTTCCTCACCGCTCAAACTACGGCCACCTCGATCTTCCTGGAGAAGAAGGAAGGTACCTTGCGCCGCCTGCTGGCTGCGCCCCTGGACAAGTGGGAGCTGCTGGTGGGCAAGATGCTGCCCAATCTGTGGATTGCCATCCTGCAGATGGTCATCACCGGGGCCGTGTCCCTGGTGCTGCTGCCGCTGATCGGTCAAGAGACGCCGTCGCTGGGCAACTCGCCGCTGGGGCTGGCCCTGGTCACCCTCCTGGTGGCGCTGTGCTCGACCAGCCTGGGCATCCTGCTCGCGGCGCTGTGCCGCACCGAGAGCCAGGTAGGCGGCATCAGCACCGTGGCGCTATGGGTGGCGGGCATGGTGGGCGGAGCCTTTATTCCATCCTTCGTGCTGGGCGACGTGCTCAACGCCGTTGGCAAGGTCGTGCCCCACTACTGGGCGCTGCAAGCCTACAACGACTTGATGATCCGCGGCCTGGGCGTGGCCGATGTCCTGCCCGAGATGGGCATCCTGGCCCTGTTTGTCGCGGCCTTCTTCGGCATCGGCCTGCTGCGCTTCAAGTTCGACTGAGCGTCTGGCCTGATGCCCAGAGCATGACACGAAACGTACATGAGGAGACAGTGAAATGATCAGAAACAGCCTGGCCGTCGCATGGAAAGACCTGCTGATCGTTCTGAAGGACAAGGGCGCGCTGGCCGTGTACTTTCTGATGCCGCTGCTGTTTGCCAGCCTGATGGGAATGGCCTTTGGCAACACCGGCAACCAGCAGCGCAGCATCGAGCTACCCGTGCTGATGGTCAACCAGGACCGCGGCGCCTACGGTGAGATGCTGGTGCAGGGCCTGAGAGACTCCAAGGTGCTGGTGGTCGAAGAGATCAGCGACGCGGCGCTGGCCGACCAGCGCGTCGCCAGCGGCGACGTTCCGGCGGCGCTGGTCATCCCCGCGGACCTGAGCGGCAAGGTCGACGCCGGCGAGCCGGCGGTGGTCACCATCATCAAAGACCCCACACAGCAAGAGGCGGCCAGCATCGTGGCCGGCATCACCAACCAGGCCATGGCCGAGATCGGCATGCTGGGCGAGCTGCGTTACGGCATCCACGCCGTCCTGTCCCAGGAGCCGGGCTACGACCAGGCCCCTCCCGAGCTGCGCCAGGCGGTCGAGGCCCAGACCCTGGGCGTGATGTGGACCCAGGTGCAGAAGATGCGCTCCAGCCCGGTGATCGGCGTGCAGACCGAGGCCGTGGCGGGGGTGGAAGAGGCGCAGCCATGGGACCCGGTCACCTACTACGTCCCCGCCTTTACCGTGGCCTTTGCCTTCTTCCTGGTGGGCACGGTGGCCTCGACGCTGCTGAGTGAGAAGGAAGAGGGCACCTTCCGCCGCCTGCTGTGCTCGCCCATGGAACGCGCCGCAATCATCGCCGGCAAGATGTTGGCCTACGTGATCATCGTCTTCCTGCAAGTGCTGGTCGTGTTCGGCACCGGCTACGCTCTGTTCAAGATGTCGCTGGGCCAGTCGCCGCTGGCCCTGGTGCTGCTGACGCTGGCCCTTTCGCTGGCCTCCGCCTCCATGGGCATGCTGATGGGCACGCTGTGCCGCAGCAGCAAGCAGGCCGACCAGTTGGGCGTCATTCTGGGCTTTGTGCTCTTGGTCCTCGGGGGCAGCACCTTCCCGCTCTTCCGTGCCCCGGGATTCGCGGGCATGCTGTCGCGCATGACGCCCAACGCCTGGGGCATCGAGGGCTACATGGGGCTGCTCAGCGACAACTGGTCTCTGGCGCGCACGGCGCCCAACATCCTGGCGCTGCTCGGCTTTGCGGTCGTGTTCTTCGCGCTGGCCGTCAAGCGCTTCAAGTTCGAGTAGCATCTCATTGAGAGCAGTAGCATCGGCCCTTGTGGCCGTTACTCATCCGGACGCCCACAAGGG
>CAYZKS010000422.1:0-2253 GCA_964478725.1 uncultured Anaerolineales bacterium
TCACAACCTGAAACGAATGGGGCAGCTCCTGACGGGAGTGCCCTTGAAGGGACGAGCGAGAACCGTGGTCTAGACCAAGGCACGGCTGCGCCTGGTGAGCAAAGACCCACATCAAGAGCGATCCCTTGGCGACAGACAGGCGCTACCCCGGCGGCTACTGTCTAGGTCGCAGTCAAGCGCGGGCAGACTGCGAATAACCCATTGACAAACGCGTTCGTTCGCGAGACTCGACAGAGGCGGGGGAAACGGGTCGGCCCGCTATCTCTGTCGCGCTCCCTAGCGCAGTGCCCCGGCAATCAGCAAGCCGGCCATCCCGATCAGCTTCATGAAGATCAGCAGCGACGGGCCAGCAACGTCCTTCAGCGGATCTCCAACGGTATCCGCTGCCACGGCCGCTTGATGGGCCGCGCTTCCCTTGTCCCCCTGCTCCTCGATGAGCTTCTTGGCATTGTCCCAGGCCGTGCCCAAGTTATTGAAGAACGGTCCAAGCATAGCCGCGCTAGTCACGGACCCAATGAGCAAAGCACCAAGAGCGGCGGCGCCAAAGACGAGGCCGACGGCCACCGGCACAAAGATGCTGACTATCCCAGGCAAGATCATCTCGCGCAGCGCGTTCCTTGTGGCAATATCCACGCAGGCCGCATAGTCCGGCCTGCCTGTCCCCTCCAGCAAGCCCGGAATGGACGCAAACTGACGACGCACTTCATCCACCATTTGTTGGGCAGTTCTGGCCACTGAGCCGATGCTCAGAGAGCCGACCAGATACGGCAAGGCTATGCCCAGAAAGAGGAACGCAATGGCAGATGGAGAAGTGACGTTTATGGTCTCCAGGTTGACCAGCCTGAAAAAGGTGGCAAACAGTACAAAGGCCGTAATCGTGCCCGAGGACATGGCATAGGCCTTGGTCGCGGCCTTCATGGTGTTGCCGACGGTGTCGAGCGAAGAAAGCGAACGCACCACCTTGTCCTCTGCTCCCGACATTTCCGCAATTCCCGAAGCGTTGTCCATGACCGGACCGTAAGCGTCCGCAGTCATAATGTATCCGATCAAGAGGTCCGTGCCAATGTTCACGCCGACGATAGCTAACAAGCTGTCGCCAGAAACTCGATAGGCCAAAGAGACGGCGATGAGAATCATCACGACCGAAGCCAAAGGGCTCTGCAACCCATATGCCAGTCCAGTGATGATGTTCAGAGCCACCCCTCGCTCTGAAGCGGCCGCGATTTCTTTCACTGGTCTGCCACTGGATCCGGCATAGTAGCGTGTTGCGATCGAGGCCACTAGCGTGACCAGGATGCCCAGGCAGACACCCCACCAAATGCTCAAGTCATGCAGAAGATACTGACACAGCCCGAAGGATCCGACTGCGGCCAGGACAGCAGTGACGAGCATGCCCAGGTTGAACGCCGATTCCGGCTTCCGTTCCTTGAACTGCCGGATCGAGAACACGCCGACTAGAGAAGAGAGCGTCCCCACAGACTGCAGCAGTAACGGGAAGAAGATCACGAGTGGGCCATATTGGGGTGCATACACCAGCGCCACGAGCATCCCTGTCACGATGTCGTCCGAGAGAGTCTGGAACAAGTCAGACCCACGCCCGGCACAGTCACCCACGTTGTCGCCCACCTGATCTGCGATCACGGCCGGGTTCCGCGGGTCATCTTCCGGGATATTCTGCTCGATCTTGCCCACCAAGTCCGCGCCCACGTCCGCCGACTTGGTAAAAATCCCGCCGCCAATCTGAGCGAACAGAGCCGCGAGGCTGGCGCCAAAGCCGAAGCCCACCAGCAAGTCCGGCTCGCGGAGAATCCAATAGAGAAATGAGAGCACAACCAGGCTAAAGCCGGTGACTGAGAAGCCCATGACCGCGCCAGCAGTGACGGCAGTGTGGAAGGCCTTGGTGGCTGAGTCAGAAGCGTCGCCTGCGGTCTTGACGTTGGCGCGCACCGCCGCATTCATGCCCAAGAAGGCTGTGGCCAGCGAAGTAAGAACGCCCAGCACGAAGGTAGCGGCGATGGGCAGCCCCAGCCAGTACCAGACGATTGCGGCGAGGAAGGGGGTGAGCAGGAGAATGCTCTTGAGCTGCCGCCACAGGTAGGCCCTCACGCCTGTCGCAATAGCGCCGGAGATCTCAGCCATCCTTGCCGAATGGGGCTCTGCCTTGTGCAACCTGATGAGAAGCAGGACTGACGAAGTGATCGCCACAACACCGCTGATGATGGGAACAAGAACCAGTGACACAGCAACCTCCTA
>CAYZKS010000423.1:0-2250 GCA_964478725.1 uncultured Anaerolineales bacterium
GTCTTGCGGTAAGCGTAGTCTTCGATGCCGCCCAGCTTGGCGCCCTTCTCCTCATCGCGCTCCTCGTAGGAGATCAAGGTGCCAGGGATCATCTCGCCGCGATCCACGCCATAAGTCACCGGCACGCCGAACTCGATGGGCGACTCGGAGCCGCCTGACTCGGCCACGGGGACGGCGTCAGCGATCACAAGCTCTACCGTGCCGCCGGTGTGCACCGTGGCTCCACTGCAAAAAGTGCACCTTAACAAGCAAAGCATGGTTTCCGCCGGAGCTGGCGCAGTAGCCAAGTGGCGGCGGCGGCGAAAAAGCAACAAATAGAGCAAGTTACGGCGATGTCCTGATCCTGTTGGGCTTGGCTTTCTTGCTTGTGCCCCTGGTGTAGGTGCTCTGCGAGTCGTCTGGTGTTGACCATCAGGGCAGAACAGAGCATCATGCAGGTCACCCGGAACCTTCCTCGCACCGGCAACTGACCGGACGGGAAGGGGTGTTTCACCGAGCGCATGGTGGCTTCCACCGCAGGTCGTAGCTTCTGATCTGCCTTGCAGGTGGCCATAGCCCGGCGGCGCCCGGCCAGGTAGAGTTCCTCCAGAGAGAAGCGGACGCGAAAGCGCGCATCACGGGACCCCAGCCTGGCTTGACAGCGCCCCGTGGCGTAGAGGGGACAAGCGGTGCATCGCTCTGGCTCCAACCGCCCACGAAAGTACCCCTTGTGTGAGCGGGTCAGGCACACGGCTTGTCCTCCAGGGCAGGTGGCGACGAGTGGCATCCCTTCGTCATCCTGGGTAACGTCCCAGTCCGACAGGTGCAGTCGCCCAGGGTCCGGCGGCCGACCGGTGAACCCGGTGGGCACCTGCTGCACCTGGAGCTCTCGTAGCGCCTGGTCGCCCGCCGGACTGCCGTAGGCGCCATCGGTGATCAGGGTCTCCACACCCGTCCGCGCCTTGAGCTCAGGCAAGGCCTCCACCAGCAACGCCGTGTCTGCGACGTTGTTCGGAGCCACTTGCACGCTGGTGATCAGTTGCACCGCGTTGTCCGGATCACAGGTCTCGGCGACATTGGCCACATAGCCCTTGTACTCCCGGTCGGCCTTGTAGCGATAGGTCGCCTCCAGATCGTCCAGCGACTGCAAACAGCCGCTGTGCAGTTCGTCGTTGGGTCGCACCTGCGTAGCCTCTTCCACTACGGCAAAGTTCTCGCCAAAGAAACGATCCACGGCCTGGTAGGCCGCCTCCGCACCACAGCGCTGGCGCAACTGCTCCAGCAGCACACGCAGCACGCTGCCTACCTCGCCCAAATGTCGCCGGGTCTCTTCCTGCCCTTTCACGCGGTAGGCATAGCGCTCCGCGCTGTCGGACAGGTAAGGCGCCAGAAGCTCGGCATACTGCTCCCGCTCACTTTCGCTCAACAAGCGCGCCAGCCGATGCACCCCTTCCACCGCCAGCTGCAGACGGCTCAGGTCCATGATGTGGCTGGCGATCTGGGTGCTGTCCATGCGCTGTTTGCCCGTGCGCACCTTGAAGGCCGTCAGTTGTTGGTCGGTGATCTGCGCAAAGGCCTGCTGGATCAGGTTGACCTCATGCTCCTGGTTGTACTGGCTCAACCGCCCCCGAAAGTAGTACAACGTGCGCAGGTCAAAGTCCCCTTCTCCCAGATCCCGGTAGCCCAGCGCATACCGCACCTGCAGATCATAGGCGAAGGCGTCATACAACTCTTCGTCGCTCCAGCCAAAGCCCGCCTTCAGTGTCTCCAGCCCTACCAGCACGTTCACGGGCACATTGGGCCGCGAGGGCACATCGGCATACAATCCAGCAAAGATCTCTTCATCGATGCGACAAAAGACTTCCCGGTAGAACACGCCCGCCCATGAGCGGTCCAAACGCTGACGATGCTTCTGCGGCAGACGCTCGATGTCGCTCATCAAGGCGGACTGCAAGTGCTTCCGGTGTTTGCGGAACATGCTTTGCACCTCGCGTCGTGATCGCGCCTATTATCCCCTCACGACGCGTCTTTGACAACCTTTTTGCAGTGGAGCCACGGATCACACGGGTTTTCTGGTCGGGGCGCTCCGATCCGTGCGATCTGCGGCGGCGTTTCCACGCCGCATCGGCGTACCATATCCGTAAGGAGGACCACATGGCCGCACAACCCCCGCGCCAGGCCCGGCTGGACATCGAGCTTCCCCTGGACCTGGAAGCCATCTATGCCAATTTCGCCTTGATCACCCATACCCCCTCCGAGATCGTCATCGAT
>CAYZKS010000424.1:0-2245 GCA_964478725.1 uncultured Anaerolineales bacterium
ATCAGGTGGTGCACGTCGTATTGCGCGCGGTTGCAGAAAGAGCAGCGCTGCAGCGGACGTTCCTGACGCATGTGACTCTTCCTCGCTACTCAGCCTTGGGAGCGGGCTTGGTCAGTACTTCATCCACAATGCCGTAGGCAACAGCTTCTTCGGCGTTCATCCAATAGTTGCGGTCTGTGTCTTGATTGATGCGCTCAAGGGACTGGCCGGTGTGCTTGGCCAGGATCTGGTTAAGCCGTTCCCGTTCGCGCAGGATGCGCTTGGCTTCGATCTGGATGTCCACTGCCTGGCCTTGCACGCCGCCCCAGGGCTGGTGGATGTGAACGGTGGCATTCGGCAAGGCATAACGCTTGCCCTTGGTCCCGGCGCAGAGAAGGATGGTGCCCATGCTGGCTGTCATGCCTACCGCGATAGTGGACACGGGGGGAGTCACCAGCTGTATGGTGTCGTAGATGGCCAGGCCAGCAGAAATCTGTCCGCCAGGCGAGTTGATGTAGATGGAGATGTCCTTGTCCGGGTCCTGCTGCGCCAGGAAGAGGAGCTGCGCTACCACTACGTTGGCCACGTTGTCGTCGATCCCCGTGCCCAAAAAGATGATTCTGTTCCTGAGCAGAAGGGAGTATATGTCGTATGCTCTCTCTCCTCTTCCGGTGGCCTCGATGACCATTGGGATGAGGGTGTCAAATGCTCTATTGTCCATGCTTTCACCTCAGATTCGCATTTCACGGGAGTTGTCCCGCAAGCGCTCCTGCGCCAGACGTGGCCGCCTGAGAGGAGCGTTCTGCTGTTGCCTACGCCTTGCTCTCCATGCCCTTTTCGGGGCCTTCCGGCTGTCCGGTGGCCAGAGCCAGCAGGCGAGCCTGCGCCTTGCGGCTATACACGTCGCTGCGGACGGAACGCAGGGGTTCGCCAGCGCCGAGGAGCTCTCTCACCCGGGCAGCTCTATCGCCGTAGGGCTGCGAGATGCGCTCCACTTCCTCCTCGACTTCCCCGGGCTCGACTTCCACACCCTCTGCCTCTGCGAACTGGGCCAGAGCCAGGGTGCGCTTCAGACGCTTCTCTGCCTGCGGCCGCATCTCGTCCAGCATCTGCGCAGGGGTCTTCTTAAGCATGTCCAGATAGCCCTGCAGAGTGAAGCCTTGCTGCTGCAGGCGGTCCGAGAGGCTCTCAAGCATGCGCCGGGTCTCACGCTCCACCGCAACCGCCGGGTACTCCATGTTAGCCTGCTCCACAAGCGCATCCAGCGCTTGGGTGAGCGCCTCGTCCCTGGCCTGGGCCTCTTTCCTCTCGCGCAGGCCTGCTTCGATCTGCTCGCGCAACTGGGCAATGCTTTCATATGGACCGGCACTCTTCGCCAGCTCATCGTTCAGCTCGGGCAATTCCTTCTCCTTGACCGCCTTCAGAGTCACCTCGAAGTGCACGTGTCTGCCCGCGAGGTTGGTGTCGCGGAAGTCGCTCGGGTACTGTACGTCAAACTCCTTGCTTTCTCCAGGTTTCATGCCTACCAGGTTCTGGCCAAACTCGCGCGGCACCATCTCTTCGTGAAGCTCCACCGACACGTCCTTCTGCTCGGTCTTGCCTCCGTCGTCCTTGGTCCCACTGCCGTCGAAGAGCACCTGGTCACCCAGACGGGCCGCGCGCTCGACGGGCACCCAGACAGCGTTGGCATCGCGGATGCCCTGCAGCACTTCGTCGACTTCGGCCTGAGTTACGTCGGCCGCCTTCTGTACGACGCGGATGCTGTGATAGTCGCCCAGCTTGACCTCTGGCTGCACTGGCACCACAAACTTGAGCTGGAGCGGGTCCATCTGTGGCATCTCCATGTGTGCAACTGCATAGGGCTCCAGCCCGCTCTCCTTGATGGCTTCCTCATACAGCCCATCGCCGATACTGTCGAGCATCTCCTGCACGATAAGCTCCTTGCCGAGCAGTCGCTCGACCATGGCATAGGGCGCCTTGCCCGGCCGATAGCCTGCCAACGGGCGACGCTTGCTCAGTCTCTGCGCAGCCTGCCGCAAAGGCACCTGCAGGCGCTCTGGCTCTACCTCGACATTCAATGTGTACTCGCACGTTCCTGTCTTCTCTTTGGTGACCTTCAACGCTGTTCTCCTCGTTTCCATCCCAGCTTTGGCAGGGTTGGCCTGGCAATACACAGAATGCTGGTTCGAATGAACCAGCATTCGCGGTTTGAAGCGGAAGACGGGATTCGAACCCGCGACCCTCTCCTTGGCAAGGAGATGCTCTA
>CAYZKS010000425.1:0-2233 GCA_964478725.1 uncultured Anaerolineales bacterium
TTCTGCGCTTGGTCATCACATCCCGGATCACAAGATAGTGCAGCGGCCGACGATCCAGGCGGTTGGGGGCCACGCTGGCTGCCTCCAGCAGTGCCTCGACCATTTCCTCACTGACCTCATCCGCCTTGAACTTGCGGATCGTACGGCGCTTTCTGAGCAGATCCAAAGTCTCATTGCTGATCATGCGGAGCCTCCTTTGTTCTCATGGCTTGTGTTTCCCGTAAAGGTCGTTGATTGTAGCGACTAGCGCAGTGGGCTGGCTGACCGGTGCTGCACAGGAGCCCTCCAGACAGGCATAGGCTGCAGGCGAGGGAAGCGTTGGATAGCCCAGGTGTTGCAGCCGCTCCGTCTCCCAGACCGGATCCACGGCCAGCAGAGCCCTGTTCGGGGCATACGCCCGCCAGGCCGCATGCAGCAGCTCCAGCGTACTGGCATCGGCACCGCCCACCACCACAACGCGCAGCGGCTGATTCAGCAATTGCTCGACCGCCAGGGCATACCCCGCTGCAAAGTATCCGTAGCGCGCGTAGCTTCCAGCAAAAGCGCGCAGAGCTGCATGCGCCCACTCCAGATACTCCCGTTGTTCTGTCAGTCTGTGCAGCCGCGTGAGCGCGGCCGCGGCCACCGCGTTCTCCGACAGCGGGACCTCAGGCTGGCTGAGCCTCCCCAGAGCCTCGCCCCCGACCGGCAGGTCCTGGTAGCCGCCACCAGGCGTCAGCAGCTTGCCATGCGCCCAGCGCAGAATCTGTCCAGCGCGTTGCAGGTACTCAGGGCTGGCAGTGTATTCGTACGCATGTAGCATAGCTTGCGCCATCCATACCTGGTCCGCCAGCAGACCGAAAAGGTGCGCCTGACCGTCCCAGTAGTGGCACATGCCCTGCTCAGACTGCCAGCAGTGCTTCCACAAGAAGCGCACGGCCGCCAGAGCGCTGTCGGCCCATGCGGGACGCTCCAGGATGGCCGCCGCTTCCAGATAGGCGCATGCCATCATGCCGTTCCAAGATACGTAGATCTGGCGATCCACAAAAGGTGCCTTGTGTTTTGCACGCTCTGCCAAAGACAAGGCATAGTACCGCTCATCGGCATCCTGGCTTCCGTAGAAACAGCCTGTGTCCTGGTCCTGCAACGTGGCCCTCACATAGTTGAGGATGCCTTCAGCCGTCGCGCGGAATTCCGCTTGCCCGCCCAACTGGTAGCCGTGCAGATAGACCGCCAACAGGCGGGCGTTGTCCTCGAGCATCTTCTCAAAGTGTGGGACGCTCCAATCACGCGTCGTCGAGTAGCGGAAGAAACCTCCCGCCTCATGGTCGTACATGCCGCCCTGTGCCATAGCCTTGAGCGTGGTTATAGCCATCTCCAACGGCCGCGGGTCATGCGTGCGACGATGGCGTGACAGCAACAACTCGATTGCATCCGTTTGCGGGAATTTGGGCGCCGCGCCAAAGCCAGCATACTCTTCATCGTAGCTGCTCGCGGTTGTCCAGAACACTGCCTCGGACACAGACATGCCAATGTCGCCGGCTGCCGCCGTGACAAGGGATTTGTCCGACTCGGCGGACCCGCGCTCTTGCCGCGACTTTTCAGCCGCGATGCGCTCTGCGATGGCCTGCCGGTTGTCGCGGTAGTAGTCGCTGACACGCTGCAGAGCATCCTTAAACGCTGCCGGGGCCAGATAAGTGCTGCCCGTCAGCAACTCGCCGCCAGGGGTCAAGAAGGCCACCGTGGGCCAGCCCCCCATGTTGTAGCGAGTGTTGACGTCGGGGCGCATGTCCGTGTCCACACGAACGGGCACAAAGTGCTTGTTGATCAGTGCAGCCACTTCAGCATCGGCAAAGGTGGTACTGTCCATGACGTGGCACCAGTGACACCACACTGCACCAATGCTCAGCAGGATGGGCACATCCAGTTGTTGCGCCAGGCGGAAGGCCTCATCGCCCCACTCGTACCACGAGATCAGCGGCGGCAACTTGGCTCTCACCTGAGCAGCAGGCGCCTGCTCCAAACCGTGCTCAAAGACACCTGTCCTACCGCGCGGCTGCTCAAGATCTGATTCGAAGATCCGCCGGTACTCGCTTTCCAGTCGCTCTCGATGCCTGGCTTCTTCAGCAGCCAAGGAGGTGAACAGCGCCCTCAGGCTGGCATCCGAAGTGCTCGACGCCATGCGCTCGTAGAATGTGCGCGACTCCACCTCGCGCCTAATAGCCAGTTGCCAGGCCTCTGGCAATGCTGATAG
>CAYZKS010000426.1:0-2233 GCA_964478725.1 uncultured Anaerolineales bacterium
TTCTGCGCTTGGTCATCACATCCCGGATCACAAGATAGTGCAGCGGCCGACGATCGAGTCGGTTGGGGGCCACGCTGGCTGCCTCCAGCAGTGCCTCGACCATTTCCTCAGTCACCTCATCCGCCTTGAATTTGCGAATCGTACGGCGCTTTCTGAGCAGATCCAGAATCTCATTGCTGATCACAGGGAACCTCCTTTGTTCTCATGCTTTGCGTTTTGCGTAAAGGTCGTTAATCGTAGTGACTACCGCAGTGGGCTCGCTGACTGGTGCCGCGCAGGTCCCCTCCAGACAGGCATATGCTACAGGCGAGGGAAGCGTTGGATAGCCCAGGTGTTGCAGCCGCTCCGTCTCCCAGAGGGGATCCACAGCCAGCAGAGTCCTGTTCGGGGCGTAAGCCCGCCAGGCCGCATGCAGCAGCTCGAGCGTATTGGCGTCGGCACCGCCCACCACCACAACGCGCAGCGGCTGATTCAGCAACTGCTCGACTGCCAGGGCATACCCCGCTGCAAAGTATCCGTAGCGCGCGTAACTTCCAACAAAAGCGCGCAGAGCTGCATGTGCCCACTCCAGATACTCCCGTTGTTCTGTCAGCCTGTGCAGGCGCGTGAGCGCGGCCGCGGACACCGCGTTCTCCGCCAGCGGGACCTCAGGCTGGCTGAGCCTCCCCAAGGCCTCGCCCCCGACCGGCAGGTCTTGGTAGCCGCCACCAGGCGTCAGCAGCTTGTCATGCACCCAGCGCATAATCTGTCCAGCGCGCTGCAGGTACTCAGGGCTGGCAGTGTATTCGTATGCATGTAGCATGGCTTGCGCCATCCATGCCTGGTCCGTCAGCAGACCAAAAAGGTGCGGCTGACCGTCCCAGTAGTGGCACATGCCCTGCTCAGGCTGCCAGCAGTGCTTCCACAAGAAGCGCACAGCTGCCAGAGCGCTGTCGGCCAATTCGCGACGCTCCAGGATGGCTGCCGCCTCCAGATAGGCGCATGCCATCATGCCGTTCCAAGCTACGTAGACCTGGCGATCCACAAAAGGCGCCTTGTGTTTTGCACGCTCTGCCAGAGACAAGGCATAGTACTGCTCATCGGCATCCTGGCTTCCGTAGAAACAGCCTGTGTCATGGTCCTGTAACGTGCCACTCACATAGTTGAGGATGCCTTCAGCCGTCACGCGGAATTCCGCTTGTCCGCTCAACTGGTAGCCGTGCAGATAGACCGCCAACAGGCGGGCGTTGTCCTCGAGCATCTTCTCAAAGTGTGGGACGCTCCAATCACGCGTCGTCGAGTAGCGGAAGAAACCTCCCGCCTCATGGTCGTACATGCCGCCCTGTGCCATAGCCTTGAGCGTGGTTATAGCCATCTCCAACGGCCGCGGGTCATGCGTGCGACGATGGCGTGACAGCAACAACTCGATTGCATCCGTTTGCGGGAATTTGGGCGCCGCGCCAAAGCCAGCATACTCTTCATCGTAGCTGCTCGCGGTTGTCCAGAACACTGCCTCGGACACAGACATGCCAATGTCGCCGGCTGCCGCCGTGACAAGGGATTTGTCCGACTCGGCGGACCCGCGCTCTTGCCGCGACTTTTCAGCCGCGATGCGCTCTGCGATGGCCTGCCGGTTGTCGCGGTAGTAGTCGCTGACACGCTGCAGAGCATCCTTAAACGCTGCCGGGGCCAGATAAGTGCTGCCCGTCAGCAACTCGCCGCCAGGGGTCAAGAAGGCCACCGTGGGCCAGCCCCCCATGTTGTAGCGAGTGTTGACGTCGGGGCGCATGTCCGTGTCCACACGAACGGGCACAAAGTGCTTGTTGATCAGTGCAGCCACTTCAGCATCGGCAAGGGTGGTACTGTCCATGACGTGGCACCAGTGACACCATACTGCACCAATGCTCAGCAGGATGGGCACGTCCAGTTGTTGCGCTAGGCGGAAGGCCTCATCGCCCCACTCGTACCACGAGATCAGCGGCGGCGACTTGGGTCTCGCGTGACCAGCAGGCGTCTGCTCCAGACCATGCTCGAAGACGCCAGTCCTGCCGCGCGGCTGCTCGAGATCTGCTTCAAAGATCCGCCGGTACTCGCTCTCCAGTCGCTCTCGATGCCTAGCTTCTTCAGCAGCCAAGGAGGTGAACAGCGCCCTCAGGCTGGCATCCGACGTGCTCGACGCCATGCGCTCGTAGAATGTGTGCGACTCCACCTCGCGCCTAATAGCCAGTTGCCAGGCCTCTGGCAATGCTGATAG
>CAYZKS010000427.1:0-2206 GCA_964478725.1 uncultured Anaerolineales bacterium
GCGTGGTGCACCACGCCCTGTGCCAGGTGATCGAGCCCATCTTCGAGCGGCGCTTCATCCACGACAGCTACGCCAACCGCGTGGGCAAGGGCACGCACCGCGCCCTGGACCGCTGTCAGGAGTTCAGCCGCCGCTACCGCTACGTGCTGCAGGGCGACGTCGTGCAGTTCTTCCCCAGCGCTGACCACGAGGTCCTGCGCGAGCTGCTGGCCCATCCCATCGCGGACCGAGCCTGCCTGTGGCTGATCGACCGCATCCTGGAAAGTGGCGCGGGCATCCACGCCCGCGACTACCGCATGCAATGGTTTCCCGGGGACGACCTGCTGGCCGCGGCGCGCCCGCGCGGCCTGCCCATCGGCAACCTGACCAGCCAGTTCTGGGCCAACGTGCTGCTCAATGAGCTCGACCAGTTCATCAAGCGCGAGCTGCGCTGTCCGGCCTATCTGCGCTATGTGGACGACTTTTTGCTCTTCGGCGACGACAAGCGCCAGTTGTGGGCGTGGAAAGCCGCCGTCAGCGAGCGCCTGGCCGGGCTGCGCCTGACGCTGCACCCCAGCAAGAGCGAAGTGTACCGCGTGCAGGACGGCATCCCTTTCTTGGGATTTCGCGTCTGGCCGACGCACCGCCGGCTCAAGCGCGCCAACGTGCGCGCCTTCGCGCGCAGGTTGCGCCAGCAGCTCGCCTCCTACGGCCGGGGCGAGCAGACCCTGGAGCAGGTGAACGCCTCGGTGCAGGCCTGGGCAGCCCACGCCGCGCACGGCGACACCTTCCGCCTGCGCAGCCAGCTCTTCCGCAGCATGCCCATACCGCAGCCTGTGGCTGTCCCCCCGGCCGGAGAATAGGAGACCTGCTATGACCGAATCGCCCGCCTTTGCCCGTACCTACGATCTGCTGTTGTGGCTGGTGCCGCGCAGCCTGAAATTCCCAAGGCATCATCGCTTCGGCCTTGCTCTGCGTCTCCAGAATGCCGCCTACTCCCTCCAGCGGGCGTTCGTGGAGGCGGCCCTGGCTCCTCACCCTTCCGCTGCAGTCGTCGCCCTGCAGCGCGCCGACGTGGAGCTGACCGAGGTGCGGCTGTGCGTGCGCCTGAGCCACGACCTGGGATTGCTGGACGAGGGCGGCTACCGACACTCCAGCCAGATGCTGGCGGAGATTGGGCGGCTGCTGGGCGGCTGGAAGAAGAAGGCCGGCAGCATGAAAGGCACACAGGCCCCTGCGGACCTGGTGTAGGGGCAGGCCGATACGTGCGCGGGGGCGCGTGGAACAACAATCAGAACAACGCGCGCTGCGCGTACCGCAACAGGAACAATCCAGACAATCGCAACAACAACCTGGGTTTTCGTGTTGCCGAATAGGTCGCCGTCTCGGGCCAGAAATGTGACGCGCCCGGCCGCGCCACAGACAGACGCGTCGCCGCGGCCCAGAGGGAGAGCTACAGGCCTGCTCCTGGTCGCGCTCCGAAAGGGGCCGGCCGAATAGAAAGGCGTCCGTCCCCTGCAGTAGGCGCTTCAGCGCTCGACGCTTGGGACGGACGGTACCCAAGAAAGAAACCCGTTTTCTGCCAGAAAACGGGTTTCTGGAACGGAGGTTGACATGCCATATCGCAAGGTAGAGTTACGGGCCGGCGAGCACTATCACATCTACAATCGCGGCAACAACTACGCGGACGTATTCTTCGAGCGCGAAAACTACCTGTACTTCCTGCGGCAAGTACGGAAATACCTGCTGCCGGAAGCCGTCGAGATCGTGGCATACTGCCTGATGCCCAACCACTACCACCTGCTCCTGCGGCTCCTGGCGGACGACCTGTCCACGCCCATGCAGGGGCTCTCGCTGTCCTACACCAAAGCGGTCAACCTGCATTACGGGCGTGTGGGCGCGCTATTTCAAGGGCGCTTCAAGGCCGTACGCGTGGACCGAGACGAGTACCTGCTGCATCTGTCGCGGTACATCCATCTGAATCCTCTGACGGCCGGGCTGGTGAAGAGGGCAGAGGACTGGGAGTTCTCCAGCTACCGGGACTATATCGGGCTGCGCAGCGGCACATTGCCCAAACCAGACATCGTGCTCGGGCAGTTTCCGTCTGGCGAGGCCTATCGCCTGTTTGTGGAGAGCTATGCTGAGGGGGACGAGCCCATAGCGCATCTGGCCTTCGACTGAGCGCGGGGGCGGGGGAACAAGAAACCCGTTTTCTCCCAGAAAACGG
>CAYZKS010000428.1:0-2197 GCA_964478725.1 uncultured Anaerolineales bacterium
CTGAGCTACCCGCCCCCATCCCTTTCCTGCATATGAAATCCGGGATGACTCATGTTTCGCGCTTGGTTGCACCGACCACAATGGCCTCGAGCGGCGCGTGAAGCATGGGTGAATTCCCCGCCTGGGCTGGCCGTGTGCGGGTACGGGTCAGACGCGCGGATTTGGCGTGCGCGCCTCACGGGCGCATGCTATATGCACACGGTCTGCGCCCAGTTCTCGCCAGGCAGACGCACAGGATCGTTGCCATGAAGGGAGTACGCGCATGAAACACACCGAGGCTGTTCTGATTGCGGTTCTCGTTCTGTGCGCCGTCGCGGGCCTGGGGCCGGGCGCGCGTGCGGCGCCTCCTGTCCCACCGGCGGCCTCATCCGCAGCGTATGGCGCCCTCGACGTCAACGGCGATGCTGTCGTGAACCTGCTCGACCTGGTCACCGTCTCAGCCGCCTATGGGAGCAGCAGCCACGCTGCCGACGTCAACGCGGACGGTGTCGTCGATCTGCTGGACCTGGTTGCGGTCTGCGCTGCGTACGGCATGGGTGCTCAAACCGCGTCCAAGCCGGTGCCTTCGACACCAACAGCCACGATGCTGCCCTCGCCCCCACGGGCCGCTGCGCAGCCCACACTCCGACCAACCGCAGCTGCCGCGTCCCCGAATCCCGCAGCCATGCCCGCCGCGCCACCGGCATCTCACCCGGATCCGTGGTGCGTCAGCATGCGCCTGTACCTAGCTGGCCTGGAGCAGGACCACCAGACCAGGATCTCCAAGTTGGTGGCAAGCCGTGACGCGCGAGGCATACTAGATGAAATGGCATGGTACAACCGCATCCACGGCGAGGCGCTAGCTCTTTACAACCAGGGCTGTGCTCAGTAGAAAGGAGAGCGGCGAAATGTACGGGTCAGCGGAGGAGAGACGGCTCATCGTCGAGCGCGAGCTGGCCAAGATTCGCGCGCGGAAGCGGGCACGGCGCAACCGGCAGTTGTGTGCGCTGTTGGGCGCGTTCATCGTCGTGGGATTGCTGGCGGTGGCGGTGATTGCCCTCGCGGTCGCTCCACGAGGCAGCGCTTCGCAGGCGGCGGGCAGCATGCCCACGCCCTATCCCACGTACACGCCTGCACCAACGTATACTAGGCTGCCAGCGCCGACGTGGACCCCGGTGCCTCCCGTAGCGGCCAGCACTACCCTTCCCAGCATTCCAGACGCTCCAACACCGCTGCCGACGGCTACGTCTGTGCCCTGTCCGCAACAGATCGCGGAATACCTGCTGAGTATCCAAGGCCACATCGGCACATTGGCAGAGGCTGCAGAGCAGGCCAAGGCGGCAATGGGCATGCCCACCCCTCTGGAAGGCGCAGGTGCTGCGGTCGCCGCGATGCAGAAGGCGCGGAACGACATTGCGCAGGTACTGGCGCCGACGTGTGCCCAATCCGCTTACCTACTCTTCTTTACCGGCCTGGATCGATTCGTGAGTGGATGGCAAGACCCCCTGGGTTCCCGGCAGTGTGACGTCGTCGAGGGCATCGTGCAGATGAACGATGGCCTGTGGCAGCTCCAGGCTCTGGCGCAGCACGAGCCGACTCCCGCTCCTCGAGAGAAGCCCACCTGCTGGCCAGTGGCGTTTCCGCCCGCGCAACCAACCGCTACGCCCACAGCGCTTCAACGCAATCCGACGGTGGTCGAAGGTACCTCCGAAGCACAGTTCAGACGCTATCTGGCGTCCAAATACGCGACAATCGCCGGGCAAGCGCTGGAGATCGAAGATGTCTTCATCGGCAATGAGGACGGTCCGTGGCCCTTGCGCTGGGTAACGATCGAGCTGACCCGGCACTGTGCCCTGTACGTGTTCGCTGAGCGAACGCGCGCCGAGGCGCGCGAGTACGGCCTGAGCCTGCTGCGCGACGTGGTGCAGTTCTTCGGAGGGCAGAACTGCTCGGCCTACGTTTCCGACAACTTCACGACGTTCAATCTGCTTGACCACTACTTCGACGAGGATTGGTACTACATCGGGGACTATGACGTCAAGGACGGCTGGTACATCAGCAAGGACTACGTCCAGGCCCGCTACAAGGATGGGATTGAGGACATTGAGGTCTGGAACTACAAGTAGCCTGGGAGCGACCAGCACCTAGCTCATTGCACGCGACAGGGGGAAGAAGTGAAACGCATGCTGACATGGGCCGGAACTTCCAGCTTCGGATA
>CAYZKS010000429.1:0-2189 GCA_964478725.1 uncultured Anaerolineales bacterium
CACCCCGGAGGCCGGGCATCTCGCGCGCTGTTTCTTCATCCCACGCGTGCGCGAGGAAGGCTGGCCGCGACAGCGCAAGGTGGCCGCTCAATCGGCGCCGGCGTCGGCGGCGCAAAAGCCGGTGCTGGCCGGCAAGCGCCTGACCAAGACCTTTGGGGCAGACTCGCGCAAGTACTGGCTGTTTGGTCCGCAGTTGCACGGCGCCATCCAGGCCATCCGCGACATCTCCTTCGAGCTGAAAGCGGGCGAGACGCTGGGCGTGGTGGGGGAGAGCGGATGCGGCAAGAGCACGCTGGTGCGTTGCCTCAGCGGGCTGGAGCGCTGCACCAGCGGATCCACGCTGGTGGCGGGGGAAGAGGTCGCTGCGGACGTAAAGCTCCGCCCACGCAGCACGTTACAGCGCATGCAGATGGTCTTCCAGAACCCCCACGTCTCGCTCAACCCGCAGCGCAGCGTGGGGCAGATCATCGATCGAGCGGTGCAGACGCTGGGCGGCGTCAGCAGCCGTCAGGAGCGCGCCCAACGCGTGGCGACGCTGCTGCAGCGCGTGGGGCTGGACGAGGAATACGTGGAGCGCCATCCGGCGGAGCTGAGCGGCGGGCAACAGCAACGCGTGGCCGTGGCCCGCGCCCTGGCAGGCAACCCGGAAGTCGTCCTGGCCGACGAAGTGACCTCGTCCCTGGACGTGTCGGTGCGCGCCGCTATCCTCAACCTATTGAACGATCTACAGGCTGAGGAGAGCATCGCCTACGTGTTCGTCTCGCACGACATGAGCGCGATCGTCTACATGTCGGACTGGGTGATGGTGCTGTACCTGGGCGCGATCATGGAGCTGGGCCCGGTCGAGAGCGTGTTTGCGCCCCCCTACCATCCCTATACCGAGGCGCTGATCTCTGCCATTCCCGATCCCGACCCGGACGTGAAAAGGCCAGCGATACGTCTGGAGGGCAGCGTGCCCAGCGGCAGGCGGCGCATGCGCGGCTGCCCGTTCCACACGCGCTGCCCGCGCAAGATTGGCAAGATCTGCGAAACGCGCCGGCCCCCCTGGCAGGAAGCGGGCGAGAACCACCACATCTTCTGCCACATCCCCCTGGAAGAGCTGCGACAGGTCGTTGTCGGCCAGGTCACGCGCGTGCACGAGCAGCCTGGCCGGCGTAGCGGCGCATGAGCAAGCGCGGCTCAACCCATGCGCCGCTTCACAACCACTGGCAGGTACAACCGGCTGCCCACCCACAGGCGTACGGACTGCTCGGCGCTGCGGCCATCGCTGTCCCTGGCCGTCAGCGTAATGCTGTGCCACCCCTGGCTCAGCGCGTCCACCACGATCTCGTCGCCGCTGCCCAGAGCGCCGTCGTGGTCCGAGCGCCAGGTGTAGGCCGCTGGCCGCAGCGGGCCGTCTTCGGCGTCGTAGCCGGTGGCGCGCAGAAAGACCGCATCGCCCGGGGCGGCCGCGGCACCGTCCTCCGGCGACAGCACAAAGGCCACCGGCCCGCGATCCGGCACCGAAAAGGCGTTGCTGAGCGCCTCGCTGGTGCGCAGCCCATCGCTCACCAGCAGGCGCAGCCGCGCCTGAGCCGTCGCGGGCCAGAAGGACGCGTCGAGCTGCATTTGCTGGGGGAGGATGCCCGAGGCCACCCCCTCCCAGGTTTGCCCGTTGTCGCTGCTGAGCAGCAGGCTGAAGGTCAGGTCATCGCCATCGGCATCGCTGGCGCTCCACGAACAGGCCAGCGTGCTGGTGACCACGTTGTTCACCGGGTTGAAAGAGACGGCGGGCGCGTGGGCGCTCAGAGACTCGTACGCCAGCTCTTGCCCCGCACGGCTCACGACCATTCGCGCCGTGTCGTCATGCCAGGGGATGAGCACATTGAAGGGCAACGCCGGCTCCTCATGGTTGGGCGGCACGGGGCCAAAGCTCGCCTGCCGCAGCACCTGGCCATTGGCCGCCAGCAGTTGCAGGACATAGTCGCCATCGGGGCTGGTGCGCGCCTGCGGGTCCAGGTACGCTCCGTCCAGGCGCAGCGTGGACACCAGCGTGGCGCTCATCCCGTCAGCAGCCGCAAGGCCCATCGCCATCAGGTACTCGCTGCCGGCCAACGCCTGCACTTGGCGGTAGGCGTCCCCTGACAGCATGCCAGCGGCGCGACGCAGCGTGCCGCGCAAATCCTCGTAGGTGTACATCGAAATCCAGC
>CAYZKS010000430.1:0-2185 GCA_964478725.1 uncultured Anaerolineales bacterium
CGCCAGCAGAAGGCGAGGTGATCTGAATGAGACGGTTGGCAACGTCGCAATTGCAGCGTGCTCTCGAGGCTGTGGAGAAGTTGCCCCTTGATGATCAGGAGACATTGCTCACTCTGGTCAGGCATCGCCTTGCCGAGCGACGGAGGGCAGAGATCGCCCACAATGCTGCCGCCACACTGCAGGCGGTGCGAGAGGGTCATGCCCACTACGGGAGTCTTGAAGACCTGACGCATGATCTGGTAAGCGATTCATGAGAAGGCCTGCCTGGGACGCCAGCTTCCGGCAGGCCTTCAAACGTGTTTCCCGCAACGATGTGGCCCGACAGCAGCGCATCCTGCAGGTCCTGCAACGCCTCATGGATGATCCATTTCAGCCCTCTCTGCGCACTCACAAACTGAGCGGACAACTGGCGGGGCTGTGGGCCTGCTGGGCAGAGTACGACTGCCGTGTCGTCTTCGCCTTCCACACCGATCCAGCCACGGGCGAGGAGATCATCGTCCTGATTGATCTCGGCACGCACGACGAGGTGTACTGACTTCCTCCACCGGCAACGCAACATGCCGCGTGTGCGGCGAGTTGAATGTACCCAGATCCCCGATACTCCAGCCCAATACAGGAGGAGCTTCAATGATGACGCGACGTCTCTGGCTGCTCGTGGTACTGCTGGGTAGCAGGTCTATCAGCACGGCGGTCTTTTCCCCACTGTCATTCGTCACGAACTGAATGCCCTGCATGGTGTTGCCTCCCATACCCCTCTGCTGCTTCGCGAGTCATTGCGCCTTGCCGCATCAGGTTTTCTTCCTCCAATGACAGGCTGCGGATCAGGGCACAGCTATGTCAAAGCCCTGGGTTCTAGCCAGACCGGCAAAGAATGTGGTATGATAGGGGCACGGTGTACTCGACTTTTCGGCCGGATGCGGGCCAAAACAACCACACAGGGAGCATATATGACGATTACACCAGACCTTGATGCTCGCCTTACCCTCTACCATGCCGCTCAGCGCAAGGCGGTCGGGTTCCTGCTTGCGCACATCAACGAGGATGGCTCGATCGGCGATCCACGCCGCGACATCGGCTACTATCGCGTGCCCTGGGCGTTGGCTGTGGCCGGCGAGGCCGCAGCGGGGCGACGCGTGCTGGAATGGATTCGCCACCATATGCTCACAGCCGAGGGCGAGCTTGCCGGCGACGTGTCGCCGAACAACGGCTGGAATCAGCGAAACAACACCTACGCCGAGACCTGCCTGGCCTACGGCGCCCACCTCCTCCGGCAGTACGAGATGGCGCAGCAGGCCATGCGCTACGCCCTGCGCTTCCAGAACCCCGCCAGTGGCGGCGCGTACCTGGACAAGACGCGCTGTGGGCCAGATGGGCCGCAACTGCTTTTCCTCACCTGCCAACTGGGTATGTCCGCCCTGATGACGGGCCATACGCAGGCGGCCCGCGTTGTGGGCGGCTGGCTGCAAGCGCTGTGGGACGCCCAGCCCGAGCTGCCTCACCGGCTCTATACCATTTGGACCGAGGCGGGCGGTTTGGCGACCAGCGTGCCGCCTGGGGGCAACCGGCGCCACTACATCAACGAAAGCCAGGAGGTCTACGAGCTTCACTACAACGGAGGCATTGCCGCAGCCTGTCTGGCTTACCTCTACCTGATGACTGGGGAAGAGCAGTGGCTCTTGCTGGCGCGCTCGTTTCAGGGTTTTTCGATGCAGTCAACCCCGCGTCAGTTCGAGACCAAGCAAGTCTGCAAGAGCGCCTGGGGCAGCTCCCTCCTCTGGATGATCACCGGTGATGCTGTGTACCGAGACTGGACGCTACGCATGGGCGATTGGTTTGTGGCGGAACAGACAGAGGATGGACACTGGTTCAATACACCGTACCTCCTGCCAAATCCCACCCTCAATGACAATATCCAGATTACGGCGGAGTTCGTGGTTCATCTTGATCACATCATGTCCGCTGTTGGCGCAGCGCTTGCGCGCTGAGTGGAGCACAAAGGAGGGACCAACACGATGCCTGAGCTAGCAGCAATCCCATTTGACTTTGCTGCACGTGGTAGCGAGGAGACGGTGGAGGGCAGGCTGCACGAGCCTGCGGACGCAAGCCCGCTGACGCCTGTGCTGATCGTCTGCCACGGGCGAGGAGATCATCGTCCTGATTGATCTCGGCACGCACGACGAGGTGT
>CAYZKS010000431.1:0-2172 GCA_964478725.1 uncultured Anaerolineales bacterium
TGTGGAAGTATAGCTGCATATCACGACCAAGACAAACCCAAGCGAGCCAGTTGCCATTACGTCACGTCCTCGCTATAATTGCGTGTATGAACCCGCAGTCCAAAGGGCTGGGATATGGCGTGCGGCTGGTTGCCGTAGTGCTCTTGGCACTGGCCAACATAGGCGTGTCGGCCATACCCGCAGCACAGAGCCAGAGCCCTACCCCTGACTATGGCACCAATGTTGCCAGTAGTGTGGGCGTGGCCAAGACGCGCGAGATGGGATTCAATTGGGTTCGCGCTTACTACCCGGAGCAAGCCGCGCAGGCCGAACTACAAGGACTGAAGGCGCTCCTGCTTGTGGGCTGGGAACAGGAGTTGACCGACGTAGCCGCGTTTGGCGATTATGTCTATGAATTGGTGAGCCATTACCGTGGCCAAATCTCGGCCTACCAGATCTGCAACGAGCCCAACTTGGCGGAGATGTGGCACAAGCCCAAGCACGCGGAACCCTCCGAGTACGTGGGCTACTTGCGCGAGGCCTACTACAGGGCAAAGCAGGCGGACCCGGACTGCATCATCGTGACCGCGGGGTTGGCCATCAATGGCGGTGCGGGCGATGCAGCCATGGACGATGTGGCCTTCTTGCGGGGTATGTACGCGGCGGGAGCCCAGTTTTACTTTGACGTGCTGGCGGTGCACAATTATGGCTTCGCCTACGCGCCTGAGGATGCCATCAGCAATCCGATTCACTGTTTCCGGCGCGCGGAGCAAGAGCGAGCCGTGATGGTAGAGTACGGGGATCAGGCCAAGCCCATCTGGGCCACCGAGTTTGGATGGATCATTGATCCCGGTGAGGGCTGCCACTACTTCGATGGATGGCCGGGCCGCTGGTGGCAGCGCGTGACCGCTCAGGTGCAGGCCGATTACCTGGTGCGTGCTTTCCGTTACGCCCGCACCTACTGGCCATGGATGCAGGTGATGTTCGTCTGGAACATGGACTATGATCTCGTGCCCTGGAATGACTACTGCGACCAAAAATCGTGGTTTGCTCTGCTGGATCACGCAGGTCTGCCACGAGCAGCGTTCTGGGAGCTGCGGCGTCTGGCATTGGGACTGCCCCCGCCGAGCCCGACGCCCACCCTCTCGCCAAGTCGCACTCCGACCGCGCTGCCTACGGCAACCGTGCTGCCCTCCAACACGCCCCTACCATCGGCGACACACACGGCCACAGCGTCTCCTGTCCCCACAGCAACTCGCACGACTGTACCTACTGCTTCACCCGGAGCGGGAACAGTGACGGGACGAGTCGTCTTGCAGGGACGTAACAGCCACGCTGGAGCTGTGGTGAGCGTTGGCGGGCGTAATGCTGCTTCGGCTGTCGATGGAAGCTTCTACCTGCCTGGCGTGCCTAGCGGCTCCCACGCTCTGGAGCTGCGAATGGCTGGATATCTTACATACAGGCGCACAGGCATCAGCGTGAGCCAGGGCGAAACGCTGGCTTTGGATGAGATCCAGCTTCTGGCTGGCGACATCAATGCCGATGACGTAGTCAACTTGCTGGATTTGGTGGCGGTCTCGAGACGCTATGGCCTGCAGGCGGCCAGTGGTGCGCCTGAGGATGTGAATGCTGACGGTAACGTGAGTCTACTTGACCTGGTGCTGGTGAGCAGCAACTACGGCGCTGGGGGCTAGATCAAACCGGACAACAGGCAAGAGGTGATCATGGCGAGACGATTTGGCTGGATGCTAACCTGCGGGTTCCTGGCTTGGGTGATGCTCAACATAGCCTGGGCACTCGGTCCGCGAATTGCCGTGGCGTACCAAAGCTATTTGGACCAAGCGCACATCAAGTATCCACATCTTGTCGGCTCTCGGATTGACCGTTGCGTGCTTTGTCACGTCTCCGAATCCGGGGGCATCTTGCGCAACGCGTATGGTCAGGCCTGGGAAGCAGCAGGAAAAGACTATGGCTCCTTTGGCATGATTGAGGCACTCGACTCGGATCTGGACGGGCACAGTAACCTGGCGGAGATCATGGCCCTGACCTACCCGGGCAATGCCAGCGATTACCCAGTCCCCACACCTACCTTCACTCCATCGCCCAGCGCAACGCCCACCCAGACGCCCACGCACACTCTCACGCCCACCCAGACGGCGACGCCGACCACCAGCCCTACGCCCACTCACAGCC
>CAYZKS010000432.1:0-2169 GCA_964478725.1 uncultured Anaerolineales bacterium
GTCCCCTCTCGCGCTCGCTTTTCATCGTCGCCAGCAAATCTGGCTTAACGGCTGAGGTCGCCAGCCTTTTCGCCCACTTTCGCGCCGCTCTACTCGCCGAGCTAGGGGAGAGTTGGGCAAAGCATGTGCTCGCGGTCACGGATCCAGGAACCAAGCTGGCAGTGCTGGCACAGGAAGAGCATTTCCGTGCCCTGATGCTCAACCCAGCAGACGTCGGTGGCCGCTACTCAGCGCTCTCACTCTTTGGGCTGCTCCCCGCAGCATTGGTTGGGGTGGACCTCGATCGGTTGCTGGAGCGTGCCCAAGACATGGCCGGCGCCTGTGGCGTATCGGTTCCAGTTGAGGAAAACCCGGGGCTTGTGCTCGGTGCGGTCATGGGTGCGCTGGCCCACCAGCCTCAGCCTGGCCGCGATAAGCTGACCATCCTCACCTCCCCCAAGCTGGCGCCCTTTGGAGCTTGGGCAGAGCAGCTCGTAGCCGAGAGCACCGGTAAGGAGGGTGTCGGAATTCTCCCTGTGGAAGGTGAATGCCTTAGCAGGGCAGAGGCCTATAGTCCCGATCGTCTTTTCGTGTATATGCGTCTCGATTCTGGTGACAACGCTGCCAGTGACGCCCTCGCCGACGCGCTGGGAAAGCTAGGGCAGCCTCTTGTCGTCCTGCGCCTTCGCGACTTGTACGATCTGGGCGCCGAGTTCTTCCGCTGGGAGTTTGCCACGGCCATTGCTGCGCAGCGCCTGGGCGTCAACCCCTTCGACCAGCCCGATGTCGAGTCGGCCAAGGCACAGGCCCGCGACAGCCTCGTGGCGTATGAGGAGACGCTCGCGCTGCCCGAAGAACCGGTAGCCATACAGCAGGGCGTGCTGGCAGCCTATGGCCCGGTTCCCGTGACGGACGGACTAGAGGGCTGTCTTCGCGCCTTCCTCACCCAGGCCCGCCAGGGCGATTATGTCGCTCTCTTGGCCTACATCGAGCGGAGCACAGCGCACCACGATGTGCTTCAACAGATCCGTTGTATGCTGGGCGAATGGCTTGGCGTGGCCGTCACAGTGGGTTTTGGCCCTCGCTTCCTGCACAGCACGGGCCAGTTGCACAAAGGCGGGCGCAATGTGGGCCTGTTCCTGCAGCTTACCCGGAACGAGGCTGACGATTTGGATATCCCTGGCCGCCCTTACACTTTCGGCATCCTTAAGCGCGCTCAAGCCTTTGGTGATCTGCAAGCTCTGCGCGCAGCGGGGCGGCGTGTGTTGCACGTTAATCTAGGGGCAGATGTCGAGCTTGGCCTACGCGAGTTCGTGGCCCTCATCGAGCGCATCATACAAGGGGCACCCCAGCCCGGGTCGTCCAAAGCAGCGCCAGATCATCCAAGGAGGTGACCAGTGCGAACGGTATTGCTGATGCGACACGGCAAGTCGGCCTGGGATGAAGAGGGCATTGAGGATCACGATCGCTCCCTGGCCAAGCGCGGCAAGCGAGAGGCAGCGCACATGGGCCAGGTCTTGCGCGCCCGCAATCTGCTCCCCGACGTGATTCTTAGCTCCGCCGCCAAACGGGCGCGCAGCACAGCGCGCAGAGTAGTCAAGGCCAGCGAGTACAGCGGCGAGGTTATCTATGACGAGCGGCTCTATTTCCAGGGCCTGGAACTCTACCTGGAGCGCCTGTCAAGCCTGCCCGACGAAGCCCAAAGTGTCCTGGTCATCGGCCACAACCCCCTGCTCGAGGAACTGGTCCTTCTGCTTACGGATGAGGCTGTCCGCCTGCCTACCGCCGCTGTGGCTTGCATAGACCTGCCTATCCCCTCATGGGCAGGCCTGAACGCCGGCATTAAGGGTAAGCTGCGCTGTCTCCTTCGGCCAAGCGAGACTAGACCCGAAAGCTGTAGTGGTCCCAAGGGCTAGACAGGTTGTTTCCCAGGGCAAACGCATTTGCCGCTCTGCGAAGCAACATTCCCCTGTAGTCGCGGCATTTTGCCGCGTTTTCCCACCCGTCAAAGCAGGACGCGGCACGATGCCGCGCCTACGCTGCCCGTCACGCGGCGGTCAAGAACCCAAATGCGTTCGCCCTGGGTTGTTTCCCCTCTACTATGAACATTTTGTAATCAAGGGGGAATCAAAATACAGGGAGCGCTCAAAAGCTGTTAGGAAGTGGACATAAGCTTCCCTGCCTACCCCT
>CAYZKS010000433.1:0-2163 GCA_964478725.1 uncultured Anaerolineales bacterium
CCCAAGGCCTTGAACTTCGCGACGAACGCCTTGTCGCGATCCGGCTGGCCCGACAGGTAGAGCCACTCCAGCCGCGTCGCATGGAACTCGCGGGCCGCCTTGAGCGCATCCCACTTGTCCGACGGATTCATCGGCCGCGGCCAGCGGGTCGAGAAGCAGACGTCCGAGGCTCTCGGCGCGCCGTCAGGCCGCGGCTGTGGCCGCGCGATCTGCGCGAATGAGGCGCCGGAGTCGGCGGCGCGCGCGAGCGTGACAGCCAGGAGCAGGGCGGCCGCAATGAACCAGACGCGTCTCATGGTTTGGTCTTCCTCCCTGGCCACGGGCTGCGGCGTGGCGCCGCGACGCGGCCGGTAGTCGGGGTTGGGCTTGGGGTACAGCGCGCCGGTGTGCTTGACGAAGGCATCAATCAGCGCCTCGAGCTCCTTCACCTTGTCAGGCATCCGGGCGGCCAGGTTCGTCGTCTCACTGAGATCGTCGCGCAGGTTGTAGAGTCGGTCCATGTCAACCCTCCACGAGGTGAGACCAAGCCCGGCGTAGATCACCTCGTTGTTGCCATGTCCAGGCCTCTATTCTGTCTCTGAGCGGCCGACTCCTCTCTGGCCCATTCTGGCCGTGATGCCCATGCGGGCAGGTCCTCCCAGTCGTCCGCACGAATCAGCGCCGTAGTCTGGCCCGGCACACGGAGGGTCCCATGGTCTCCCGACGGCTACATGCTGCGCTGCTGGTGGCTCTGTTGGCATTCCCGGCCAGCAGTACCTTGGCTGCCCCACCGACCCGGTGCGCTCTCACGCTCGCTCGCGCCGGACAGCCCGCCTCCACGATCGTGCTGGACCGCACTCCCACGAAGGCGGCACAGTTCGCCGCGTATGAGTTGCAGTGGCATCTTCAGCAGATTAGCGGCGCGACGGTGCCCATCGCGCATGATGGTGAGCCCATGAAGGGAGTGAAGCTGCTGGTCGGGGAGAGCGCCGCCACCCGCGCCCTGAAGCTCAAGAGCCCCTGCTTCAAGCCCCAGGAGTACCTGATTCGCTTTCTGCCCACCGCCCTGATTCTCATGGGCCACGACAAGGCCGACACTGGGGCGGTGCAATACAACCAAACGCCCACGCAGGCCGAGTACGACACCTGGCCCGGCATCTGGGATGAGCAGGGCACGATGTACGCGGTGTACGACTTCCTCGAGCGCTACTGCAACGTCCGGTGGCTGAACTGCAGCGAGTTCGGCACCGACATTCCCCGGCAGGACCCGCTGACCGTCACCGGCAGCGAAGTGCGGCGCGCGCCTTTCATGAAGTACCGCTTCGCCTACCAGAACACGCCCGATGGCTATGACTACTACACCAACCTGTGGTGGTACGAGAAGAAGGAGTGGCTGGCCCTGGAGGCGGCGGCTCACCCCGAAAAGCACAAGCGCTTTGACGTGGCCGGGGGGTACTTCATCGCCAAGCGCGGCTGGAACCAACTCTTCCGCCTGCGTCACCGCGAGGGCGGTGAGAAGTGCCCTGGCAGTCATTCCCTGTACGGGTACTACCGCCGCTTCTGGGAGCCGGAGAAAGGCAAGGAAGAACTGTTCGAGGGCAGGCATGCGGACTGGTTCGCGGTGAGTTCCGCAGGAACTCCGGGCTACCCGGGCCAGCCCCCGCAGATGTGCTATACGAACCGCGGACTCATTGAGCAGGTGGCCAAGGATGCCTGCGAGTTCTTCGAGACCGGCAAGGTGTATGCGGGCGGCGAATCAGCGGGCGACTACTTCTGCATCGAGCCTATGGACAACGACCAGTTCTGTAAGTGCGCCAACTGCCAGAGGTGGCTGGACGGCCGGGATGCGACCACGCCGTTCTGGACGAATGGCCGGCACAGCGACTACGTGTTCCAGTTCGTGAATGAGGTGGCGAAGATCGTCGGCAAGAAGCACCCGGGCAAGCGGATCGTGACCCTGGCCTACTTCACCCACGGGGCCCCGCCACAGAAGGTTCGGCTCGAGCCCAATGTGCTCGTCCAGTACTGCTTCGCCTGCCAGCGCCTGACCTATGACCGCCCGACCTACGAGCACGAGGTGGCGCTGCTCAAGCAGTGGCGGGCCGAGTACCCCGTCCGCACGCTGTACTTGTGGCTGTACTACTGCTTCCCCCTCATGATGGCGAACATCGGCAAGTTCCAGGC
>CAYZKS010000434.1:0-2162 GCA_964478725.1 uncultured Anaerolineales bacterium
CCTGGTTTCTGGTCTCCGGTTGTCACAACAGAAACCTGGTTTCACGAGAAGAAACCAGGTTTCGGATACGCTCAGGAAACCGGGGTTCTTTCCTTGAACCCCGGTTTCTAATGCCTGGTCCCCTCGTCGCCTAGTCCACGCTGCGGGGCGCGCGGTACATGGCCATGACGTTCTCGAGCGGGATGTCGTTCTGCATGTAATGCGAAGGGGCCAGGATGTAGCCGCCCCCCTTACCCAGCACCTGGCAGCGGCTGCGCACCTCGGCGTACACGTCCGCCACGCTGCCGTGAGGCAGGGTGGTCTGGATGTCCACCGCCCCGTGGAAGCAGACGCGCTCTCCGAACTCGCGCTTGATGCGCGCCATGTCCATGCCCGCCGCAGCGGGCTGCAGCGGGTTGAGGATGTCAATGCCCGCGTCCTGGATCAGCGCCGGGACGTAGGGGTAGATCGCGCCGCACGAGTGGTACATGATCTTGACATCGAACTGGCGGATGGCCGCGTTCAGGCGTTGGTGGCGCGGCAGCAGAAAGCGCCTCCACATGGCGGGCGACATGATCAGCCCGCGTTGGTGGGCGATGTCATCCCAGGTGTAGATCACGTGCACGCGGCCTGCGTACGATTGCAGCATGCGCCCCACATTGGCGATGTACAGGTCGGTGATGCGGTCCATGATGGCGCAGGGCACCTCGGGGTCCGTCGCCAGGTCGGTCAGGAAGCGTTCCATGCCCAGCAAGCCCCACGAGCGCTCGAAGATGCCTCCCAGATCGTAGCACACCAGGTACTCATCTTCGGCATCCAGCTCATCAAGCTGCGCTGCCACACTGCTCACGTCCCAATATTCGCTGCGCGGCCCGTCCCAGGCGCGCACATCGGCAGCCGTGCGCACCTCGGCCAGGGAATAGCCCGCGTATTCGTTGTAGGAGCCATAACCGTGCTCCACCACCCTCCGCCAGGCGCCGTAATGATCCACGCTCACTCCGTTGGGTAGGGTGCGCTGCGGTCCGACATACTCGGGCGCGACCCAGCGCACGTCCACACGCAGGCGGCGCAGCACCTCGGCGCGGCTGGCAGCGCCCAGGCCGTCCTGCAGGCGCTGCCAAAGCTCGGGCACGGCCCACAGGTCCACCGGCACGCGATCGGGCTGGCGATGGGCCAGCGCCATCAAGGCGCGTTGGCGCGGCGTCATGCTCCCAGGTCCTGGATCGGGCCAGTCCAGGGGCGATGCGGGCAATCCTGCAGTCGTCATGGCATCTTCTCCACAAGTCTCAAGGGATCCTCACACAAAGCCACGAAGACACGGAGTACAAACACGAACTGTCTGGCGCTTGCTTTCGATGCAGCGATCCGACTTGTGCATCGCGCGTCAGGGCTCGTCAGCGTGGCCGCGGCGCCACAGCCAGGCCAGATCAGGGTCTTTGGCCAGGGCGCGCTGCAGCAGGGCACGGCCGCTGCGCTCAATGCGCTCTACCAGTTCAGCTTCGTCCGCGCGTGTCAGCCTGCCCTCGCGCACCACCACCTGGCCGTTGACGATCACCGTGTTCACATCCTGGCCGTTGCAGCAGTAGACGATGTTGTCCAGCAAGCTGTAGTTGGGCGCGGTGCTGAGACCGTCGAAATCGAGCAGTACCAGGTCGGCCAGGTAGCCGGGAGCGATCGTGCCCAGTTGGTCGCCCATGCCGATGGCCTGCGCGGCATCCACCGTCACCATCTCCAGGATCTTGGCCGCAGGCATGGCGGTGGGGTCGCCGCTGAGCTGCTTCTGCGATGCGCCGGCGATGCGCAGCTCGCCCACCAGGTCCATCACGTTGTTGCTGGTGACGCAGTCCGTGCCGATCAGCACGCTCGCGCCGCGCTGTAACATCTTCCAGGCCTGGGCGGGGCGGCCGTGCAGCGCGTGACCCATGGGGCAGTACAGCGGGTGCGCGCCGGAGCTGGCCAGCAGGTCGATCTCGTGCTCGTTGATGTAGATGCAGTGCGCCGCCAGCACGTCGGGGCCGAGGAAGCCGATGGCGTGCAGGAATTCGACGCAGCCCATGCCGTGCTGCTCGCGCACGTACTTTTCCTCGCTGGGGCTCTGCGCCAGATGCAGGTGCAACCCCACGCCATCGTCCGTGGCCACCTGGCGCAGCCGCAGCAGCCAGTCCTTGGGCACGGTCTCGGTG
>CAYZKS010000435.1:0-2162 GCA_964478725.1 uncultured Anaerolineales bacterium
GTCGCGGGGCCCGTGCCTTGGACGGCAGGCACACCCGCGACTCCATCCATTTTCAGGGCAGTCTTGATGTCGCGGAGTGGCTCGCGACACCCCGAAGGATGAAAAGCGGGGGCGGGGAACTGGGCCGGGGTGACGCCCACCCCGCGCATCCCACGCGGCCACCTCGCCCCGCCCGGCATCCGCGGCCACCACGCCCCAACGGCAAAGGCGCACGGCGCGCGAATCCAGGGGCTTACGCCCATAAGCGTTAAGATAACAGCGGGAGCACTTCCTCTAGCCATGCGGTCTGTAGCTCGCGCTTGCGCGGTGGCTCACGTAGCGCCCACGAGATCTTGGCCCAGTTTGCCAGGCATTCCGCCAAGCTCAGACGCGGGCCGATCGCTAGGCGTACCAGGTGTAGCAACAGGAGGTCCTCGCGCCACAAGCTGCGGTTGCGTCCCGCCATCCGCGCGCAAAGGGTACCCCCAGGGGGAAAGAGACTCCCCCACCCGAAGCAGCGCCTCCAGCAAGAAGGCCACGAAGAGCTTGCCGTGGAGCCACGCGATGGCTGACACGTCTTGGTCCTTGCGCAGGTGGTTGAGGCCCAGAATCGACTTGAGGCGCTTGAAGACAAGCTCCACCTGCCAGCGGCCCCGATAGAACTCGAGAGCCTGTGTGGCGCTGAGTTGGTCAGCCGGAATGGTCGTGAAAACGAAAACGTATCTCGCGGCCTCCAGCGTCTCGGGTGCAATCTGCGCGCTGTGCTTTTGGGCCCTTCGCTGGGCCTGACGCTGCGCCTCTTCGGTGGCCTGCGCGCTTCGTTTGACCGCACACACCCGTCCGGCGATCAGTTTGTCGCCATGCTTGATGGACACCGGCCAGTCGCCCACCGTGACACCATGCAACGTGCGCAGGTGGGCCAGCAAGTCAAATTCGTGGTCTGCATCGGCCCACAGCCGCAGATTGTTCCAGCCGAAACGAACAAGAGCATCGCCGCCATGGTTCACGATGTGCGCGATCCCGCCGGCCGTCCCATAGCCGCGGTCGCCGATGAGCAGGTCGCCGGGATGCACCGTGAACTGGCAGAAGCTCTCGCCGGTGCCCTCGCCTTCGCTGCCGGTCACGTGCACTTCGGAGCAGCGCAAGGACAGCAGGTCCACGGAGTAATGAATGCGCCACAGTGACCCCGTCGGGCCGGGCTCTTTGACCTGGGTGCCATCAACGACGCGCACATGCCACCGGTCGCCGAAGACGTTGTGCGGATCCCGCGCCACCCACTCGGACATCAGGCTCGCGCTCATCCAGCGGAACCATTCGCTGGCGCACTCCAGCCGGTTCTTGACCGTCACAGCCGACAGATCGATGATTCCCCCCAGCCGAGCACGCACAGCGGTCTCATGCAGCGAGCAGCCCTCAACCAGGTGAATCAGCAACACACGCAGCAGCACGCGTGCGTCGGGAACCTTACGGCAGCGACGAAGAGCACCGAGTTCTTTGGCTTTCTCCTCCCAGCCTTCGGGGAGAAAGGTCAGCATGTAGTTGAAGTCGCGATCAAGCTGCACTGCCGGCTTGTCAGACATCGGCGTCGCCTCCGATGAACGCAGGATCCGACGCCGCCAGCGTACTACGAGACGGGGATGGACGTCAAGTTTTATCTTAACGCTTATGGGCTTGCGCCCCTGGCTATGCTTGTACCGCGCCTCCGGCGCGGAACGGCATTGGCCTCCGCACCGTTAGCAGCACCACGGACAGCGGCTCCATTGAGATGCACTGGCAGCGCGGGAGGGAGACGCCGCTGAGCAAGGGAGTCGCCTCGCCCTGGACCACCTGCGCCACGTCGTACCCCGGCGCCTCCAGGCCGTAGGCGCTAAGTTCCACCTCAAACTCCACCGGCTCGCGGCTGATGTTGGCGAAGAGGGCGCCGATGGAGCCGTCGGGGCCGCGCCAGGCGCCGCACTGGACCGCGCTGTCGCGGACCTCGTGGCGCTGGCTCGGGTCCACCTGGTGCACCTTGCCGTCGTACATGAACTTGCAGTACGAGGCGGTGATCGTGGGCACGTCTATCGCCGGCGGCCGCAGCATCTCGCCGAACATGACGTAGTCCCAGGCGTCGGCCAGCGCGCGCAGGACGCGCACGCTGAACCCGGGCACGGTGGGCTTCTACGTGCGCGTCCTGCGCCCGC
>CAYZKS010000436.1:0-2161 GCA_964478725.1 uncultured Anaerolineales bacterium
CACGGCCACGCAGACCACAACTCCATCGGCCACCCCGGTGATCGTACCCACTTTCACACCGACCGCGTCCGCAACGCCGCTGATATCGCCCACACCTACTCTGACTGAGGTGCCGAGCCCGACGGCTACGGCGACTCTCACACCCACCTCGACGGCCGAGCCTGAGGAGCTGATTCAGGACATCGAGCGGCGTCTCGGTGTGCTCGAACAGGTGCTGATGGCGATCATTGACATCTTGCAGCGGGCTGGACGCCTGAAACGCTAGGCACGCAGGGCGCGCCTGGATGAGTTTGGGCCTCTCGCCGTAGGCTCAAGGAGGATACTTTGAAGAGGATAATCTGGATTCTGGTTCTGGTGGGAAGCCTGGTCGCAGTGGGTCTGCGTGTGCTGGGGGCCAGTCCGGCACTCAGTCTGCCCGCTGGCACCGTCCTTCGCAGCCCGAACCTTGCCGCCCAAGCTGCTGGCGCAAAGAGTCTGGCCAGCGTGCATCTGATGACGCCGCCCGTGATAGATGGGAACCTGGACGACTGGCCCCCTGGTGAAGGAACCGTCCTCAACCGCGATACCTCTTATGCCTTCTCTGGCCGCGTGGATGGCACAACCGACTGCAGCGCCGTGATCCGCAGCGGCTGGACGCAGAGCACCCTGTACTTTGCCATATGGGTTACTGACGACGTGATCGTAAGCGATAGCTCGGACGTGTGGCGTGATGATGGGGTGGAGATCGGGCTGGATGGAGCGCGAGATCTTCAGCCCTGGGGCGCAGACGATCACCAGTACACCATCACGGCCGATGGCCGTGTGGCCGATCGGGGCGTGGCTACCACGGATGTAGCAGCGGGTGTGATTGGGCGCTCGGACGGATACGATATCGAAGTCGCGATTCCGATGAGCAAGCTGGCGCCAGGCACCGTGATCTCTGGAACGGTGATGGGATTCACCTGGGCCATCCACGACGACGACGATGGCGGCAACTGGGACGCCTACCTTGTCTGGGATGGTACCAACACCAGCAGCATGCCTGAAGAGTTCGGCAGCTTGGCTCTGACGGAGCGCCCTGAGGATCGCATTGCCTCGCTCGAGGCCAAGGTAAGGCAGCTGGAGGCCAAGGTGCAGGAACTGCTCGCAATCCTGGCCGAGTTTGAAGGGGTGACGCCGCCCTGAGGCGGGAGCACAGGGAATTCAGATCATGGGGGCAGGCCAGCAACGACGGCCTGCCCCCGTTTCTATTGCGCTGGGTGGTTGTCGCGGGTCAGGATCTGGGTACGCGCAGGAGAACTGGCAGCCACAGGCGGTTGCTTCCCCAGGCTATGCAAGAGCGGACCAGGACATAATCCACCTCCAGCGCAGTCCAAGGCCCTGACTGGCTCATGATGGTTGGGCTACCCAGGAAGATGCTGCGTGGGAATCTGCTGCCTTGCAGAACGCTGCCCAAGTACTTGCCATCCAGGCTCAGGTCGTAGATCGAACCTTCACGTGCCATCTGCAGCACGTGCCAGGCCGTGTCCTGCGCCGCACCGGACCAGGTCAACTGGTCGAACAGCGCGATGCCGAACTCCGCGCTGGAGTGATAGACGCGCAACACGTCCGAGATCCCCGCTGGCGAAGGGCTGCCTTCAGAGTGGCGGCTGCCGTCGTAGAGCGCGCTTCCCAGGCCGATGCTGGTGCCATAGGAGGTCGGGCTGTGCCAGCGGAAGCGCAGCTCCAGCACGTAGTCGCTGGCTGGAACTGAGACGTGTGCCCAAAGCAGAGGGAAGCGAGCGCTGCCAGATGGCGGCGCATCCATGCGCAGCGCAGATGCCTGTACGCTTGCGGTTCCTTGACCCAGGTCAGACTGCCAGAACGAGAGGGGGCTCTCGTCGAACTCGTCGCCCCAGAGCGTCTCCCATCCCACGCAGACAAACGCACGTGTGGCCGTGGCCGTTGGTCCTGGTCCCTGGGTGGCTGTCGGTGTCGCAGTGGGCGTGGCGGTCCACGGCGAGGTCGGCGTGCGCGTCCAGGTGGGCGTAGGCGACGGAGAGCGCGACGCCGTCGCGCTTGAGGTGGCCGTAGCGCTGGGTGTGAGCGTAGGGGTGTCGGTCGGCATCCAAGTAGAGCTGGGCGTCACGCTTGGCGTAGCGGTTGGCGTGAGGCCGCCACAATCGTACACCAGGTACAGTTG
>CAYZKS010000437.1:0-2160 GCA_964478725.1 uncultured Anaerolineales bacterium
GTGCAGTATCGCCCCTGGGTCACCCGGTGCGACATCGGTCCACCACCCCTAAAGCAATTTATTTCAGTCACCTAGTCCCGTGGCTGGCCGCGCAGGCGCGGCCAAAGCCTCCTTTTTGGCCGTCTGACGAGCTTCGCCCGCAGAACGCTGCGATGCGCGAAAGCGTGCCGCGGCACTGCGCATTCGCCTTGCGCAGCGCGCGACAGCATTCGGGCCGTGCAAGCCACAGCAGCGCAATTGCCGCTAACTTCTTACTCTTCGAGATTTAGCACCCTGATGGGCCAAGGACGGATGGTGCGACATGAGACGTATGGCATTGATAGTCAGAGGGTTGGCAGACCTCGCATTGCCTTCCGCTGGTGCGACTAAGTCTGTCGCACTGCGTCAAGGAAAATGCTAAGTCGCTGTGCTGCTGGGCTTAGCCTCCTCGGCGCCGTGGCACGGAAACTGCTCTCTGTTAGCATCTATGCCAATCATGGATGCGATAGACGCGACCGCGTCACGGCAAGCGACATGCGGCACGGACCGGCAGTACGCGCGTCTGGCGAGCCCTGCTCACGTGAGCGAGGGCGCTTGTGCAAGGAAGGGAGCTGACAGCGTCGACGGCCAGAACACGAGCGTCCCTTGCACCCTGCGTGTGGACGTCATGGAACTGATGAGTTGGGCTCGCGAAGCGGCTTTGATGAACCTGGATGGCGACCGGGACGCAGGCGCCCTGCCCAGCGTGGTGGTGCGCAGGCACCCACCGTCGCAGGCAGCTCCCAGGGCGTGTGTTCGCCGCCAGGACCCGCGAGACCGCATCTGCGAGGTGTACCACTGAAGCAGTCACCCCCCTCCCAGGCAGTTGGCGGGCAGAGTCAGGACAGGGCCACGCTTTGTAGTCGGGACATGGGTTACGTCCGAGTCGTCCAGCGGCCGGTCTTCGGCTGCGGGGCAGCGCCTGGTCTCGCCGCGCCTAGACTCCAGCCCGCCGACTGCTAGGTAGCAGAACCGTGTACAAATGCCAGGCTCTGGCCCGGCTCAGCAGGGGCGGGCTGATTGTCGCTACGGCGGGACTACCCTCGTCGCTGCGAACGACATCCGGCAGAGCTCGCCGCTTGAGCAGAGGCAGACGGCCGAGTTCTCAAAGAACCGCCGACCGGGAGAGTATTGGGTAGCGCGCACTCCCCGCCCGCCACTGCGACCAAGCACCGTTGGGGCTTGGCTTCAGTGCTTGCTGGCATCGGCATTCTGCCTCCGCTTCTCCTCCTGGGCACGAGCAACGAGGCCATGACGGGTGTGTGGTCCTTTCTCTACCGCTCCCGCGCCGAGCCCCCGCCGATGTGGCTGGCCCTCACGCAGGCAGAACCCCTGGGTTTGGCGTGGGCCGTGTTTTTCGGAATCATGGCCATCGTCGTCGCCAGAGGCACCGGTCCCGAAACTCCCACCGACAACGAAGAGGAAAGTGAATCCGACGGCACCGGCCCGGAGTTCACGGAACCCGAGCCTGAGGTCCCTCCGGCGGCGAGCCGAAGCTCAATTCAGGGCGCTGATAAGACGACAGCAGTCAGGAGGACGCCGGAGGCGGACGCCTGGTGCAGCCGCGGCGGCAGGATGTTGGGCGTCGGCCGCTTCCAGGACGCCGTCTATTGCTACGATAAGGCGTTGAAGCTGAACCCGCAAGTCGCGACTGCCTGGGCCAGCCGAGGGCTCGCCTGCGAAGCCCTCGGCCGCGACCAGGATGCCATCGCCTGCTATGACGAGTCTTTGGGTCTCGATCCGCAGAACCCGGCGGTATGGAGCAGCAAAGGCAACTGCCTTTGCGCCTCAGGGGAGTTGGACGAAGCGCTCCGGTGCTTCAACGAGGCTTTGGTCCTCGACCGGGGAGACGCAAAAGCCTGGCACAACAAGGGCATCTGCCTGGCTGGCCTCGGCCGCCTCGGCGACGCCATGTCGTGTTGCGACCGGGCCCTCGAGATTGACCCCTCGTACGCCGCTGCGCAACGCGCAAAGGCAGTGCTGGAGGAGCGGCTCACCCGTACCACCCGTACACAAGAACCGGAACGTCCTTCCCAACCGCTCGCCGAGGAGGTCTCTGAGTCGGAACTGGCTTTGCTTGGTGTCGCCTAGGAGCCTGTCGGAGAACCCGAATATCTAGAACGGAATGACGCTTTGCGCGTC
>CAYZKS010000438.1:0-2158 GCA_964478725.1 uncultured Anaerolineales bacterium
CCGAAGGGCAAGGCATCTTTCGCTCGACCAACGCTGGCCAGTCCTGGGCAGCCAGCAACTCTGGCTTGGAAAACCTCGTGAGCTATGCTGTTCAGTTCTCGCCCAACTACTCTGTGGATCGAACCCTTTTCCTCGGCACTGCCGCCGGGTGCTTCCGTTCGCAAGACGCTGGCTTGCAGTGGAGCGAGGTGAGCCACACCAGCGGCGGCACAGTCCCATCGGTGTGGTCTCTGGCCGTCTCACCCGATTACGTGATGGACGGCACGCTGCTGGCCGGCACCTCGGATGGGATCATGCTCTCCGCTGACCGAGGCAGCACGTGGCTGGAAGCCACCACTGCCATGACGCTCGAGCGTCGCAGCGTGCTCAGCTTGGCCGCGCCGCAGGGATTCGGCAGTCAGGGCACCGCCCTGGCCACCACAGACGGGCTCGGCATACTGCGTTCCACCGACGGAGGCCACAACTGGGAGTTTGCGAACTCGGGCTTGCCGGACGACGACTCTGCCCGGGTGGTATGGTGCGTTGTCACCTCGCCGAGCTTTGCCACAGACCGGACGGCATTCTGCGCGACAGGGGCTGGCGTATACCGCTCCACCGATGGTGGCCGCACCTGGGCGCTGGCGGGAAATGAGTTGCGCACGTACCAGTTGGTCACACTGGCCATTTCGCCGGACTATGCTCGCGATCGCACTCTGCTTTGCGCCGGAGACACGCCTGAGGGAGATTTCACGGCGTTTCGCTCGACGGACGGGGGAGCACACTGGGCGCCCTTTGCTACCGATCTACCCGATCCTGCTGTATGGTGGCTGGCCTTCTCGCCGAGCTACGCCAGCGATCGCACTATCTTCGCCGGGACCAGTGCCGAGGGCGTGTTCATCTCAATTGACTCTGGCACGCGCTGGAGTGCGCTGGGTACAGGCCTGCACGGACAGCAACGGAGCATTTGGATGCTGACCCCTTCGCCCGACTACGCGTCTGACCGCATGCTTGTGGCAGCAACCATGGCAGGAAGCTGGCGCTACATGCCGCACGCGGTCCACTTGCCGGCCATCCCGCGAGGGGCCCAGGCCCGCAGTGGGGTAGGGAATGGGACAACTCCGGCATCCCAGGCTCTCCACCAGCAAGAAACTGGCGCATACAAGCGAGTCAGAGCGTCGAGCGCGGGTAGGTAGGCGCGGAATGCGCTTGGAGCCGACCAACGCGCCACTCAGGTCATGCGGAAAGTGAGGTAACGAAGTGGCAAGATCACGTGTGGTCATGATCGCCATCCTGGTACTGTTGAGCGTGATGTTCTCATGCTCAGTGACGTTGGCCGACATGCCCGCCCGCAGCCAGCCGGTCAACGTGGACGAAGCCTCGCAGCGACTGCAAGGGCGCATCCTACAGGCTGCCATTGAGGCGGAGATGGGGGAGGCTGAGGACTTGCACGTCAGTGCCATCAGCCAGTCCCGCTATCCAATCACCAACCAGACGCTCTACCACGCCAAGGTGACCAACGTGCGCACCTATCGGACCATCTCCGTCAGCCTGGATGCGGCGGGTGAGCCGGTCGATGGGCGGGCGGCGCTGCAGCGCGAGCAACAGGCGCGTCGTGAAAAGTACGGGAAACTGGAGCCGGAACTGTACGAGCTGCTCCGCAACCAGCCAGACGACAGCAGTGCCCTGACTTCAGTGGCGATTTGGCTTCCCGTGCCGGCGTTGTCTACGGACGCGCAGTCCCCGCAATGGATGCGGGCAGTGGAGGCCTCCTCTGCTCTGCCCAGCGAGGGCAAACCGCTGAACCCACCCAACCGAATCCAGCGCTTGAAGCATGAGACACAGCAGCAGTTGTCCGCATCCCAGGTCGACGCCGCGCTACGGGCAGAAAGCCTGCGCATGCAAGTTACCATTGCCCGCCAAGTGAACCCTCTGGTGAGCTACCTGCGCGAGCGCGGCTGGACGCTTGACTACGTCAGTCAGGATGTGCCGGCGATATACGCCACGCTGTCGAAATCGGCCATCCTGGAGTTGCACGACAGAGTTGAAGTACAGTCCATCGGCCTTGTGCGCCGCGCATACAACTGCATGGACGTGGCCAAGCGAGTGGTTGACGCCCACTACGTGTGGGACGAGGGCTACAGCGGCCTGGGTGTGCGCGTCGGCGTCATCGAGGTCGGCG
>CAYZKS010000439.1:0-2155 GCA_964478725.1 uncultured Anaerolineales bacterium
TGTCCATCATCAGCAGCGTGCAGCAGGGCCTGGCCAAGGAGCTGGACCTGCAGGCCATCGTGGATGTGGTGGGCGACAGAATCCGCGCCACGCTGGGTGGACAGAACTGCCTGATTGTGCTGTACGATGCCGCTACCAACATGCTGCAACTCCCCTACTGGGTGGGAGACAGGGGTGAACGTCTGCATGAGCAACCCGTGCCGTTGGGCCAAGGCTTGACCTCCATCGTCATCACCTCGCGCAAGCCGCTGGTGCTGGGAACGGTCGAGGAGGCGGACAAGCTGGGCGCCGTGATTGTGGAGGATGGCAGTCCGGAGCGCCCCGAGTCCTGGCTGGGCGTGCCTATGTTGGCCGGCAACGAAGTGATCGGGGCCATCGTCGTGCAGGACTGGCCGAAGAACCGCTACAGCGAGGACGACGTGCGCCTGGTGAGCACCCTGGCCTCCAGCCTGGCGGTAGCGCTGCAGAACGCGCGCCTGTTCGAGGCCGAACGTCAACGCGTGGCTGAGCTGCAGCTCATCAGCAGCGTGCAACAAGGCCTGGCCAAGGAGCTGGACCTGCAAGCCATCATCGGCATTGTGGGCAACAAACTGCGCGACACTTTCGGCGGGCAGTCCACCAGCATCGTGCTCTACGACCAGGCTACGAAGATGTTGCACTGGCCTTATTGGGTGGGGGACAAGGGCCAGCGTATTCACGCAGAGTCCATTCCACTGGGCAAGGGCTTGGCCTCCATCGTACTCGAGACATGCCGACCGCTGGTACTGGGAGCAGTCGAGGAAGCATACAAGCTGGGCGCCATCGTGGTGGACGACGGCGTCCCGGATCAAAAAGAATCCTGGCTGGGTGTGCCCATGTTGGTGGGCAACGAGGCGATTGGGGCCATTACCTTGCAGGACTGGCCGAAGAATCGCTACAGTGAAGATGACGTGCGGCTGGTGAGCACGCTGGCTTCGAGCCTGGCTGTGGCCCTGCAAAACGCGCGCCTGTTTGAGGCAGAACGCCAACGCGTGGCGGAACTGCAACTCATTAGCAGCGTGCAGCAGGTTCTGGCGAGGGAGCTGGAGCTTGAGGCGTTGATCGATCAGGTGGGTCGCAAGATTCGCGAGGCCTTTGCCAGCGCGAACACCTATATCGCTCTGTACGACGCGGCCACCCGGATGATCCAGTTCCCGTTCTACGCAGGCTGCGATGGGCAACCCGTGCACGTCGCGGCCTATGCATTGGACGACAGCCTGACTGGCAAGGTGATCCGCTCGCGCCAGCCGCTGGTGCTGGGCTCGGCGGCCGAAATCGTTGCGGCTGGCGCAGTGCTGGAAGACGATGGCGTGAAGGAGATGCCCGAGTCCTGGCTGGGCGTGCCGATGATCTCCGGCAACGACGTGGTCGGGGTGGTCGGACTGCAGGACTGGCCCAAGAATCGCTACGGCGAGAACGACGTGCGCCTGCTTAGCACGCTGGCCTCCAGCCTGGCCGCGGCATTGCAGAATGCGCGCCTGTTCGAGGCCGAGCGCCAGCGCGCGGCAGAGCTGGCGATCATCAACAGCGTGCAGCAGGGGTTGGCCTCGCGATTGGACTTTCAGGGCATCATCGACCTGGTGGGCAACAAGATCCAGGAGGTGTTTGACGCACATGGCGTCACCATCTACCTGTACAGTTCCGAGCACAATCTGCTCGTCCCCTCGTTCGCCATCGAGCGGGGCAAGCGCTTCGAAGAGCAACCGTTTGCGCCCGAGCGTGGCCTGACGGCACACGTCTTACACACGCGCCAGCCTCTGGTGATCAATGAGCACCTGATGGAGCGGGTGACCGAACTTGGTGGCAGCATCGTGCCTGGCACGGAGGTGTCTCTGTCTTACGTCGGCGTACCCATGACCGTGGGCGACGAAATCCTGGGCGTGATCGACCTGCAGAACCTGGAGCGCGAGAACGCTTTCTCGCCGTCCGCTGTCAGTCTGCTGACCACACTGGCCTCCAGCCTGAGCGTGGCCCTGGAGAACGCGCGGCTGTTCGACGAGACCAGTCGGCTGCTGAAGGAGACGGACCAGCGCGCGGCGGAGCTGGCGATCATCAACAGCGTGCAGGAGGGCCTGGCCTCCAAACTGGAAGTGCAGGCCATCTACGACCTGGTGGGCGACAAGATCCGCGACATCTT
>CAYZKS010000440.1:0-2140 GCA_964478725.1 uncultured Anaerolineales bacterium
AACACGGACGGCACGGGCGTGCGGCGGCTGACGAACACCTCGTGGGCCGAGGTTAGCCCGCAGTTCTCGCCCAATGGTCTGTGGATTGTGTACCAGACCAACAAGACCGGCAACTGGGAGATAGCGGTGATGGACCTTAACGGCCAGAACGAGCGCTTTGTTGTGCGCACTGCGTCTCCAGACCAGTCGCCGGCGTGGTATCCGTACTGCGACTGGATCTACTTCCAGAGCATGCGGCAGGGAAGCTGGGACATCTACCGCACGAACCAGGACGGCACGATCACAGAGCGCATCACCACGCGTGTGAGCTCTGCCGAGATGCTCGACGATGCGGTGAACTTCTAGCGCCCGAGCTGCCATAGCAGCCAAGCACGGAGCCGGTGCCCCTACAGGGGCACCGGCTCCGTGCTTCTCAATGGGCGTCCTGCTGCGGGCCAGCGTCTGTGGCGGAGCTTCCGCCCGCTGCGGAGCGCGCTGGGGCCTGTTCGCAGTGGGCCTGAGCCATGCCCTGGGGTGGCTTGTCTGGCGCTCGGCTATGGGGTACAATCCTATCTAATCTGGAACGAAGAGGTTTGAATGCCCACAGGGGTCACGATCGTTGGCTTGGGGCCGGGGTCGCCTGATCTGTTGACCGCGGAAGCGCTGCAGGTGCTGAACAGCGCCGGCCTGGTGTATGTGCGTACGCTGAGGCATCCCACTTTGGCTGCCCTGCCTGCTAGCGCGACGGTACGCTCTTTTGATGACGTGTATGAGCGCGCCCCTACCTTCGACGCGGTGTATGCCGAGATCGCTGCGCGCGTCATCGAACTGGGGAGCCGTGACCAGGGCGTGGTCTATGCCGTGCCCGGGCATCCGTATGTGGGCGAGGATTCGGTGCAGCGCATCCTGGCCCTGGCCAAGGCACGAGGCTTGGCGGTGCGCGTCGTGGCGGGCCTGAGCTTCGTGGAACCTGTGTGTGCGCAGTTGGGCATCGATCCGCTGCATGGTCTGCAGATCGCCGACGCCACGGCCCTCGCTTTGCGCCACTACCCCGAGGCCAACCCCGACGTGCCTCTGCTGGTGGGGCAACTGTATAGCCGCGAGCTGGCCGCGGACGTCAAGCTGGCGCTCATGGCGCTCTACCCTGATGAGCACCGTGTCACGCTGGTTCGGGCCGCAGGCACGCCCCAGGCTGAGGCGCATGAGATCTCGCTCTACGAGCTGGATCGCTGCGCTGACATCGACCACCTCACCACGCTTTACGTCCCACCCCTGCCGCAGCCTGGATCGCTTGAGGCCTTCCAGGAGGTCGTGGCTCGACTGCGCGCGCCAGACGGCTGCCCCTGGGACCGAGAACAGACGCACTCCTCACTGCGGCCGTACCTGCTGGAGGAGACGTACGAAGTCCTGGAGGCCCTCGACCACGAGGACCAGATGGCGTTGACCGAAGAGCTGGGCGACCTCCTGCTCCAGGTATTGCTTCACACCCAGATCGCCATCGAAGATGGCGAGTTCCGCATGGCCGATGTGGTCTCGCGCATTGTGGCCAAGTTGAAGCATCGGCATCCGCACGTGTTCGGCGACACCCAGGTGGCCAACTCTCAAGAGGTATTGGTGAATTGGGAGCGCATCAAGAGCCTTGAGAGGCACAACGAATCAGGCCAGCGGGGCGTCTTCAGTCATGTGCCGCAGCAATTGCCGGCGCTGACGCGCGCGCGTTCACTGCAGGATCGCGCCGCGCGCCTGGGTTTCGAATGGCCGGACATTGAAGCCGTCTGGCGCAAGCTGGAGGAGGAGCTGGGCGAGCTGCGCCGGGCTGAGAGCAGCGAAGAACGTGCGGCCGAGTTGGGCGATGTGCTACTGGCCGTGGTGGGCCTGGCGCGCTGGATGGGCATGGATGCTGAGTGCGTGTTGCGCGAGGCCACGCACCGCTTCTCGCAACGCTTCGAGCAGATCGTCCGCGACTGCGCGGCTCGCGGTCGAGCATTGGAGGCGCTCAGCCGCACCGAATGGATCGAGTTGTGGGCGAGTTCAAAAAAAACGGGCGGCTGACCAACCCATAGGAGTCAGCCAGCCACCGTTCTGGTCGGGGCGAGAGGATTTGAACCTCCGACCCCAGCGGCCCGATCGCTGTGCGCTACCAAGCTGCGCTACGCCCCGA
>CAYZKS010000441.1:0-2119 GCA_964478725.1 uncultured Anaerolineales bacterium
TGGGCACGACATAATAGCGCAACCACAGCCCGCTGCCCTCCGGCAGCGAATGCCGGGTGAAGTGCAGCGTGCTCGAGCGCGAGGTCCGGTCGTAGCTGACCTCGCACGCGTCGGGCATGCTGAAGGCCGTCCCGTTCGTGGATTGCGACACCTCGTTTGCCGCCTGGAAGCCCACGTGCAGGTCGGCAATGCTCAGGTCGCTGATGTCGCCCGTGCCCACGTTGCGGATGGCCAGGGTCACCTGCAGGCGGTTGCGGTCGCGCAGCACGTCGCGCGTCACGGACAGCAGCGGGTCAGGCGGGTCAATGCTCACGCGCACGCTGGCGTGGCCCCAGTTGTCGTTCCAGTCGCGCGCGTGCACCTCGATCACGTGCGTGCTGTCCGTCGCCAGGCCCGCCGCGTTCCAGGTGGCGCTTTCGTGCCTGGGGGTGGTGCCGCAGGGCAGGATGACGTGCACGCCCCACGGCCCGCCAATCAGCGCCTCGCACAGCGGGTAGTTGTGCGTGTGGAAGGCGACCCCGTCCACCTCGAACTCCAGCGACTGGATGGTCGAGCTCAGGTCGTGGGTGATCTCCACCTCGACCGGCACGCTGCCGAAAACGCCCGCGCCGTTGGTCAGGTTGGTGATGCGCACGTGCAGCGGCGTGGCCAGCTCGTCAAAATGGTTGCGCACCGTCGAGGAGCCGCTCGCCTCGCTCCAGTTGCCAAAGGCGTCGTAGGCCCGCGCGCGGAAGACGTGCAGGCCCTCGAACAGCCCGCGCGTCTCGCACTCGAACTCAAAGGGCGCGGACACGTCGGTATGGGCAAGCTCGTCGTCCATCCAGAATTCGACGCGCTCCACGCCCTGGTCGTCCGCGGCGCTGGCGCCGATGCGCGCCTTGCCCGAGAGGGTGGACGGCAGGTTCAGGCCCACGCTGGGCTTGTTGCCATCGGAGCGCGCGCGGGTGCGGAAGGTGGCCGTGCGGCTGCGCACGCAGTTGCCCGCCGCGTCGCAGGACTCGACGTAATACTGATAGGTCGTGGCCGGAGTGAGGTTGGTCAGCGTCAGGCAGTGGCGCGTCAGGCGCGCTGGGTTCTGCAGCGTAGCGCCGAAGCGCCCGGCCAGGGTGTCAAAGCGCAGCAGGCTGTTGCTGGCTTCGTCCGTGTCCCAGCACACCTGCGCGGAGGTGTCATTGAGCGCGGGCCACGTCGGGCCGGAGAGGATCAGCGGCGCGGTAGTGTCACAGGGCATGGTTTCCTCGCGCCAGTTGTTGCCCTCTTCCGCTTCGGGCACGCTGGCCAGATAGTCGGCGTAGACGCGCAAGCTGGCCTGCGCGCCGGGGCATTGCCAGGAGAAGTCGAAGCAGCGGTTGAGGCGCTGGCCGGGCTGCAGCTCCACGTTAATCGTGTCCTCGGCCTGGGACTGGCCGTTCACCTGCAGGCGCGTGCGGTGGCCTGCCGCAGCAGGGGCCGCTCCAGCGTTCATGATCTGGTAGCACACCCGCGCTTGCGTTTGCGCCGCGGCTGGTTCCGAGCCGCTTGTGCCAGCGGGAGAGGCGGGCGCGGATGCGGACTCTACCCAGATGTCCGTGACGAGCAGGTCCGGCCGCAGTATGCCGGTGGGCGTCTCGGTCGGCGTGGGCGAAAGCCCGGGAGTGGCGCTGGGCGACTGTGTGGGCGTGCGCGTCCATGTGGGCGACGCCGTAAGCGTGGGCGATGCCGTGGGCGGCGCCGTGGGCGTGGCGCTGGGCGAAGGCGAGCGCGTGGGCGTGGGGCTGGGGCCGGACGTGATCACAGCGATCTCGAGCGTGTAGGGCGCCGACGAATCGCACGCGCCCTGCACGCCGTAGACGTACAGGTAGCAGTCGCCGCTCCATTGCGCTGTGGCCTCCACGTACTCATCCGCGTTGCCGGCGTTCTGCGAGCAGCCCACCAGCGCGTGATTGGTGTCGTACAGGCATAGGTCATAGTTGGCGGGAAGCTGCTTGAGCCACACCTGGATGCGGTCTCCCGCTTGCAGCCCCAGGCGGAAAAAGTCATTGTCCACCGCCCCCACCCTGCAGCAGATGTAGGGCTTCCAGGCGCCGGGCAGGAGCTGGAAGGCATAGGGCAGGGACTCGTTGGGCTCGTAGGCATCGGG
>CAYZKS010000442.1:0-2101 GCA_964478725.1 uncultured Anaerolineales bacterium
AATACAGGTCTTGCGTGAGATAGTTGACCAGATACATGCCCTTCTCGCCGATGAGCGACAACTCACGGATCTTGGTCGGGGTCAGCCAGTTGACGTCCAGGATGCCAACCGTGCCATCGGCGAACTTTAGTATGCCCGTCAGCAAGTCCTCGTGCGTGGCGTGGATTTCGCGTTCTGTTTCAGCATAGACGGTTTCCACGTGCGAGCCGGTCACGAACTCCAGTAGATTGAGCTCATGCGTGGCTAGGTCAATCACCACGCCAACGTCCTGAACACGTGGCGGAAATGGGCCCACCCGGCGCGCGTGAATCTGATAGATGCGGCCCAGCTGTCCTGCCTCCAAGTGCTGCTTGAGCTCCAGCACAGCCGGGTTGAAGCGTTCGATGTGGCCGACGGCAAGTTTCAGTCCCGCCTTGTCAGCGGCGTCAATGATCTCCTGTCCCTGCGCTACGTCACCCGAGATGGGCTTCTCCAGGAAAACATGTACTCCGCGTTCCAGAGCTGCCACGGCCACCTCGCGGTGCAATCGCGTCGGCACCGCCACGGACACGATGTCCGGCCGTTCCTTGTCCAGCATCTCGAGATAGTCGGTGTACGCGTGGGCACTGTAGATGCGGGCCATGCATTCGAGCGCCACGGGCGATGAGTCGGCCATGGCTACCAGCCGCGAGCCCTCCATCAACCCATAGATGCGCGCATGGTTGCGTCCCATCATCCCCAGGCCGATGACAGCCGCTCTCAGGACCATCGTGCGTTCACCGCTTCGATAATCTGATCCAGATCCGCCTGGCTGAGACCCGGATGGACCGGCAGGGATAGCACCTGCTCGCAGGCCTTTTCTGCCACAGGCAGGCAGTCCGTGTAGCCCAGTTTCTGATATGCAACTTGCTTGTGTACCGGCAATGGATAATAGATGCCCGTGGAGATGCCCTGGGCTCGCAGATGCTGCGCCAGCAGGTCGCGCCCCTTCGTCACGCGGACTGTGTACTGATGATAGGCGTGCCGGTGTCCAGGCGCCTCCACAGGCGTCACCACCCCACGCAACCCGGAAGATAGATAGGCGGCGTTTGCCCTGCGCGCTTCCACAAAACGCTCGAGTTTCCCCAACTGCACCAGACCAATCGCGGCCTGCATCTCTGTCATGCGGAAATTGTAGCCAATGCTCTCGTGATAGTAGCGCTGCCGCTGCCCGTGACTGCGGAGCAGACGCGCGCGGTCGGCCAATTCATCGTCGTCCGTGGTGATGATGCCGCCTTCGGCGGTCGTGATGTTCTTGGTCGGGTAGAAAGAAAAGCAGCCGGTCCCAAAGCTACCCACCTTCTTGGCGTGCACGCTGGCCCCGTGCGCCTGGCAGGCATCCTCGATCACTGCCAGCCCATGCCGTGCGGCGATCTCCATGATCAGGTCCATCTGGCACGGGTTGCCAAAGATGTGCACGGGCAGGATGGCCTTTGTACGCGGCGTGATTGCCCCTTCGATGAGACGTGGATCCATATTGTAAGAGCGCTCATCGACATCCACAAATACAGGTTTGGCCCCAGCAAAAATCATGGCGTTGGCCGAGGCAATAAAGGTAAACGGCGTCGTGACGACTTCATCTCCGGGCCCGATTCCGTGAGCCAGGACGGCAACCTGAAGCGCAGTCGTTCCCGACGAAGTGGCCACAGCGTATTTCACTCCACAGCAGGCCGCGAAGGCCTGCTCGAATGCCTCGACCCTGGGCCCTTGCGCCAGTTGGCCCGAGTCCAAGACTGCCAGCACAGCCTCTTTCTCTTCCGCACCTAAGAGCGGCGTAGAGATCTGTATCATGTACTCACCTCGAGAACACCTGTCCCCGCCGCGGTTACCTATAGGACGCCGCCAAGCGCGCGAACTAACGCGGCAGCCTAGGCGCCCGCCACGGTTACATCTGCAAAGCGCATCGCACGCGGGCCCACATAGTCACCCAGGAAGGTCGTTTCCTGTGACAGCTGCGCCCTGGCTAACACATCAAACAGGTTGCCGCTGATGGAACCTCCGCGAATGGGCCGGGCACGCCCCGCCGTCAGCTCATAGCCCAGGCGGATCTCGCCCACAAAGTCACCCGTGAACGGGTCCGGTG
>CAYZKS010000443.1:0-2090 GCA_964478725.1 uncultured Anaerolineales bacterium
TACTACAAGCCCAGCGATCAGGGATACGAGAAGCTGATAAAAGAGCGGTTGGCGAAGTGGAGAGAGAAAGACGGCGGATTAGAGAAAGAGTCAAATTGAGTTGGCAAAGGATCAAAACCAAGGCCCCACTTTTCCCTCAATGGGAAGTGGGGCCTCTTCGTGCACCTGACCACTATCCCCTTCCGGCGACCAGGTGGCTAGATGCCGTCGCAGCGTTCACCTCAATGCACCGCCACCAGCATGATGTCCACGATGTCCATGTTGCCGTCGCTATCCATGTCGTGGAGGGGAGGGTAGTCGGGGTCGCCGACAGCGGTGTGCCAGCGGCTGGCTACCAGCATGATGTCGGCGATGTCCACGTCGCAGTTGCCGTCCAGGTCGCCCGTCATCCAGGCCAGGCGGAGCAGCTCGCTGGCCAGTGGGCCTAGCGTCACGTTCAGCGTGCGGGTGGGCCCCGGCGCGCTCAGCGGATATTGTTCCTCTGCCAGCAGTGCTGTTGCGGTGATAGGCGCGGCGGGCAAGCCCAATGCTTCGGCCTCCACGGTGATGTCAACGGTGACGGTCACCTCCAGGGTGTTGCGCAGGGTAAAGTGAAGCTGCGGCCAGTTGCCGAAGCGCTCGATGTACACCGCTGGGTCCGAGGTGCTGGCCTGAGTGATCGGCTGCCAGCCGGCGGCGTTCAACCGCCGGATGAGGGGTATGTAACGGCGGAAGAGCGGGCGGTCCCGGTTGTAGAGCGATGGATCGTCCCAGTAGCGCTCGGTGGCGGCGTTGTGACTGAACATGCTGGGGTAGATGCCATAGAACAGGCAGACCTGGAAATAGCGTTCCACCAGTTCGTAGGTCAGGTTGTCGAAGTCGGTGTTCATCAGCAGGCCGTAGGGGCGCTGGTACGATAGGGTGCGACGGTAGTTCATCCGGGCGTCGCTGTCGGACGCGAAGCTGCCGTTGTGCAGCCAATCCACCTCCTGCCCCATGAAGTCGAACAGGTCAGCACCCCAGGGCAGGTCAATGAGGATGCCGTTGGCCATGGTCCATCTGCTCAGGCTCTGGTGCACGTCCTGGGTCAGCCAGCGGGCGAACTCGGTGGTGGCGAAGACCTTAGGCACGCCCAGGCGTTGGTCGGAGTTGCGGTAGGTCAGCGGCGCGTCGGTGGCGGCGAAGTGGGCCTCTCGGAGGTCGAGCACCGTGGCCTGGCTCAGGAAGCTGTCCACGTACTCGCCATCCAGGCCCGACGTGGTGGTGTAGGTTTCCCTGGCCTCCTGGTTCCACTCCAGGTGCGCCTTGTTGAGCGGATAGGTCGGGTCGCTGACGTCGGGATCGGGGTTGAGGGTGAATACGGCGCAGCCGGCCACACCGCTGCACCAGGGAGCCACAGTGGACTCGTAGCGATAGCGCCCGTTTTCGTCGAAGAAGCCGGAGCTGAGGGTGGCCTCGGCCCGATCTCGTTCCCACGCCGCCCCGTTCTCGTGCCGGTCGTGCAGGTAGGCCATCACCTGGTCGTAGTCGTCGGGGTCCACGCCGGGATCGTTGATGGCCAACCAGTGCGACCAGGGCTCGGCGATGTAGCGGAAGGAGAGAATGCGGGCCGAGTCGTCGAAGGCCACCTGGCTCAGGCTGCCCAGCTCGTGGAAGGCGATGCCGAAGTCGGAGATGTCGGTGATGGGCGACAGGTCGGAGAAGGCCACCCAGATGCCCTCCTGGCCTGGTGGCACGCGGCGGGTGAAGGCCTCAGGGAAGCGGTCGTAGTAGCCCTGGGCCGCCGCCCTGAAGCCCCAGTCACCGTCGAAGCGGTAGAGCACCAGGTCTACTGATGCCCGGCCGGGGAACTTGGCCGTCAGCGTGGAGAGGCCCAGGTCGAAGGCGGCGTAGAACTGATTCGTGACCGGGTTGTGCACCAAGCGGAAGACGCGAGGGGAGTTCAGCGGGATGGCCAGCGCGATTCCCCCGGACGGCCCGCTCAGGCTGGCCCACGGGTATTTGCTGAGGTAGCCAGTAGCCCCCAGGTCGCTGTGCCAGTAGAAGTTGGCGAACTCTTTCACACCCGTGACTTCGCGGCTGGTGCGGATGTCGTCGCCCCAGACCCAACC
>CAYZKS010000444.1:0-2089 GCA_964478725.1 uncultured Anaerolineales bacterium
TGTGCATGTAGGTATCGGATGGCGGTCCACGCTTCCACGGTGATCATCTCCTCTTGTCAACGGCCAAGAAATTCACCCACCTGACGGCCAAACAATTCACCCACCCTTGGCGTGCGGGTTGGATTGATGTTAGCTCAGGTCAGTCTCCTTGGCAAGCGAAGTTGTTCGGTCAGGTCTTAACAAAGGTCGATAGCTACGGCCCTCCAGCACCAGATGGTGGGAGCGGTTGATCAGCCGATCCAGCGTCGCCTCGGCCAGCACGGGATTGGGGAACAACGGGTACCAATCCTGCGGGGCGCGGTTGGAGGCGATCATGGTCGGGAGTTTGCGGTGGCGCTCGCCGATGAGTTCGAAGACGTCCTCAGCCTGTTGCGGGGTCAGCTCGCGCAGGCAGAAGTCGTCGATGATCAGCAGGTCCGGGTGGAGATAGGTGCGGAAGCGACTGTCCCAGGTGCCATCAGCGTGGCCGCCACCCAGATGAGCGAGCAGACGATTGGCCCGAGTGTAGAGGACGTGGTATCCCAGGCGGCACGCTGAGTGGCCGACGGCTTGCAACAGATGACTTTTTCCCGTGCCCACGGGGCCACAGACGATCACCGACTCGCCCGCCTCGATGAAGTGACCGGTGGCCAGGTCGCGGACCTTGTGGGCCGGGATCTTGGGATTGAAGGCGAAGTCGAACTCTTCGAGGGTCTTGACCTCCTCGAAGTGCGCCTGGGTGATGCGGTGGGCCAGGCTCTTCTGCTCGCGGCGAGTGATCTCGTCTTCGAGCATAAGTTCCAGGAACTCCAGGTAGCCGAGGTGATGCTGTTGGGCCTGGTCGAGGCGGACCTGCAGGCTGTCGAGCATGCCGCCGAGGCGTAGCCGTTTGAGCTTGGTGTGTAGGTGATGAGCGTCAACCATGGTTGTCCTCCCGGTGTGGTGGTGGGCCGTCGAGCGCAAAGAGTTGCTCGGGCCCATGAAGATAGGCCGCCGCGACGGCATGGTCGCAGTCGGACCAGGGTAGTGGGTCTTGCCCCTCGCGGGCGTTGAGCAGGATGTTACGGACCGTCTGGTAAGCCGGGTCGCCGTAGGCGAGGGCCAGTTGGCAAGCCGCGTTGAGACGGTCAGGGCCATATTTGTCGGCCAGGCGAATGATGCCCTGACACTGGCGCAGCAGATGGAGCGCATGCTGAGTCAGGAGGGTCTCGACGACCTGGGCCACGGCCGGGCCGAGCTGGCGTGCTTGATCCCGACACCAATCGGGGTTGCGGCGGAAGAACTGGGCCTTTTGGGGTGGGTAGTCGTTCCAGTCGGTCTGTCGCCGTCCGTCCGGAGGCCGCAGGTGGGTTTTGACCAGTTCCTGGTCTAAGTAGAACTCGACGGTGTGGGCGGCGACGCGCACGGCCAAAGTTTGGCCGATGTAACGATAGGGCACGGAGTAGAGGACCCGCCCCACCTGGACATGGCAGTCACGGGCCACCTTGCCCTGGGTCCACGTGACCAACTGGAAGGGCTGGGCGGGCAACGGTTGGAGCAGGGGGGCCTCCTGCAGCAGGAACACGTCCAGGGGACGTTGGTGCGTGGTGCCATGGCAGCGCTCGCCAGCCACGGACAGGCACCATTTGGCCGCGGCCTGGTTCATGTCCTCCAGGCTGTCGAAGGTGCGCCCGGCGAAGAAGCTGTCGCGGATGTAGCGCATGAGCCGCTCCACGCGCGGCTTGTCTTTGGGATGAGCGACGCGGCAGGGGTCGATCAAGACCCCGTAGTGGGCGGCCAGTTCGGCGTAGCCGCGGTTGATCTGCGGATCGTACAGGTCGGGGTGCAGCACACCCGGCGTGAGGTTGTCAATGACCAGGAGGGCGGGCGTGCCCCCCAAGAAGGCAAAGGCAGCCACGTGGGCTTGCAGCCAAGCGGCCTGGGTGAGGCGGGTGACGATGTAGACGAACATGTGGCGGCTGTAGCTGAGGACCAGGGCGAAGGCCCACAGCTTGTGCTTCTTGCCTGTCTGCGGGTCGGGCCATAGGCCGAGGTAACCGAAGTCAACCTGGGCTTCTCGGCCGGGCGGCGGATCGTCGCGCCGCACCGTGGGCTGGGCCTGCCCGGTCCG
>CAYZKS010000445.1:0-2084 GCA_964478725.1 uncultured Anaerolineales bacterium
TGACAGCACGTTCGCCGAGCTGCGGGCGCTGGACATGGGCTCCTGGTTCTCGCCGCACCTGTACGCCGGGGCGTCGCTGCTGTCCCTGACCGAGCTGCTGGCGCGCCACGGCGAGGCATTCACCTATCACCTGGAGCTGAAAGGCGCTGGCGAAACGCTGGCCGCGGCCACGCACGCCGTGGTGCGTAGCGCGGCGCTGGCGCATCGCTGCATCTTCACCTCATTCGCGCTGGCGCACCTGGAGCGCATGCGCGCCGTGGACGCGGACGCCCGCCTCGGCTGGCTGGTGGCGGGGCTGGACGAGGACTGCTGCCGGCGGGCCGCCGACCTGGGGCTGTTCCAGCTGTGCCCGCGGGCAGCCACGGTGACCAGCGAGCAGGTGGTGCGCGCCCGCGCCACGGTGGCCGAGGTGCGGGCCTGGGGGTTGGGTGGCTCGCGCCAGCAGGTGGCCCAGCTGGTGCGCCAGGTGGTCGACGCTGGCTGCGATGGCGTGACGATCGACTGGCCGGACTGGCTCGTGCACGGCCCAGCCGGGACGGACGCCGGGTAGCGCGGGACGGACCTGCCGAACATATTCGTGCAGCCCACTGTCGGGCCTTCATCAGATGGGAGGACTGACGCCATGGGGACTTGCAGGCGAGTCGTCGTAGTTGTGGTCGCGGGGCTCCTGGGGTTCGGCGCGTCCCCGGTCGTGGCGCGCAGCAGCCGGGTCACGCAGATACCCCACGGGACGCGCTTCGGCTGCGCAAGCTGTCACGTCAGTGCGGCGGGCGGCGGCGCCCTCACCTCCTTCGGAGCGATGATCTACGCCCGCTTTCTGACTGACACCAGCTTCCTGGGAGCGGTGGTCTGGGGGCCGGCTCTGGCGGCGCTGGATGCGGACGGGGACGGCGCCACCAACGGCGAGGAGCTGCAGGACCCCGAGGGCGGGTGGCGCGTGGGTCAGCCGGATCCAGGGGACGCGGCCGCCGTGACCGAGCCCTGGAATCCCGAGTCCCGGCCACGCGAGCCCAGCGCGGTGGCGGCGTCGGCGTGGGCGGCCGTGAAGGCGTGGTTCGCCGCGCTCGGGCGCTGACGTCGGATCGCTCCCGTCGCCCGCGCGGCGCGCCGGGCCGCGGGGCATTGCCGTCGGGTCCACCACCAGCGAGGAGGCGCCCATGCCGTCTGGAGGCCGCATCGTGATTCTCTCTGGTCCGTCCGGGGTGGGCAAGAGCCCGCTGGAAAAGGCCCTGGGGCGCTTCTTCCCGGAACTGCGCGCCAGCCTGCGCAGCATCGTCCTGTACAACGATCGCGCGCCGCGCCCCGGGGAGGTGGACGGCGTCGACTACCATTTCCGGTCGCGTGCCTGCATCGAGGGCCTGCGCGCCGATCCGCGCTTCGCGGTCATGGAGGTGCGCGGTGACCTGCAGGCCCTGGATCTGGAGGAGCTGGGCCGGCTGCTGTCGCGCAGCGACGGCTTCTTCGAGGGGAATCCCTTCGTGGGCCAGGCGCTGCTCAGCCGCCCGGAGCTGCAGGGGTACGAACGCGTCAGTGCCTTCCTGGCGCCGCTCAGCCGCGAGGAGATCCTCTTCCTGCGCCAGCAGCGCGCCGACCTGGCGGCGGTCGTCACCGACGTGATGCGCCGCAAGCTGCTGCGGCGCACCCGGCGCCAGAAGGGAGAACTCTCCCTCAAGGATCTGGAGAACATCGAAAAGCGCGCCGCCAGCGCCCTTGGCGAGCTGGCCATGGCGCACCGCTTCGGGTGGGTGATCCCCAACCATGATGGCGAAGACAGCGAGAACTGGGACGCCTTCTACCATCCGCTCGGGGACGCGCGCCGGGCTCTGCTGGGCTTCGCCGAGTTGCTGCAGGGACGAGTGCCGGCCAGCGCGGAAAGGTGGGAGGAGGACCTGATCCCGGCGGTCTAGCCCTGGGGCCCGGGGCGCCCCGCCGCTGTCCGGGCGTCCGTGGCGCGTCACCTCGCTGCACCAGCGAGCGTCGGTCAGCACGCCCCCGGCCTGGCGGCCGGCTTCCCTCACAGCATGTGCTCGAGGACGATCCTCACGCCGATGCCCACCAGCACCAGGCCGCCGACGATCTCCACG
>CAYZKS010000446.1:0-2073 GCA_964478725.1 uncultured Anaerolineales bacterium
GACGGCTGGGTGCGCCTCACGCGCGTGGGCGGCATCCCTGAGAAGAGCCTGCCCGCCCAGCGGCTGGTGCTGCGCGGCTCCAAGGGCGACGTCTTTGGCGTGATCGGCCCCAAGTCGCACCACCTGACCCCTCCTGAAGAAAAGTTCAAGGTCGTGGAGATCAACGAACTGATCGTAGACATCGGGGCCCATTCCAAGGCCGAAGCTGAGGCCATGGGCATCTCGCCCGGCACACCCGCGACGTACCATGGTTTCTTCCAGGAGATGCCGGGTGGCCAGGTCGCGGGCAAGGCCCTTGATGACCGCGCCGGCTGCTTCGTACTGCTGCAGCTGGCACGCTTGCTGTCGGCCAGTAAGCCGTCAGCCACGATCTACCTCGTCGCCACGGTTCAAGAAGAGTTCAATATTCGCGGCGTCGTGACCGCTGCCTATGCCATCTACCCGGACATGCTGTTCGGTTTGGACGTGTCTGTTTCGTGCGATACGCCGGACCTCAAGGCTCTGGCCGACATCCACTTTGGCGGTGGGCCGGTGGTCAGCCACTATACTTTCCACGGCCGCGGTACCTTGAACGGTCTGATCCCGAACCCCAAACTGCGGCAGTACGTCACGGACGTGGCGGCGCGCGAGGGCATCCCGCTGCAGCATTCGGTGTTCCTGGGCGGGCTGGGGGAGACGTCGTACGCGGCGGTGGTCAAGGAAGGCATCCCGTCGGTGGACATGGCCTTCCCAGCACGCTACACGCATGCGCCCATCGAGGTGGGCTCCGTGCCCGACATGGAGCTGCTGATCCAGCTTCTGGACGCCGCCCTGCGAGGTATCGACGCCAAGCTGGATCTGTCGCGAGGCTAGCAAGAGTCAAAGAAACCGGGTTTCTGGGCTCTGAGCGATAGTCCCGCACGGCCAGATACTCGACTGTGCAAGGTCAGAAACCCGGTTTCTCATCGGCAACGAACAAATCCCCCGGAGGAGGGTATTTCCATATGTCCTGGTTGAAAGAGGTATTCGGCACGGAGAAGCCTATCATTGCCATGTGTCACCTCCACGCCATGCCCGGCGACCCGAGCTATGACGCAGCGGGCGGCATGGAGGCCGTGGTGGAGGCCGGACGCCACGACGTGCTGGCGTTGCAGGAGGGCGGCGTGGACGCCATCATGTTCTCCAACGAATTCAGCCTGCCCTACCTGACGCGCGTGGAGACCGTGACCGTGGCGGCCATGGCGCGCGTCATCGGCGAGCTGCTGCCCGAAATTACGGTGCCCATGGGAGTCAACGTGCTGTGGGATGCCGTGGCCAGCATGGACCTGGCCGTGGCGGTGGGCGCCAAGTTCGTGCGCGAGGTGTTCAGTGGCGCCTACGCCAGCGACTTTGGCGTATGGACCACCAACCCGGGTCAGACCGTGCGCCACCAGTATCACATCGGCGCGCAGGGTGTGCGGCGCCTGTACAACATCTACCCCGAGGGCGCAGCCTATCTGGCGCAGCGCTCCATGGCCGACATCGCCAAGTCCACCGTCTTCAACACCCTGCCGGACGGCATCTGCGTCTCGGGTATTACGGCCGGCGCTCCCACCGATACCAGCATCGTGGCCACGGTCAAGAAGACCATCCCGAATGTGCCCGTGTTCGTTAATACGGGCATGCGCTTGGAGACCTTTGAGCAACAGCTCTCGGTCGCCGACGGCGGGGTGGTGGGCACGGCTTTCAAGCGCGATGGCTATACCTGGAATGAAGTGGATGTCAAGCGCGTGAAGAAGTTGATGAAGGCCGTTAAGGCCTTCCGCGGCAAGTAGGCTGGCGTGAGCGCGCCTCGCATTGCGGTCTCCTTGGCCGCGGCGCCCATGACCCACCTAGCGCAGAGCGTGCAGGAACTGGAGAGCGCCGGCGCCGATGTGCTGCACTTTGACGTCGAGGATGGTAGCTTCATCCCCATGCTGACTCTGGGCACGCGCCTCATTGGCGAGCTGCGCCCGCTCACGCGCTTGCCTTTTGACGTGCACCTGGCGATGCACAACCCGGAGTGGATCCTGCCCGAGCTCAAGGCCCTGGGCGCTGACTGGGTGTCGGTGCATT
>CAYZKS010000447.1:0-2063 GCA_964478725.1 uncultured Anaerolineales bacterium
GTCAAGCTGGATGTCAAGGGAAGGGCTAACCTTCGCCCGCGCCCGAGGGGCTGCGCATCTTCTGCGAGGCAGTGGCCCCGAAGCGGGTGTTTATGCAATGACGAAATCAGCTCCCCTGGACCCAAACCTGCATCTCGCCCGGTTCGCGGTTGGCCCACAGACAGTAGGGCACGGCCAGGATATCGGCCGGCTGGAATGGTGAAGAGTCCGGCCGATAGAGCTGGTCACGCCAGCCCGCGGCGGTTCGACGCTGCGCCGCGCCGCTGAGCGCTACGATGCCTCCCAATAGCTCCGGCCGATAGCTTGCCAGGAGCGGCGCACCGCAAGGCAGGCGCAGGTCGGCCAGGGCGGGCCCATTGTCAACCTCCTCCAAGCAGTACACCAGGGGACCGCGCTGCAGGGCCACCCTGCCGCAATCCGCCCAAACTGCGGGGTTGGCCTCGACCCGCTCCACGGGCATGGGCAGCGTCAGCACGACGCGGTCGCCCTGTTGCCAGCGCCTCTCCAGGTAGGCATAGCCTCTGCGCAGGCAGTCCTGCAGGCGGACGCTTTCTCCATTGACGCACAAAGCCGCTCCCCGGCACCAGCCGGGGATGCGCAGAGCCAGCGCGAACTGCAGGGGGGACTTGAGCTCCGGAGTGATGGAGACCGTCTCTTCCCAGGGATAGCGCGTCTCCTGGCACAATGTCACGCGTTGCCCGAGAAGATCAGACGTGACACGGCCGCCCACGTAGAGGTGCACGTAGAGCGCCGGGCGCTGTGTTGCCGTGGGCGCCGAGGTGGAGTAGATGTACCCTCCCAGCGATGTCAGCAGGCGCGCGACGTTGGGTGGGCAACAGGCGCAACGGAACCACTCCTGGCGCTGCGTCGCGACGTGCCCCTCTCTCACCTCCCCGCGGGGATGAGCGCTGAGAGGGTTGGCGTAGAAAAAGCGGCGGCCGTCCAGCGCAAGGCCGCTCAAGACCCCGTTGTAGAGCGCCCGCTCCATGACGTCGGCGTACTCAGAATCGGCCTCGATCTGCAACATGCGGTGCGCAAAGAACACCAACGCCACGTTGGCGCAGGTCTCGGCGTAGGCTGTTTCGTTAGGCAGGTCGAAATCCGCGGCAAAAGCCTCGCCCTGGGCCGTGGAACCCACGCCGCCCGTGACGTACATCTTGCGGTGCGTCACGCTCTGCCAGAGCCGTCGGCAGGTCGCCAGAAGCCCCGCATCTCCCGTCTCGGCGGACACGTCGGCCATGCCCGAATAGAGGTACAGCGCCCGCACGGCATGGCCGACGGCCTCCTCCTGCTCGCGCACCGGCTTGTGGGCCTGGCAGAGCGCATAGTCGCGCCCACGGTACCATCCCAGGGTGGGCAGGTTGCGCCTCTGGAGTTCTTGCAGCTCGGCCGGGAAGTACAGCGGCGGCTGTCCACGCTCATCCACGAAGTATGCGGCTAGCTCCAGATAACGCCGCTCCCCGGTGGCCCGGTAGAGCCGGACGAGGGCCAACTCGATCTCGGGATGCCCATCATAGCCGCGTATCTGCCCCTCGCCGCGGCCAAAACGGGCAACCAGGAGGTCGGCGCAGCGGCACATCGCCTCCAGGAAGTGGGACTGGCCCGTGGCCTGGAAGTGCGCCACGGCCGCCTCGATATCGTGCCCAGCCTCGTAGAGCTCGGAATACTCTTGCAGGTTCGCCCAACGCTGCTCGCGGTACAGCGGGTTGGCGTAGAGGTAGCCATCCTCCTTTTGCCCCCGCAACATGCTTTGCACAGCGTGTTCGATGCGCGCGGCCATCTGCGCATCGTGATGGAGGGCGATCGCATAGGATGCCGCCTCGATCCACTTGCCGAGGTCGCCGAGGATGATGCGCCAGGGCGGGGTGCCCTGGTCGCGCTCCTGCCAATCCCATTGGTAGGCCTCCAGCACGCCGTTGCGCTGGTTGATCTCGTACTCCAAGGGGAGCGTCACCGTGCGCACGGTCTCGCAGCGCGGCGCCCAAAACCCATCGGCGATCTCGACCTGGCGCCACGCCACCGGCCAGATGGCTCGTCCTTCGCTCATGTGCCCGTTCCTTTGT
>CAYZKS010000448.1:0-2057 GCA_964478725.1 uncultured Anaerolineales bacterium
GCGATAGGAAGAGCACACCGCGCAGCGTGCTGGCCAAGGAGGAGCGCATCTCGGCCATCTCACCCCGGGCCACCTGCGCCGAGAACGTCGGCAAGGCGGCGATGGCGATAGCCTGGGCAATGACGGCTTCCGGCATGATCATCAGCGAGAAGGCAAAGGTAATGGCAGCCAGGCTCCCCTCGGCCATACGCGAGGCAAGGTTGGTGTTGACAAGGAAGTTGATCTGCACGACGGCCACGCCCAGCAGGCGCGGCGCCATCAGCCTGCCCACCTCGCGCACGGAATCGTTATGCAAACCGAGACTCGGATGATAGCGGCCCTGGCGGCCGCGCAGCCCCGGCAGTTGAATCACCAGGTGCAAGACCGCGCCCAAGACGACGCCCCACGCCAGGCCGTGGATCCCCCAGCGCGGCACCAGGAACAGCAGCCCCAGTATCCAGCCCAGGCGGTAGCAGGCGGGAGCCAGCGCGGGCAGGGCGAAGTGCTGGTGGGCATTGAGGATGCCCATCACCAGTCCGCTGACTCCGAAGATGATCGAGGACAGGAGCATCACCCGCAGCAGGGAGACGGTGAGCATGATCTGGCTGGGGTCGGTGAAACCTGGCGCCAGGACATGCTCGACCAGCCAGCGTGCCGCTAGCGCTGCCAGCGCCGCCGTCAGGCTGAGGGCCAGGAGAACGAGGTTGCCGACGGACGATGCCAGACGCCAGGCGCCCTCACGATCCTGGCATGTCAGGAAGCCGGTGAAGGTGGGGACGAAGGCTGAGGCCAAGGCACCGCCGGCCATCAGGTTGAAGAGAATCTCGGTGAGACGGTTGGCGGCGTAGAAGGCGTCGATCTCGCGGCCCGTGCCGAAGCTGTGGGAGACGAGCACCGTCGTGGCCAGCCCCATGACGCTTGAGAGCGCCATTCCGACCATCACCACGCTGGCGGCGCGGGCGATCTGCCGATCGGCGGGGGCAGGCAAGATGTCCACGGTGGGAGATTATAGCAGGCGGGGTGTACGCAGCTCGGGCGACCTCCAGCTACAATACGAGGGGGATGGCGTTTCTCCAGGAAGAAAGGCAGAAGGAATGATGACCCACCTGCAATCCCCAGAGACCTGCTTCATCTGCCGCAAGCACCACGGGCTTGAACCAATCCCCGGTGGTGCTATCTACGAGGACGAGAGCGTCTATGCTGGGCACGCTCAGATTCCCGAGGGGCAGACGCTAGCCTACCTGGGATACCTCATGCTCGAACCCAAGCGGCATATTCGCGGTCTGGCGGACCTGAACGATGAGGAGACTCAGGCGCTTGGCCGGCTCTCCGCCCGACTCAGCCGCGCACTCCAGCGCAGCGAACACGCCGAGCATGTTTATGCCTTCGTGCTCGGGGACGGGCTGCCACACCTGCACATCCACCTTGTGCCGCGCTATCCCGGCGCGCCGCCGGAGTATTGGGGCGTTCACGTGGACGAGTGGCCTGAAGCCCCGCGCGGCGGCCCAACGGAAATGGCCGCCCTGTGCGCCAGGTTGCGGGAGGCGCTCAAAGACCTCACCGGCTGAGGGATCTCACGAGGCGTCTGTCCCCAGAACTGGCCCGCATCATAGCCGTCAGGATCACCGGCAAGCTGGCGGCGCCGGGATAGATGAGATAGCGCGGGGACCAGGCGGGCTGAAACTTCTCCTTGAAGGCGTGTAGCCCCCTGAAGTTGTAGAACTGGTTGACATGCTGGTAGACGAAGTGCATGGCACGCTCGACGGCTGGGTCATCGGCGTGCTCACCCACGCCGGATAGGGAGCTCAGACCCAGGTTGAAGGTGGCATAGCCCTGTGCCCGAGCCCACTCAAACAGTGACACAAACAGGAAGTCCATCGTCCCGTTCTCGACCTCAGGGCGATGGCGCATCAGGTCGACGGTTGCCTCATTGCGCTGGAACTCGGGGACGATGTTGGCGAAGGCGCTGATCCAACCCTCGGGCGTGTACACCACGATCACCGGGCAGCTGCGGATGTAGCTGTCTTCGAACCAGCCGAGTGAGAAGCGCTTCTCGCTGCCGTGCACCATCTGTCTCT
>CAYZKS010000449.1:0-2046 GCA_964478725.1 uncultured Anaerolineales bacterium
GTCGGGTGCGGCAATTTCGGCATTTGGAACGCTCTCAAGATCGCCTTGTCGGATGCAGGGCTAGCGCCGCACCAAGTCATGCTGATCAGCGGCATCGGGTGCGGGTCGAAGCTGCCGGACTATACCACCGCCAATGGCTATATGAGCCTGCATGGGCGCACACTGGCGGTGGCCACGGGAGCCAGACTGGCCAACCACGAACTGAAGGTGGTTTGCACACACGGCGATGGCGATGGTTACGGCGAAGGCGGTAACCACTTTGCCAGCGCCGTACGGCGCAACATTGGCATTGTGGATATTGTGCAAGACAACCGAGTCTATGGCCTGACCAAGGGGCAGTACTCACCCACCAGCCCGAAGGGCTTTGTGACCAAGACCTCGCCCCAGGGCGCGATCGAGGAGCCCTTTAATCCGTTGGCTGTGGCAATCGCTGAAAGGGGGACGTTCGTTTCACGCGGCTGGTCGGGCGACATCGCGCACCTGGCCTGGTTGATCCAGGAGGCGCTCAGACATCGCGGCTACGCGCTGGTGGACGTCCTGCAGCCCTGCGTGACCTTTAACAAGATGTACTCTTACGATTGGTTGCGGCCTCGGGTGTACAAAGTGCAGGAAGAGACTGGCTATGATTCCGGCGACGCGACAGCCGCGTTCGGCAAGGCACAGGAATGGGGCGATCGCATTCCCATCGGCATCCTGTATCGTACGGAGAACGTGCCAGCCTACGAGGAGCTGGTCCCCGCACTGGCCGCTGGAGCATTGGTCAAGCAGCCTCTGAGGACCAAAGCACCGCAGGACTATGAAAGCCTGAAGAAGGAGTACCTATGATACTCGCGCCAAGACGCGCCCGGGCCAGATGCCTTGCTGCCCTGATCCTGCTTGCCCTCTGCGCCATGGCCTGTGGCGGCGGGCCGGAACCCACGGGCGCGCCGACGGCCCCTCTTCCGCCCACTTCTGAGGGCAAGGGGCGCACCATCACGCTGGCGGATGACACCGCAACTATCGCCCTACGCGTGGGGGAACGTCTCATCCTGAGCCTGGGGCAGGAGTACGAATGGACGATCACGATCACAGATGAGACGGTGCTTGGTCCGGTGAAGGACGTCACCCCCTCTCCCAGCTATCAGGGTGTGTACGAGGGTCTCAGCAGAGGCAACTGCATGCTGATCGCCACGGGCGATCCACCTTGCCTTAAAGCGCAACCGCCCTGTGAGAAGCCCTCGCACGGATTCATGGTGGACCTGGTCGTCCAGTGAGCTTGCTTGAAGGCGCGACCAGCCACAGTATCAGGGTAAGGAGCAGGCCATGAACGTAGTCGTGTACTCCACCACTTCCTGACCATACTGCTATCAGGCGAAAGAGTTCCTTTCGCGAAAAGGCGTTCCCTTTCAAGAGTATGACGTTCGAGCGGACCGTGAGGCGGCGATGCGCATGGTGAGGCTCTCCCGACAGCAGGGCGTTCCGGTGATCACGGTGGACGATCAGGTTGTGGTGGGCTTTGATCGGCGCCGCCTGGAGCAACTGCTGGCTCAGGCGCCGGCGCGTGGTGCGCGCCTCGGCGCTGCTGTAGCTGATGCGCTGCCGCGTGCGCAGATCGAAGGGGCATATGTGGGCAAAGTGAAGCCTGGTTTGCCGGCCGAGAGGGCTGGCTTGAAGAACGGCGACGTCATCACCTCCCTGGGGGGGCAGCCGGTGCGCAAGGCTGCCGACCTGGAGCGCATTGTGGGCAGCCTTCATCCCGGCATGCAGTTGGCCGCGACGTATGTGCGCGCAGGGAAGACGCTACAAACAGAACTGCTGGTCTGAGCTGCGAAACCATAGGACGCCGGTTCGAAACCAATCCTGACTACATGTGTTCCGGCGCTGTCATCCCCATCAGATGCAAAGTGCGCGCCAGCACGGTCTTGGCGGCGCGTACGAGCTTGAGGCGAGCCAGAGTCAGCTCGCGTTCCTGTGGCTCCGTGGAGACCACGCGGCAATCGCGATAGAAGAGATGGAATTGCGCCGCCAGGTCCTGCGCGTACGGGGCCAAGTGGTGCGGCGACAGGG
>CAYZKS010000450.1:0-2045 GCA_964478725.1 uncultured Anaerolineales bacterium
ACTAAAGTCATGCACTTTTGGAGCGAGTAGACGAAAACATGGTCCCTGGCTAGGATTGGGTTGCAACGACCAATCCAGTGAGGCCGAAGGACCATGTTGCAAGCGATTATACAGAGCCACGAGCCGTTGGGCAAGTTTCTGAGCGCGTTTCGTGAGGCCTTTCGGAACCAGCCGCAATATCGACACTTCCAAGCCTATGTGTTGGCCCTGCTGATCTACCTGGGCAGCCATAATCTGGCTGGCTTGAGCCGAGCCATCCCCGATGGCCGCAGGGCGTGCAGCCTGTATCGCTTCGTGGCCAAGATGGACTGGGACATGGAGCAGGTGGAGCAGGTGCGCTGGGAGATGTTGAATCGCCACACGCGCCGGGCGGTGCAAGCCGCCGCTCGACATGGCAAGCCGGTACCGGTCTTTCTGATCATCGACGATTCGGTGGTGGAAAAGACGGGCGAGAAGATGGAAGGCGTGGCTTACCATTACGCGCATGGCGCTGGGGGCACGGTGCTCGGGCATGCGTGGGTGACGGGTCATCTGGTCGTGCTGGGTCAGAGCTATCCGGTCAGCTGGAGGCTGTATCGGCGACAGGGAGATTGCGAGGGGGCAGGGATACCCTTCATGTCCAAGCCGGAGTTGGCCGAGGCCATGCTCCGAGAGTTCACCGCCTTGCCCGATACCCAGGTCTACGTGTTGACCGACAGCTGGTATCCTTCGCAAGAAATGTTGAACGCCTGCCAGGCCAAGGGTTTTCAGTTCATCAGTGCCGTCAAGTCGAATCGCAAGTTCAAGACGATGGAGGGCGATCGACAGGTGCAACAGTGGCAGCAGGGCCTGCCGGAGACGGCGTTTGACGTAGTGACCGTCAACGCCAACAGCTATCAGGTCTGGTCGGCCACGGGGCATCTGTCCAGCGGACACGCCGTCAGGCTGGTGATCAATCGCCTGGTCACGCAAGAGGGGTGGCGCTACCTGATCAGCACCGATCTGTCGCTCAGCCCGCAGACCATCCTCAGCCATTATCTGGTGCGGTGGGAAGTCGAGAATTTCTACCGCGTAGCCAAACAATCGCTGGGCTGGGGGGATTACCAGATGCGTGACCTGTTCGCCATTGAGCGTCATGTGCAACTGATGATGGTGGCTCATGCCTACCTTGAACTCCAACGTCAGGAGGCGCTTGCCTCGGCCGACGATCCCGAGGCGCATATCACCTTGGGCGACATCCAGCGCCAGCTTCGGTCCCACTCCCGTCGCACAGAGATTGCCCAGGTCTTTGATCTTGCTCAGCACGGCTTCACACTCGAGACGATCTATCAATCCTTGGCTGCCTGAAAATGCATGACTTCAGTATAGAGTAAATCGTGCAAACCCAGCAACGAGATGGCTTACCATGACAACTGATCGCGTACCTCCCCGCCCGATCCGGAATCCGATGGTAAAGCGCGAGAACGTTCGGTTCTCGCACCCGAGCGAGGAAGAGTTTGCCCGCGTTCTCGATTTCTATGGTATCGAATGGCGTTACGAGACCACGACGTTTCCCCTCCAATGGAACGAAAAGGGGATTGTCATGGAGGCCTTCTCCCCCGATTTCTATCTCGTCGATGCAGACCTGTATGTCGAGTTAACCACTCTACGCCCCAGCTTGATGCGTTTCAAGAAGCGCAAGATTCGCCGTATCAAGGAGCTCTACCCCGAGGTGCATATCAAGCTCTGGACACGCAACGACTTTATGCGCTTTCTGGAGCACTTTGGGCGCGCCGAGCATTCGGGATCGCTTGTGGGGAAAGAGGCGGTAGAGGAACAGAATGCGGCCTCCTAGTCCGCGCATCGAGGAGGACATTCAGCGCGTCATCCTCAACGAAGAAACCATTCAGACGCGTGTCGCGGAAATCGGTGCACAAATCTCAACGGACTACGAAGGCAAGATCCCCCTTCTAGTCGGCGTATTGAGCGGCGTGGTGCTCTTTATGGCCGACCTGCTGCGCCACATTACCCTGCCCGTGACGGTGGATTTCATGGCGATCTCGCACTATGCGGCCAATCCGGAATCG
>CAYZKS010000451.1:0-2036 GCA_964478725.1 uncultured Anaerolineales bacterium
CCCAGCCCAACGCCCAGCAGGACGCCAACCGCCTCGGCTACTCTAAGCGCATCAGAGACGGCCACACAGGCTCCGACCACCACCCAGACTCCTACAGGGTTGCCAACGGCCACGCCCACGCCCACTGCATCTCCCTCCGCCACGCCAACCGCCTCTCCAACGGCGACATGGCAGAGCACGCCTACGTCCACACCCACGGCCACTCCTGTCGGGGCAACCTGCTTGCGCTGGGATAATGCCTGGCACGACGAGTTCGAGGATCCAGCCCTTGCCTTGTGGGAGGCCGACTGGGGACAAGGCGCAGGCGTCATGCAGGACTCTGCCTTGTGTCTGAAGGCAGACAACGGCAATAGCAACCATTTCCCTGTGCTTTGGACGCAGCCGGGCTTTCCCCAGGGAAGCTACGTGCTGCAAATTCGCTTCCGCTATGGCCCGCCCACCCGCTACGGGACGACAATCTTGGTGGGCAGCGCGGCATACAATGGCGAGCGCTACAACGAGGGTGAGCAAGCACCCGAGGATACAGGCGATGTGCTCAGCATTGAACAGTCTTCCGTGCTGTTTCGCATTTCCCTGTTTGGGCTGGTGGAGTGGTTGGGTCCGATCCCGGATACCCGCTGGCACGTGGTGCAAGTGGCGCGTGAGGGATCGATCTATACTCTGAGTGTGGATGATCAGTACATCGGCGCCGTATCTCGTGAGGACAAGCTGCCCACAGGCTTGCTGATGGGGAATCCCACAGTGATGTACTATCCAGGCCCGTGGACGCTGCTTTACGTGGACTACATACGAGTGGCAACTTGCGGGCTCTTGGGTAACAAGCACGTCTGGCTGCCGTTAATGATCGAGCCCGCAACATGAGGCACAGCACAAGCATGTGCAAAGGCAATCGACGGCCATGAAAGTCTGCCTGATCTACTCAGATGTCGGTGGCGTGGAGCACTATGGCGCGCGCAAGTACTATCAGGGCTTGGGCTATCTCTCCAGCGTTCTGAAGTGCGCTGGGCACCAGACCGAGCTTATCTACTTGCAGAGAGAGCCGACTCAAGAGGAGTTCTTGGCCCAGTTCGCTCAGGTTGGAGCAGACCTGGCGGCTTTTTCCTCCACCACTCACCAGCATCCCTACGTGGACAGGTGCGCTGGCTGGATCAAGGCAAGCATGCCGCACATGCTGACCATAGTCGGAGGCACACATCCAACCCTGGTCCCAGAACAAGTGCTGGCCAGCGCCGGGTTTGATGCCGTGTGTGTGGGCGAAGGGGAGTATCCACTCCTGGAGCTGGTCAATGCCTTGCAGGAAGGTCGAGACTGGACGGGCATCCGCAGTCTGTGCTTGCGCCGCGACGGGAGCATCGTGCGCAATCCAATGCGTCCGCTGGTAGACAATCTGGATGAGCTACCCTTTCCAGACCGCGAACTGTTCGACTACAAACGCATCCTGGATGCCAACGATGGTTGGCTGGACATGATGGCGGGGCGTGGATGTCCGTACGGGTGCTCGTACTGCTGCAATTCCGCTCTGCGGGAGCGGATGAAGGGTCTCGGCAAGTACGTCCGGTTCCGCAGCGCAGACAATGTGCTGGCGGAGATCCGTGCGCTTGTCAGTAGTTACTCGGTCAAAACCGTGAACTTCCAGGATGATACGTTCACCTTGGACCGCGAATGGGCCCTGCAGTTTTGCCACGCATACGGCCGGGAATTCGACCTGCCATTTTGGATCAACACGCGCGTAGAGCGCATCAACGACGAAGAGCTCGTGGTTGCGCTGGTGCGCGCGGGGTGCCGTGGGGTGCGCATTGGCATCGAATCGGGCAACGAGAACCTCCGTACCGACATCCTGAAGCGCCGCATGTCGAACGCAGAGATCCGCCAAGCATTCGCGCTGGCGCGCAAGCACGGCTTGGATATCTATACCTGCAACATGCTAGGCATCCCGGGCGAGACGGCAGCGATGATTGAGGAGACCATCGCGCTTAACCGCGAATTGCAGCCGGCCGATTTGCAGTTCTCGGTCTTTTACCCCTATCCGATGACAG
>CAYZKS010000452.1:0-2030 GCA_964478725.1 uncultured Anaerolineales bacterium
CCTGGCTGCCAGCTAGCTGCTTGGGGGCGACGGGGAAACCGCCCGCCGTTACATGGCAAAAGGACGCGAACTGTACTGGGCAGAGACATGATGCACGGCCCAAATGCTCACGCCAAGTGATACGGTGAAATGTCAAGCCCCCAAAATGACGTATATTGGACGGATACAAGCAAAACCTTAACAGAACCCCTGCCGGCCGCAGTCTGCACCGGCGGGGCAAATCACGACGCTGTCACCAGGCGACGCTGCCTGGATGTAAGCGAGGCTTAGCCGCTAGGCTGCCTCCTGGGCTGGTAGGGTTGGTTCGTCGTCAGCAGCCGGACCACCAATCGCACCAGCTTGCGTGCCGTCAGGGCCACTGCCCGTTTGTGTTGGTGCGTGCGCACCTCATCGTGTTTGCGCTGATAGTAGGCGGCGTACTCAGCGTCGCGCATCCGCACGGCGTTGGCAGCCTCGCAGAAGTAGTAGCGCAGGTAGGCGTTGCCGCGTTTGGTCAGGCGGGTGTCTTCGGCCTTGAAGTCGGCCGACTGATGCTGGCGCCAGTGCAGGCCGGCGTACTGGGCCACCTTAGCCTCGTCTTGGTCGAAACGCTCGGCGTGCCCGATCTCGGCGATGATGCCGCCCGAGTAGACCGGGCCGAAGCCGGGGATGGTATCGAGCGTGTGCGGGATGTCCCGCATGGTGTCAGCGACGGCGGTGTTGACGCGTTGGACCTGGCGCTCCAGGCAGTTGACGTGTTGGAAGCTCCAGGTCAGGACGTAGTTGATTGGCTCCTGCAATTGGGGGTCCAGCGGGTAGGAATCCTGGGCCACCCGTTGCAGTTCCCGGGCCACCTTGGCGGGGTCGGGGAAGCGGCCTTTGCCTTTGGCGTCGAGCCAGACGGCCAGCTCGGCCAGCGGCATGGCTGCCACTGCCTCCAGCGAGGCGCATTCTGCGATCACGGCCCGGCTGGTGGCGCCAAAGACATCCGCGAAGGGATGCGCTTCGCGATACTCATTGGCCTTCAGGTACAGGAGGCTCAGGCAGTAGTTCTTTTCCCGCACCAGGTCCTTGACGAGGTGGTAGCGGTAGCGCGTCAGGAAGCGCAGCCCGAGGTAGCGCAGATCGGGCACAAAGGGCGCCGGCAGTTCCTGGCGGCTATACGTGCGCAGCCGGTCCGCGACGACATAGGCGTCGACGTCATCGGATTTGTCTTTGTCGCTGAAGCTGTCCTTGTAGCGGGCGGTCACCCGCGGATTGAACGTATAGAACGTCTGCGGCCAGAGCGCCAGCTCAGGCGCCTGACTCAGCGCCTGGTACAACGGGAACCAGTACCAGTTGGTGGCTTCGACCGCCACGCGCAGGCTGTCGAACTGGCCCTGCTGCAGGGCCTCCTCCAGGCGCGCGATCAGTGTTGCCGTGCCCGGTCGATTGTTGGCCGTGCTAAACCGCTGGCCCAACGGCTCACCTTCGCGGTCGAGCAGGCACGTCCGATTGGTGCGACTGTGGACATCAATGCCCACGATCAAAGGGTTGGCCATATGCATACTCCTGAGCGGTGGTGTCCACCCAAGGAGGTGAATCCCTGGTACCCGGCGAGAGCGGCAAGCTTGTCAATCAGAACTACCGCCGCCGTGCGGATGCGCTCGGCTCTGCTGCGCCGAGCCACGGCGGCTTACGCACAAGACACGAGTTAGCGGTGCCCGCCGGGACGAGGGCCGCCCACTTGGCAAGAAGTCACCTTCCGGTGCAACAGACGCAAAGAGCGGTACCCTCCCTGGGCCAACTCCCAGGATGCCAGGGATTCGCCAGTTGTCAAGTGGCGGGAAAGCGGGGGAACCCAGGTTCCCCCGCACCCCTTCCTCTTGACGCCAGGCAGCGAAGTTGGCGCTACCTGGACATATCATACAAGACACAAAGGACACAAGGAATCATTGAAGAGGCTTTGTGTCCTTCGTGCCTTGGAGCCTCTGTGGTGAACGGACGATTTTCAGGGCAGTTGCTCATGCCGGGTGCGGCTATCGTCCATCGTCCATCGTCATTCTCAGGAC
>CAYZKS010000453.1:0-2013 GCA_964478725.1 uncultured Anaerolineales bacterium
CGACGCCGATCTCGGCGCCGGCCAGCTTGACTTGCTCGCGCCGATCCCAGGGGCGGCCGTCATCGGCCAGCAAAAGCCTGGTGCAGAGCGTCTCCGCGCACAGGTACTGCTCAAAGGCGCTCACCGCCGCGCGCGCGACCTCGTCCAAGCCGAAGAGGCCCACGGTGATGCGCTCGTCCAGGCGGTAATCCGCCTCCTTGCGCAGCGTCTGCACGTGGCGCACGATGTCTCGCACCAGGCCCTCGGCGCGCAGGGCGGGGGTGATCACCGCGTCAATGGCTACCGTAGCGCCCTTATCGGCGGCGACGGCCAGGCCCTCGGCGGGCTGCGTCTGAACGAGCACCTCGCCGGGGGCGAGCTCCACGCTTTCCCCCTCCACCTCCACCACGACCGATAGCCCCGCTTGCACGCGCTTCGCCACCGTAGCCGGATCGAGCTGGCTCAGCGCCGCGCGCACCTGGGGCAGCCTGCGCCCCAGCTTCGGGCCAAGCAGCCGGCCATCGGGCGAAACGCGATAGGTCACGAGCTGCCCCTCTTCCTGGACAAACTCCACCGCCTTGACGTTTAGCTCGTCGGTCACGATGGCCACCAGCTCATCCCCCAGCTCGCGCCGGGCCTCGCCGGCATAGACCAGCGCCTTGGCCAAAGGCTGGCGTACCTTGATATTGGCGCTATTGCGCGCGCCCAGGCCCAGGCTGGCGATGCGCCGCGCCAGGGCCATCTGCTCAAGCAGCTTTTCATCCGCTGTGGCGGGATCGGCCTGCGGCCAGTCGCAGTGGTGAACGCTCCCGTAGGCCGCAGGCTGCACATTGCGCACCAGATTCTGGTACATCACCTCGGTGACAAAGGGCACAAAGGGCGCAAGCAGCTTGCTCAGCTTGAGCAGGACGTGATACAGCGTCGCATAGGCCGTCTGCTTGTCGCTGTCGTGCTCGCTCTTCCAGAAGCGCCGGCGGTTGCGGCGCACATACCAGTTGGTCAGATCGTCCAGGAAAGCCTCCACCTCCTGAACGGCGGTGCAGAAATCCGAATCATTCAGGGCCGTCGTGCAGCTCTCCACGATCTGGTTGATGCGCGCCAGAATCCAGCGGTCGAGCAGGTTATCGCTTTGGGGCGTGGGACCTTCGGGCACGGCAGGATTGAAGCCCTCCTGTGCCGGCTCCCAGCCATCGAGCTTGGCGTAGGTGACGAGGAAGTTGTACACGTTCCACAACGGGAGCAAAAACTGCCGGCGCACCTCGTCGGCGCGGCTATAGCCGAAGAGCAGGTTGTTCTCCGGCTTTTGCGCGCAAAAGAGCCAGCGCATCACATCCACGCCCATCCTGTCGGCGGCCTCGTTGAACTCGATCATATTGCCCGAGCTCTTGTGCATGGGCCGCCCATCCTCGGCGAGGAGCGTCGCATAGCTAAAGTTCTCCAGGAAGGGCGGCGTGCCGTCGAGCACGGTGGCCATCGCCAGCACGCTGTAGAACCAGTTGCGGAACTGCCCCGGAAACGACTCGCTGATCCAGTGCGCCGGGTACCATTCGCGCCAGTAGGCCCGGTCGCTGCGATAGCACAAGGTGCTAAAGCTGACGATCCCCGCATCCAGCCAGGGGTTGCCCACCTCGCTGATGCGGCTCATCTTGCTGCCGCAGCGCGAGCAGGCGATCTTGACCGCGTCCACATAGGGCCGGTGCGGCGTGTGCCCGCGAAAGCTCTCCCAGCCCTCGATGGCGCGCTGTTCCAGCTCCTTCTCGTCGCCGATGACCTCGTAATGGTGGCAAGCGGGGCACTCCCAGAAGGGCAGCGCCAACCCCCAATAGCGCTTCTTGCTGATCATCCAGTCGCGCATGTTGTGCAGCCAGTCCAGCTCGCGCTCCAGGCCAAAGGCGGGGATCCAGCGGATTTGCCTGGTAATATCCATCATCTTGTCGCGCAGGCCATCCATGCTGATGAACCACTCGTCCACCAGCCGAAAGACCAGCTCGGTCTTGCAGCGCCAGCACGTGGGGTAGCGGTGCGTATAAAGCT
>CAYZKS010000454.1:0-2000 GCA_964478725.1 uncultured Anaerolineales bacterium
GTGGTGCAGATGACGGACGTAAGCATGAGTTTTGGCCAAGTCAAGGCCGTTGATGGGGTGAGCTTGAGCGTGAAAAGGGGCGAGGTATTCGGCTTCCTGGGGCCCAACGGAGCCGGCAAGACCACCACGATCCGGCTGCTGCTGGGCCTGCTCACTCCCAGCGCCGGCAGGGCCGAGGTGCTCGGTTTCGACACCCGCACGCAGGCCGCTGCCATCCGCGAGCATTGTGGGGCGCTGCTGGAGCACAACGGCCTGTACGAGCGCATGAGCGCTCATGACAATCTGGAATTCCAGGGGCGTGTCTGGCGCATGCCGAGCGCACATCGAGAAGCGCGCATCGAGGAGATGTTGACGGACATCGGCCTGTGGGAGCGGCGCTTCGACCTGGTTGGCAAATGGAGCCGGGGCATGAAACAGAAGCTGGCCGTGGCCCGCGCCATGTTCCATCGCCCCGAGCTGATCTTTCTGGATGAGCCAAGCGCCGGCCTCGACCCGGTGGCAGCCGCAGCGCTGCGACAGGACCTGGCGAGGCTCGCTGAGCGCGAAGGCGTGACTATCTTCTTGACCACGCATAACCTGGCCGAGGCCGAAAAGCTCTGCCACCGCGTCGCTGTGATTCGCAAAGGGAAGCTGCTGGCGATCGGTACGGTCGACGAGCTGAGCGGGAAGGACGGCTCGATGCACGCCGAGATCGCCGGCAAGGGATTCAACGACGCGATCGTGGCGGCGCTGCGCGCGATGCCTGACGTTGCCAGCGTGCGCTGGGAGAACAGCCACGTGTCCGTCGCGTTGGAGCGCGGCACGGAAGTGGCGCCGTTGGTCCACATGCTGGTCGGCTGCGGAGTGCAGATCGAAGGCGTGCACAAGAACGAGGCCAGTCTGGAAGATGTCTTTTTGGATCTGATGCAAGACGATCAGGAGGGAGCAAAATGATCGCTGATATCTGGACGGTCGTGTGGAAAGAGTACAGGGAAATGTTCCGGGGGCCTGGCACGCGCTTCAATACGCTGATGATGTTCATTTCGACGGGGCTTATTGGCGTCTTGATGCCCGTGCAGCAAGGCGCAGGGTTCGTTACCTCGCCGCTAACGTTGCTCTTGTGCTTCTGGGTCGCGTCCATGATGGTCCCCAGTATCGTTGCGGACAGTTTCGCCGGGGAGCGGGAGCGCCATACTCTCGAGACCCTGCTTGCCGGTCGCCTGTCGGACCGGGCGATCCTGTTCGGCAAACAGTGCGCCATCGTGCTGTACGGGTGGGGATTGACGATCATCTGCCTGCTGGTAGGCCTGGTCAGCGTGAATCTGGTAGCTGGAAAGGGCCATCTCCTGCTCTTTCCCGCCTGGCTGGCATTGAGCCTTGTGACGCTGAGCCTTGTCGCCTGCTGGCTGTTTGCTGGACTCGGCGTCCTGATCTCGCTGCGTTCGCCCACAGTGCAGAAGGCGCAGCAGATCCTGGCGATGGTGACGCTGCTGCCGATCGTGCCGTTCATTGCCCTGGTGCTGCTGCTGGGCGATCAGAAGTTCGGCGCTCTGCTAATGCGAGCGGCCAGCCTGATGCCGAGCAATATGCCCGCCGTTGCGGGCATTGCCCTGCTCGTGCTGCTGCTCATTGACCTGGCTGTCGTGTGGATTTCTCTGGCGCGCTTCCAGCGGGCCAGGTTGATCCTGGACTGACGCCCTTCAGACCTACGGGTCAAGGCAGCGCAAGAAGCTGGCCCGTAGGTCTGAGGATTTCACAGCATGAGGCTGGAAGCATGAACAGACCACTTTCAAACACACCACAACTGTATGAGATCAGGTTCAGGGGGCATCTGGATGCTTCGCGCGCGCAGATGTTCGAAGGACTGGAGATGGCCCAGGAGCCCGGGGGCGACACCGTTCTGACCGGTGCGGTGATGGATCAGGCAGCGCTGCACGGAGTGCTGAGCAAGATTCGCGATCTGGCTCTGCCGCTCCTGTCGGTCCAGTGCTTGTCGCAGGACGAGGCCGTTGAGCCTCCCA
>CAYZKS010000455.1:0-1994 GCA_964478725.1 uncultured Anaerolineales bacterium
TCCCCGCTGACCTGCCGATGCTGATGCTCGACAAGACCCGCATCCGCCAGGTTCTACTGAACCTGTTGACCAATGCCCTGCGGTTCACCCAAGTGGGCCGCATTCTGGTACGGGTGCGGGCAGAAGGGCAAGAGGCAATTGTGAGCGTCGAGGATACCGGCTGCGGCATCGCTCCCGCCAAGCTCAAGCACGCCTTCGAGGCTTTCACCCAGATGACGGAAGCTCAACTCCGCGAGGGTAGCGGGTTGGGCCTGGCAGTCAGCAAGAAGTTCATCGAGCTGCACGGTGGCCGGATGTGGCTGGAGAGCGAGGTGGGGCGCGGGACGAGCGTGTACTTCTCGTTGGCCATACCGCATGACGGTCAGGAGGTGCGTATTTCGCCGCTCGTGCGCAGTGCTGCCCGCCAGGTGCGCCCTGCTGAGCCCAGGGTGCTGGTTCTCCACGATGACGTGCGCACCCTCGACATCCTGCGCCGCCATATCCACGGCTGTCACTTTGTCCTTGCCGACAACGCTTCAGCGGCCGCCCGGATCATCCGCGATGAAGCCCCCGCCGTCGTGGTCGCAGACATCACTCCTGGCGAAGCTCCAGTCGGCGCCGCGTCCTCCCTGGCGCTGCCTGCACACATCCCTCTGCTCACCTGCCCGCTGCCCAGCATGCGGCGCATTGGCCTCCTGCTTGGTGCAGTAGACTACCTGCCCAAGCCGATCACCCGTAAGGCTCTTTCAGAGGCCTTGGCACGCCTCCCGCATCCTCCCCACAAGGCGCTGGTGGTAGATGATGACGTCCACATCGTGAGGCTGCTGGCACGCATGCTGCGGGCCTGCGATGGCTCATTGCAGATCCTGAAAGCCTTCGGCGGAAAAGAGGGTTTGGACACGGCGCGGGCCGAGCGCCCCGATGTGATCCTGTTGGACCTCTGCATGCCCGGTACGAGCGGCTATGATCTGCTGGAGCAGTTGGCCCGGGACGAGGAGTTGTCAGGCACCCAGACAATCATTGTGTCGGTGCGCACGGTTGAGCAGGAGTCGCGCCCCATCCAGGGCGAACTGCACCTCAAACGCGACGCCGGCTTCACCCTGACGGAGATGCTCCAGTTACTACAGAGCACGCTGTCTGTCATCACAGGGTCGGGCGAAGGGTACCAAGCCAGCGGCGAAGCACGGTCAACAAGTCAACCTGGTTGACGGGCTTTACCAGATAGTCGCTGGCTCCCGAGGCCAGAGCCATCTCGCGCTCGTTCAATACCGAGCAGATGATGATAGGGATATCTTTGGTCTCGGCGGAAGCATTGATCTGGCGCAGGATCTCCCAGCCATCCTGATTGGGCATCATCAGGTCCAAGATAATCAGCTGGGGCTGCAGTTCCTCCGCCAGCCGCAGGGCCTTTGCGCCATCAGTCGCTCCCACCAAGGCAACCTCGCGGGCGGCAAGATACCGCTGGAAGAGGGCGACCAGATCGGCATTGTCGTCAATTACCAGGATGACGGGCCGATGAGTGGAGGGCAGGAATGCGCGCGCCGCCCAGCCTGCTGGGGCATGGTGGACCCAAAGGCGTCCGCCCTGCGCCTGAATGAGCCTTTGGGCAACTGACAACTCCACCGGGCTCTGCCCATCGCTGGACGGCTCGGCGAGGCGTAGCCTCGCCGCATCGGTTACTCTGCGAATGTCCAGCAGGACACCTCCCTGCCTGCTGGCAGTCTGGACGATCAGTTCCGGGCCGCCGACAGCATCCAGGGCCTGGCTCACCAGGGTCAGGAGCGCCTGCCGAACCATGACACGATCAGCGTAGATCGAGAGGTTCTGACCTCTTGGCCGGATACCGATCTGTACCCCTCGCTTCTGAGCTAAGGGGACAGCCACGGCGAGCACACCCTCTAGGAGTTGCCCCACATCCAGGTTTTCGGGATGCAGGTTCTGGCGCAACCGCTCCACCTCAGTTCGAGCCATCTCTGCCCGATCGCTGGGGACTCCTGGCTCAGGGAGATCCCCAG
>CAYZKS010000456.1:0-1987 GCA_964478725.1 uncultured Anaerolineales bacterium
TACTGGGACGCGCTGGTGCGCCAGCAGCTGGACACGATCCGCAGCCACGAGGGCCTCGCGGATGACTGGATCCCGGGCGTAGAAGTATACTACGGCTACGGGGCGTTCGGCGCCGTGTTCGGGGACGGGGCGCTGCGGTTCGCCAGCGACACCAGCTTCATCGATCCCGCGCTCACGGACTGGGCCGACCTCGGCGCACTCGACCTGTCCGCCCCCCGCTTCTGGTCCGACGTCTTCGTCGAGGCGACGCGCACCCTCTCCCGGCAAGCGGAGGGCCGGTTCCTCGTGAACGCGTTCCCCGCACCGACCCCTCTTGACGTGGCCAACCTCCTGCGCGGCAACGACGTCTTCCTGGACTTTCACACCGAACCCGTCCGGCTCAAGCAGTTGCTTGCCACGGCCGCCGAGGCGTTGATCGCCTATCTCGGGCGCCTCCGGGAGGCCACCGTGAACCCCTGGGGAGGCCAGTTGGCCTTCAACCGGTGGATTCCCCGGGGGGTGGTGATTGTCGAAGACGCGGCCGACCTGTGCTCACCAGAGGTCTACCGCGAATTCGCCGCCCTTTTCACCCAGCGCGTGATCCACGCCGTCGGTGGCGCCTACCTGCACCACCACTCCCTGGGTCGGCACCAGTACGCGAATATCGCGGCCCTCGAGGGGCTCTATGTCCAGCAGATCTCCAGCGACCCCAACTGCCGGCGACCGATCACCGAAGTGGCCGAGATCTTCGCACAGGTGGGGGACTTGCCCATTGACCTGGAGTGCACGGCTGAGGAGACCTACGAACATGCGGCCGCACTCAAACGCGGGCGCGCGATTCTGAGCGTGGAGCTTGAGGACAGGCACGAAGCCGGTGAGCTCGTCACCTTCGTGCGCCGTCTCTGCGCCGGCGCGTGAGCTCGCGGCGGTCGTTCGCGAGTGCCGCTGAGGCCTGACACGGAGTTGCTGTGCCCGCGCTCAGGTCAAGCGTGCTTGACAGCGTAGCATTAGGGCGGTATGTTCGTACGAACAATCTGTCTGCCACAGGTAGATCACACACCCTGCCAACCCTCGGCCATGCCAGCGTCTGGTGGGGACGTTTACAAGGAGCGGACATGGCGCTATCGCCCTCGGATCGTGGTACCCTACGCAGTCTTGCCTCTCGCCTGGCCCAGATAGCAGCTTCGGACGAACAGCAGCAACTGGCTGAGCAGTGGCGCGATCTGAACGGTCTGCGCCCGACACGGCCGCTGGTGCGCATCTTCCAGATTCCCTGGAATGAGTTCGCACAGGAAGACAAACTACAACTCACCTGCGAAGACCCCTGGGCTCGGGAGGTGGAGAACGGCTTGCGCATGGCGCTGTACCAGCACGATCACATGCGCGACGACTTCGTCTTCGACCCTGTCATGAGCTGCGCACTGGCGGTGAGCGATAGCGGCTTCGGCGTTGGCGGGGTCTTTGATCGGCCCGAGGGCGAGGGCAGCGTCCGCTTCCACGGGCAGATCAAGGACCTCGACGACGTCCAGAGGATCCAGTTCCCCACGATCAGTCACGATAAGCACGCCACCGAGCAGCGCTTCCAGCAGCTCAGTGAGCTGTTCGAGGGCATCATGCCCGTCAAGATGCGCGGCATATCCCACTACTGGTTTGCGCCGTGGGACGTACTCATCCAGTGGTACGGCATCGAGACTGCGATGCTCGACATGGTCCTGCGCCCCGACCTCGTCAATGCCGCCATGAGCCGCCTAGTGGATGCCTACCTGCACCGCCTCGACCAGTGGGAGCAACTCAACCTTCTGGCGTTGCCCGATATGGGGACGGGCGTGGGCTCCGGCGGGCTCGGCCTGACCGACGAGTTGCCCCAGTCGGATTGCGACCCCGCGCACGTGCGCCCCACGGACCTGTGGGGCTGCGCCACGCCGCAGATCTTCTCGGAAGTCTCGCCGGCGATGCACGAGGAGTTCGCCCTGCAGCATGAGTTGCGCTGGCTGGAGCGTTGGGGGCT
>CAYZKS010000457.1:0-1963 GCA_964478725.1 uncultured Anaerolineales bacterium
TCTCCTTCTTGTAGGCTTCGTTCAGAGGGATGCCTGCCACCACTTTGGGTCCGCCACCATGCATCTTGAGCGCGCGGATGGAAGCCACCATCACCACGCAGTTCGGAACAAGCCCGCTGGCGCGGCACTTGATGTCGAAGAACTTCTCCATGCCACAATCGGCACCGAATCCAGACTCGGTAACCAAGTAGCCGCCCGAGTTCAGTTTCAGTCCAATCTGGTCGGCGACGATGGAGTTGTTGCCGTGCGCGATGTTCGCGAAAGGCCCGGCGTGCACAAAGGCCGGGCTGCCGACCAGAGTCTGCATCAGGTTGGGCATGAGAGCATCCTTGAGCAGGACGGTCATTGCTCCTGCCACACCCAAGTCCTCAGCGGTCACTGGCTTCTTGTTCCTGTCTGTGCCAATCACCATGCGCCCGATTCGAGCTCTGAGGTCCTTCAGATCGCTGGCAAGTGCCAGAATGGCCATCACTTCGCTGGCCACCGTGATGTCATAGCCACTCTGGCGCGGCCGTCCATCGTCCTTGGTCCCCAGACCGAGTACGATGTTGCGGATCGCACGGTCGCTGATGTCCACCACGCGGTTCAGGGTGATGGCATAGGGGTCAATGTTCAGACGCGCGAAGCGACGGCGGTCTTCTGGGCTGAGATCGGACGGCTTTTCGGCCTTGATGCCCAGCTTGTTCAGTCGGGCGTACATCCAGGGAGCGAACGTCCCGGCGGGACAAAGGGCCTTGAGGAGCTTCTCATCACTGAGCTCGTCCTCATGCATGATACGGGCGTCCACGGCCGCTGCCAGCAGGTTGTGCGCGGCGCCCACAGCGTGGATGTCGCCGGTCAAGTGCAAGTTAAAGTCTTCCATGGGCACCACTTGGGCGTATCCGCCGCCAGCCGCTCCGCCCTTGATGCCGAACGTGGGTCCTTGCGATGGCTGGCGGATGCAGGTGAAAACCTTCTTGCCGATGTGGTGCAGCCCCTGGCTGACTCCGATGGTGGTCACCGTCTTGCCTTCGCCCAAGGGAGTGGGGGTGATGGCGGTCACGTCGACGTACTTGGCGTTGGGGCGGTCCTTCATGCGCTCCAACACGTTCAGATGGACCTTGGCCTTGTACTTCCCATAGAGGTCGATGTCGTCTTCCGTGAGGCCCAGCTCCTCGGCTACCTCACGGATCGGGCGCATCTTCGCTGCCTGCGCGATTTCGATGTCGCTCGGTACTGGTGACTTGATTTCAACGTTCACGAGTCCCTCCTTCTGCCTATGAATGTAGTCGCTGCGAATCGCACACAGGGGAGAATCCAGACATGCCGAAAGCCCCTGAGCCTAACCATCCTCAAGAGAGACGCCTCTACTAGTAGACGTGGGCCTGCAACAATCCGGCGCCCTGCTGGGCGAATTGAATAGGTGGAATACGGGCGCCGGGTCGGAGTGACAGCCACGTGCTGCCTGTGCAATTGTGAATTCTTTCACTTCCCAGACCTCGGCTAATATAGCACAGCTTGGCAAGCTTGTCAAACCCAACGTGTCAGTACTTAGTTGGCCTGAGGTAGCCGAGAGCCAGAAACGGGGTGCAGGGTTGGCCGCAGGGCAGTTCCTGGAACAACAACTGGCGTCAGTGCCAGACCTCTCGAGAACTCGCGACAACTTGCGCGGTGCACTGGAGGGCAGGACTCGAGGCAAAGGTCATACTCGTTGCCGTAGCGCTTCACGCGCATGCTGGCGCACCGTAGCATTGGGATCTCTCAGAGCGAGTGCCAGAGCCGTCTGCGCCGCCTCACCGCTCAAACGCGCCAGGGCATCAACACTGGCTATGCGCACTACCAGCGGTGTCGTGGGAGTGAGCAGCAACTGCCTGAGGGCCGGTGCGGCGCGTGCATCCGCAAAGCGCCCCAGGGCCTCAACTGCGTACTTGAGCACATAGGCATCCTGAGCGCTGCCGATGAGATCGATCAGGGGCAGGATTGC
>CAYZKS010000458.1:0-1959 GCA_964478725.1 uncultured Anaerolineales bacterium
GCAGGAAGTCCCCTTCCTGCTTCATCTCGATCTCCACGGGCGCCCCTCCGGGAACGGGGTACAGCAGCGCCTGGGTACAGGGCGTCGACGGCACGAAGGACTTGGCCAGGCTCACCTGCAGCGGTCCTGTCGGCACGGTCTTGTCCTGGGCCAGGTCATAGTTGCGGTTCAGCAGATGCACCGCCACCCGGCCGGACTGCGCGTTGGCGCGAGTGAGCGCCCAGACGTTGTCCGCACCCTCCACCTTGACGCTCTGCGGCAGCTTGCCTTCGACCGCCGCCGGCCCGTCCCACTGGATCAGCTTCCCTGCCCGCTCCACCTTGGCCAACGCCTGCAGTTGCGCCTCGTCGAGCAGGTCGCGGGAGCTAACGATGGCCTGCTTGGTCGCGTCCAGTTCCTGCGCGTCGAGCCGTGCCGGCACCCACTCCCCACCGGCTACCGCGATCCTGTACTGCACATTGTGGGAGGCCAACCAGGCCCCGATCTCGTCATGCTTGTCCTGGCCGCGATAGGCCGCCTGCGAGTTGAAGATCACGGTCACGTCCGCCAGCGTCTCGAACCCGTCGAAGAGGTCGCGGTGAGTGCTGACCCACTCATACAGGGGCGCGAAATCCTCCGTCTTGCCGTCCCACCAGTGTGTCCCCTTCTCCTGGGTGTAGCACCACTGATGGTGCGGGGCCATCAGGCGGTTGCCAAAGGCGTACGACTCCGCTACCCAGGCCTTGACCAGGCCGGGCTTGCTGTGCTCGGCGATCCAGGCCCAGTCCCAGCCCGAGGCCGTGGAGGCCAGCGGGCGGCCTAGACCCTCCGCCACCTTGTAGGCCACATGTGCCACCGCCGAGGGCTTGCCGGCGCCGGCGTTGAGGCTGATCTCGCCGCACAGAGTGTCCAGGTGCAGGTAGTCGGCCATGTGCAAGGGCGAGGGCAAGCCGGTGTTGGCTGAGAAGCTCATCGCCCGACCACGGGTCCTGGTCACCAGGTCCCGGATCTCTCCCACCAGCGCCGCCTCGGCCCGAGCCTGGTAAGTCATGAAGGGCATGTACAGCGCGAGTGAGCGGCACTTCTGCTTGTACTCCTCGCGCGTGGGTGCAAGAGCCCGGGCGTAGGTGAGATAGTCGAAGGTATCCACGTCGGCCACGCCGAGCTTCGCCAGTTGCTCGGGGGTGTAGTTGGTCTTGAGGTAATCGCGGAAGCCCGCGCGGCAATACTGGCAGAAGCAGCCGCCGGCGTAGCTCGCGCAGGCCGCAGTGCCACAATGGTCGTCGATGTGGCAGCCGTCGAAGTCGCCCTCCGTGACTTCGAGCGCCTTCTTGCGCAGGTACTCGCGGTAGTACGGAGCGTTGGTGCAGCCCCAGTAGTTGGCTAGCGCCGCCCTGTGGTCCGTCAGCCAAGGCACTTCAATCGGCTTGCCCTCCACGTCCACGCAGACTGCCTTCAGCAGTTCGGGGTCCTGAGCCAGCTTGTCGCCCATGGCCGTCAGGAACCAGAAGCTGCTTTGGAAGTGGACCCCGTGATCGTGGGCTATCTGGACGTTCGGCTTCCCGCCGCCCCACAGCACCACGCTGCAGCCGTAGGCGTCGTACAGGTCGGGCGTCTTGGGCACGTACATGAACACGACGTCGCTCTTGCGCATACGCCATTGCTCCTTGGGGATGGGCGCCTGCGCCCAACTGATCTGCAGGGCGACGAGGCCCGCAGTGAGTAGTGCCCGTCCGGTCGTCCGTGTCACCTGCACCGCCGTGCGCTTGTTGGCCATGTCGCGATCCCGGTCGGCCCGCGCCGGGGTCAACCCACGCTGATAGGCTGAGCCAACGACGAACGGTGGGTCCGCCACAGAGGTGTTCCTCCTATGTACCGGCGGCTGGGAAGGTCTTCACTGCAGCTCCTCGGCGGTAGGAAGGCATGCGAGTTCCGTCTCCGGCAGTTGCAGGTGCAGGCAGCGCTGCCAGCGGTGCGGCA
>CAYZKS010000459.1:0-1953 GCA_964478725.1 uncultured Anaerolineales bacterium
GCGGGCCATTCTATCAGGCCTGCTTCGCATTCGGCGCAGATCACCACGCACTCGCTGCCCTCGGATTGCGCCAGAAGCCGCAGCGGTTCCACCAGCGGCCCGCCCGTGGGCAGGTCGTCCTCGCCCACGTTGGCCACGTAGAGCAGTGGCTTGGCCGTGAGCAGGTTCAGCTCCTTGGCCAGCGTGGCCGCGATAGGCAGCAGTTCCGGATCGCGCAGGGACTGGCCGCGGTTCAAGCGCTCTCGCAGCATCGCCAGCCCGGCGAGCTCCGCTTCAAAAGCGGCGGGGTGGCCTTTGGCGGCGGAGTGGGTCTTCTCCTCGCGTCTCTGCAGCGTCTGCAAATCGGCCAGGGCAAGCTCTGTGCGCACCACGTCGACGTCCGAGCGGGGGTCCAGCTCCGCGCTGACGTGCGGGATATCCTGGTTGCGAAAGGCGCGCACCACCATGGCGATGGCGTCCACGTTGCGGATGTGACCGAGGAATTGGTTGCCCAGGCCCTCGCCCGTGCTGGCGCCTTTGACCAGACCGGCGATGTCCACGACGCGCAGTGAGCTGGGCACGCTCTTCTCGGGCTGCACCAAAGCGACAATGTCATCCAAGCGGCGGTCGGGAACGGCCACTACGCCGACGTTGGGCTCGATGGTGGTGAAGGGGTAGGGGGCCACGGCCGCGTGCGCTCTGGTCAGGGCGTTGAACAGCGTGGACTTGCCCACATTGGGCAGACCGACAATCCCAAGTTCTACAGCCATGCCGTCCTCCTCTGCAGTCCGGGTGCGAAGGCGCTACGCTTGTGACGAGGCAGGGTCGCCTGACTCTGGCGGTTGAGGCTGCCGCAAGGCCTTGCGCAGGATGGGAAGCAGGCGTGGGATCAGATCCATGCGCTCGAGTTCTGCCTTCGCCACCCAGCGCACGTCCAGCGCATCGGTGCTCGGGATGGCCTTGCCGCTGACGTAGCGTGCGCGCAGGTCGAGCAGTACATAGTGGTAGCGGATGCGCCCGTGTGCATCGCGCTGGATCAGGTCGTAGGTGGAAAGGACATCTTGGGCCTCGACCTCCAATCCGCACTCCTCGCGCACCTCGCGTCTGGCTGCCTCGGCCAGGGTCTCCCCCAGCTCCACTACGCCACCCGGTATGCTCCAGCAGCCCCGGTTGGGCTCGTTGCCTCGCTGGATCAACAGGACGCATCCATCCTTGACAATGACGGCGCCAACGCCAACCACGGGTGAACTGGGGTACTCTCGGGGCACGGCCAACTCCTTCCCATGGATCAGATCTCGTCCCGCATGTCTTCGCAAGACATTATACTCGCTCCGCTCGCGAAGAGGTATAATGCCAGTGGTTCAACTTGTGTGACCATCCGTTTATTCGTTCGACATTCGTTGACGGCTTCCGCAATGACAGGAACGAGGACGTGAAAGAGGTTATCTCGGCCTCGCGCCGTACGGACATCCCGATGCGTTTCGCACCCTGGCTCGCCCAGGTTATCGAGCAAGGCTTCGCGGACGTGCCGCAGCCCTACAACGGCCGCGTGCGCCGCGTCTCGCTCTTGCCAGAGGACGTGCACAGCATGGTGCTGTGGTCCAAGGACTTTGCACCTCTGCTGCGCAACGCCGGCGGAGCCAGGCAGGCGCTGGAGCGCTACGACCAGGTGTACTGCCACCTCACCATCACCGGCCTGGGCGGCTCGCCGCTCGAGCCCAACATCCGGCCGTGGCGTGAGGTGGCGCGCCAATTGCCCAAGTTGGTCAGATTCGCGGGAGACCCGCGCCGCGTGTCGGTGCGTTTTGATCCCATCGTGCACTGGTACGATGGTGATGCCATACGCAGCAACCTGGCGCTGGCCGAGCCCGTGCTGCACGAGGTGAGCCGCTCGGGCGTGACCGCCGTGCGCATCTCCTTCGCCACCCTGTATGCCAAAGTGCGCAAGCGCAGAGGGGCACGCTGGTACGATCC
>CAYZKS010000460.1:0-1953 GCA_964478725.1 uncultured Anaerolineales bacterium
CGTCAGGAGGTCCGGGTTCGTAGTCCCTCCGTCAGGAGGTCCGGGCTCGTAGTTCCTCCGTCAGGAGGTCCGGGTTCGTAGAAGCCTCATCGCTCTTGAAACTCGGGATTGAGGAGGTTACTTCATGCGCATCGTGATCACCGGCAGCGCCGGGCAGCTCGGTCGCGCCCTGCAACCTGTGCTGCAGGCCGATGAGTTGTTGCTCCTCGACCTGCCACACCACGATCTCACCGACTGCGCCGCCACACAGCAAGTCATCGCCGCGTTCCAGCCGCAGTACGCCATCCACGCTGCTGCCTTTACCAACGTGGATCAATGCGAGCTCGAGCCCGAGATGGCCTACAAGATCAATGCTCTGGCCACCCAGAACGTCGCCCTGGCCTGCCGGCATTGTAGGGCAGCCATGCTCTACATTAGCACGGACTATGTCTTTGATGGCGCCAAGAGCGAGCCCTATTGGGAGTGGGACCAGCCCAACCCCCAGAGCGTCTACGCGCGTTCCAAGCTGGCTGGCGAGCACATCACACAATCCCTGCTGCATCGGTTTTATGTCGTACGTACGGCGTGGCTCTACGGACGAGGCGCCAGGAATTTCGTGACCTCTGTACTCAAACTGGCATCCGAACGCGACCAGTTGCACTATGTCACGGACGAAGTCGGCTCGCCTACCTACGCTCCGGACCTGGCCAGGGCAATCGCCAAGCTGATCGAGCGGCCCATCTATGGCATTTATCATCTCACGAACTCGGGGGTGTGTTCGCGTTACGAATGGGCCAAGGCCATCCTGGAACTGGCAGGACAGCCGGACTACCCGATTCTTCCCACCCAGGGCTACCAGCGGGCAGCCAAGGTACCAGCCTGCTGCGAGCTGCGCAACCTGGCCGCGGCAACCCAGTTCGGCATCCGCATGCGCCCGTGGCGCGAGGCGCTGGCAGACTACTTCCATGGCGACTGAGACCTTTTCCGTCATCATCCCCAACTGGAACGGGGCCAGGTTCCTGCCCGCCTGCCTCGATTCCCTGCACGCCCAGACGCTCCCGCCGCTGGAAGTGCTGTTGGTAGACAACGCTTCGACAGACAACTCTCTGGAACTGGTGCGAGCGCGCTATCCAGAGACGATTGTGGTTCCGCTGCCGGAGAACCGCGGTTTCACTGCGGCCGTCAACGCCGGAGTGGCGCGGGCCCGGGGCACACTCGTGGCTCTGCTCAATCAGGACGCCGAAGCCAGCCCGCAATGGGTGCAGGAACTGGCGCGCGTAGGCCAAGCCCACCCCGAAGCCGGCGCCATCGCCAGCAAGATTCTGCTGGCCGACAAGCGCGACCATTTCCACTCTGCCGGAGACCAGTACGGGGTGGATGGCATTGGTATCAACCGCGGCGTCTGGCAACTGGACGAAGGCCAGTATGAGCGAGAGGAAGCGGTCTTTGGCGCTTGCGGTGGTGCAGCCGTGTACAGACGCGACGCCTTCACCCAAGTGGGTGGATTCGATGAGACGTTCTTCATGTACTACGAGGACGTGGATGTCGCCTGGCGCCTGCAGATCGCGGGCTGGCCGGCCGTGTACGCACCTCGCGCGGTAGTGTTTCACCAACTCACCAGCGGGAGCGGTGCCACAGCCAGCTACTTCGGCGGGCGCAACACCCTGTACGTGTTGGCCAAGGACGTTCCGTGGCCGATTCTGAGGAAATACTGGCGCAGCATGCTGTCCGCCCAGTGTCGCATCAGCGCCGACGCGCTGCGTGCATGGCGCGGGGCAGCTGCTCGCGCCCGCTTGCGTGGGCAATTGGCTGGCGCGCTGACCTGGCCGCGCATGTTGCGCACGCGCCGCTCGGTCCAGCGTTCCCGCACCGTCAGCATGGCATACCTCGAGAGCCTGCTGGTCGCCACAGCTACTTGTACAGGTTGACCAGAACGGGCGTCCCCTGTATCATATGGCTCAAACCACGACCGTT
>CAYZKS010000461.1:0-1950 GCA_964478725.1 uncultured Anaerolineales bacterium
AAATTAGGAAATACTTCCGCATGCCGAACGGATGAGGTTGGAGAAAACGGCTGATTGAGGTACACTACTTCGTCAGCCAACACCATCTCATCATCGGAGGCATGCTATGGGACGTTCTACAATTGATCGTCTGGCGGTCAAGACGTTAGACCAACGATTTCGGCGCGAGCTTGAGACCGGATTCGAGATGGCGCCGCGCATCTCACAAGGGATTCTGGATCTGGCCAGGGAGGTCTTCAGCCTTGACGCCGTATCAACTGACGGAGCTGGTCGCCTGCGGCCAGGACAGATTCGTCAAGTGATTGTCGCGGCTGGCGCACCGCACGGTCGTCCTCTGAGCCAGACCGACATGGTGGAGGTGGCTTGGACAATCGATGCTGGCGAGGAAGACCTGGAAGTGCTTAGACAGCACGGCAGAGAAGCCTTGCGCCGGGTGCGCATTCTGCGTCTAGCCGAGGAAGCCCAAGACCAAGGAGGTGATCCAACCCAAGAAGACCTGGCGAAGGCCCTGAGTGTATCGGCGCGCACAATCCGCTCGGACATCGCGGCTCTGACGGCAGAGGGCTACTGCGTACCCACACGCGGCAAGCTGCAGGGAGTGGGGCGCGGGCAGACCCACAAGGTGCTCATCGTGGAGCTGTACCTCAAGTGCCACACGTACACCGAGATCATGCGCCGCACGCGTCATTCCGCCTATGCTATCAAGCGCTACATCCAGACCTTTGGCCGAGTGGTGATGTTGACACGCAAAGGTCTCAATGGGCACGAGATCGCTCACGCCGTGGGCATCTCTGAGCGCCTGGTCCAGGAATACCTGAGCCTTTACCAGCGCTACGACATTCCAGAGTGCCAAGATCGCCTGACAGAGATCGTCCAGATGATCAGCGGCGGCGTCCGGGAGTCGGATGCGGCGTCAAAAGGGGGGGCGTGATGAGCACAAGTCCCTACCAAGCCGCTCCCCAGCGCACGTTTCGGCAGGCCATCATCCACTTGCTGGAGAACGAGTACAAGCTAGTGGGCAGCCACAAGGTGATCCAGATGATAGCTGACGATATTGCCGAACTGCACAGGGAGTACTACCGGGAAGCAGCGCTGGTGTCACCAGGCCACATCGTCTGGTGCGGGGCACTGGACGAAGGGCGCAAACCGCCAGCCGGGCGGCGAGCCGAGGACGAACCCACCGTCACCGCGGTGCTGCCATTGATCACCCATGAAGACGTCGTTGAGCTGGTCCAGGGATGCCCGAAAGGTCTGCGGGCCGGTACCTGGGCACATCAGCGGGACATTCGTCGTGTGGTCCGTCTGGTGAAAGCGGGGCTGAACAACCCCAACGGGCGACTCCTGCTCCCTCTGGCCGACATCTCCCTGCTGATCAACCGCTCCATTGGCACAGTGCGGCGCTGCATCCTGGATCACTTCGAGCAGACAGGTGAACTGCTGCCCATCAAGGGCTATGTACTCGACCAGGGCAGTAATCCAACCCACAAAGGTGTCATCCTGTGCCTGTACGAGAAGGGAATCGCCCCTCCAGACATCGCCCGCATCACCGGCCACAGCTTGGAAGCAGTAGATCGTTACATCAAGGACTATGAACGTGTCAAAGTGCTGTTGGGCAAAGGACTAAGCGTGACCGAAATCGGTCATGCCATTGGACGAGGTCAGCGAACCGTGCAACAATACTACAAGATCGCGCTTGAGTTCCATCCTGACCTTGTCTTGCCTTCACAGAAGGGTAACCGATAGGTACTTTGTCGAAGTTGCGCTCTTCTCCTCCGTGTGGTATCATTCGTTTGTCCATAAGGGGGGAGGGGGGAAAGGGTTGCCTTTTCCACCTTTTCTCCCTTTCCTTGTGTTGGCCCAACCACCTACTGGCAACCGGAAACATTTCCTAAATGTAATTTGCATCCATTGGCTCAACAATATGGAATCCAGTATCCCCTCTCTCTAACC
>CAYZKS010000462.1:0-1947 GCA_964478725.1 uncultured Anaerolineales bacterium
CATACACCTTTAACCTCAAATCGCTCGTGCTGCGTTGGCTGGATAACCCTGGCAGCAACTTTGGCTTGGCCTTGATTGGTGGAGCAACCAACAGCAACCTGACTTACCCACTGGCTTCGGCAGAGTTCTCGGACGCCGCCAAGCGCCCCGCCCTGGACATCGAGTACATCCAACAGGCGCCGCCTGAGCCCACGCACACGCCTACGTCAACCGAGACATGCACGCCAACCCAGACGCCTACCGCCACACAGACTGCGACCGCCACGGCGACAAATTCGCCCTCGGCGTCGCCGACCGCGACTCAGACGAGCACGCCGACCTCGTCGCCTAGCGCGACTCTAACTGCTACAGGCATGCCCTCTGCGAGTCCGACCGCCACATCCACCACCACCCGGACGCCCACGCTCACGCACACCCCCACACGGGTGTGGCGAGTGTACTTGCCAGTGCTGGTCCTGGGCGGAGGGCGCGAATGAAGCGTTCCCTGTGGGCAGCCAACGCGCGGGCGAGCAGCATGCTCAAGGCCGCTGTTCTGTGCTGCCTGCCGTTGATCGTGTTTGGATTCGCGACACGCTTCGTGGTGCACGTGAGCGCGGCACCGCAGGCGAGAGTGAGCGCGAAGAGCGTTTCGCTCTTCGCGCCAGCCACTCAGGCTCCTGAGACAGTGATTACCTCGACCTCCGGCGCATACGTGGACGAACCCTGCCTGATCATTGCGCCAACGGGAAACTCGGTCGTCTCCGTCGAGACCAGACTGTTCGTTCCCCTGTTCACCGGTTCACCGGTCAGCGCCAGCCTAGTGATCACGTCCTGCGGCGTCAGTCCGGGCGAGCGGCACAGCATCTACGTGAATGGCGAGCGTATAGGCGGGGTGAAGGAAAATAGCGGCACGACTTGCTTCTGTGGCAGTGGCCGCACGGACAGCTACGCCGTCACGCCGACCCTGGTGATCAGCGGATGGAACGTCATCAGCATCACCAACGACGCCAACGTGCGCAAGGGGTGGACGGCCTATGCCCCCAAGCTCGTGATCGAGGGCGAGCTGCGTTCGGCAACGCTTGGGGAATTCTCCACTGGGACGAAGCGCTGGGCTTCCTACCAATTGCCGTTGGACTATGCTCCCGGCGAGAGCCGTCCCTTGCTGGTGGTGGTCGGAGCCACCTTCGGAGACGAATACCACGGTGTGACCAAGGAATACCGCCAGCGTGCGCTCTTGCGGTTCTCGGAGCGGGCCAATCAGCGCGGCTGGTTGTTGCTGGCCCCCGCGGTGCGTGAATGCGAGCAGCGCGAGGTGGAGACAGGCGACTACCGGGGCGGAGGACGCACGGCCTCCATCCTGACGCAGCACGACTTTATCAACGCCATCGATTACATGAAGGCGCATTACGGCGCGGATCCGGAACGCGTCTACATGAGCGGATTCTCCTCCGGAGGAGCGGTGGTCACCGAAATGGCTGCCAAGTACCCTGACGTCTTCGCGGCGGTGGTGGACTGGGCCGGCTTCAACGACATTCTTGAATACGTCACGGAAGGGCAGCGGATAGACCTGAAATCCACCATGATCCACCTCGACTTCGGGTGCTGGGTACAGGGAGATCCGACGGACCCATGTGGCCCACAATGGAAAAGCCGCTCCGCTCGCGAAGTGTCCATGAACCTGAGGCACGTTCCCATGGCGGTCATACACGGACGGGCAGACGAGGAAGTGCCCATCCATCAGTCTGAGCAGTTCTACAACGCCATGGCCAGAGACTATGTCCCCGAAGAACACAACAAGCTGTTCCTGTATCACGACGGAGGCACGCTGGACACACTGCCGGACTTTGACGAGCTAGAGTGGATGTCGCAGTTCCGCCTTAACGCCTGTCCCACGGAGTTCAAGATCCGCTCGGATGAGGACAAGACTTACTACTGGGTGACCTTTCACCAGAAGACCTGGAACGGCAA
>CAYZKS010000463.1:0-1947 GCA_964478725.1 uncultured Anaerolineales bacterium
GTGCATTGCGCAGGTCGCGCAGTGCCTGCTGGTCATAGCCCGCAAAGCGCGGCAGTTCGGTCAGGCTGGTGCGGTTGAGCCGCTCGGCCATGCGCGCGAGGATGAGCTGGCGCAGTGCCGGATTACCCATCAGGCCGCGCAGGGTGGTCGCCGAAACTTGCAGCAGCACCAGATTGTCTTCGGCCACCACGTCGGCGGTGCGCGGGGCACCGGTGAGGGCGGCGATCTCACCAAAGAAATCGCCTGCGCTCATGGACGAGAGCGAGCGGTAGCCACCCTCGGCGGTCGCAGTGCCGGCCACGGCGCGCCCCGCCAGGATAAAGTAGGCACTATCGCCTGCTTCGCCGTGGCGCAAGATAGTGGCGCCCGCCAGTGCCTCCGCCACGCGAGCGCGGGAGAGCAAATCCTGGCGCTCGCGCGAGGTCAACTGCCCCAGCGAGGGCAAGAGGCCAATCAGCGCATCCAAGTCGCCCGGCGTAGCGGCTCGCCCAGGCCCCAACGCGGGCGCTGTGGGAGCGCTGCGCAAGAGCGCCAGGGCACGCCGCCACTCGGCTGCCTCTTGCCGCAGGCCGGGCAAGAACAGCACCCAGGCGCCGGCCGCCAACACCATCAGCGCACTGATCAAGTATAACAGGCGCACATCGAGCAGGTCTGCCAGCCCGGCAGCGGCCATGCCGATCAGAAACAGGACGTCGCGAGAGACGAAAAAGGCGCTATTCACCCGCCCGCGCAGATCTCGCGGCGTATTGCGCTGGATCACCAGGCGACGCCCGATGGAGGACGGCGCGTTCAGGAAGCCGGAAATCATCAGGACGACGATAGCTAGCGGTATGGACCTGGAAAAGGAGTAAACGATGCTACACAGGGCCATGCCGATAAAGCTCACCGCGATCCAGGGGCCCTCGCGCAGCCGGTCAAAGACCCCCGCGATCAGCAAGCTGCCAGCCACAAAACCCAGAGAGGTCAACCCCTCCTGCAGCCCATATTCGAACTCGCTTGCGCCCAGAGCGCGCAGGGCAAACGGCAGCAGCAAAGCATTGGACAGGCCAAAAGCGACCAGGACCACCGTGGAGGCGATAAAGAGTGAGCGCAGAATAGGTGTCTGGAAGAGGTGTTGCATCCCACCGCGCAGGTTGCGCAGCACCGTGGCCACACTGACGCGGTCTTGCGCGGCGGTAGGCTGGACCCGGATCAGCAGGATACATGCCCCCGAAAAGAGGAAAGATAGGGCGTCCAGGTAAAAGGCCCACATGATGTTCGCCTGAGAGGCGATCAATCCCGAAGCGGCAAAGCCAATTGCCGTCGAGCCAAAAGAGCTGATCGCCATCAGCGAATTCGCCGCGGCCAGCTCCTCCTCCGAGGCTACCTCCGGCAGCACGCTCTCATGCGCCGGATCGTAGAACTGCCCTACGGCGCTAGAAAGCATCACGATGACATAAAGCCAGGCGATGTGCAGCGGCACGAGGAACGGGATGAGGAAAACCAGCACGGCACGCAATAGGTCGGCGGCGATCATGATCCGCTTGCGGTCGTAGCGGTCAACGAATACCCCCGCCACCAACCCCACCAGGATACTGGGCGCTGCCGTGGCCATCAACATCAGGCCGACGCTCAAGGCTGAGTTCGTGAGACGGTAAACAAAGATGGAGGAAGCCAGTGACGTGAGCGCGCTGCCCGACGTAGACACCAACTGGCCGATCCACATGAGGCTGAAACTGCGGTTGCGGAACACAGCAAAGGGCGAGGGGCGTTGTGGGGCGGCGGCCAACGCGTCGGTCGTCATGACGAGCCTCCTTGCGCTTGGTCTATGTTCATGCCAGGTCGCCGCGCCGATGTCAACACGACGGCGTTCTGATCTTGCAGGAGGGAGAGCGATTTTTTCGGGTAAGAGGTGCGGCGCGCGCTAAACAGGAGTATAGTATCTGGCCGGTGAAATGCAAGCGCCTG
>CAYZKS010000464.1:0-1919 GCA_964478725.1 uncultured Anaerolineales bacterium
CGCGACACCAAGGGCGCCATGAACAGACCAATGATGGCGCAGAGCGGAAATGAGGCCAGCAGCAGCCCGATGCGCCCCTTGTCCATGCCCAGCGCGCTCAGGAACAGGACGAAAGCCGGCCCGAACGCCGTCATCATGCCAAAGATGCCACTCAGGGCATCACCGGCCATCATCCAAGGCAAGCGCCGGGTGGTGGGCGACTCGGCGCCGGGAAAGCGGAACGCGGGCATGCGGCTCCTTGTGCGTGGCGCTGAGACCATTGTAACATGCTTGCGATGCGCAGGCTAACCAACCGTTCCGACTTATAATTCCTGTTACCGAAAGGTGTATAGTTGCCTCGCAACTATGTTACCGAGGGAGGCAACATGACCCGGTCAGCTATCAGGGAGTACGTTACCGCGATGAGGCAGCGTTACCTGGCCGCCCAGAGAAAGCGTGAGCGTAGTGCCCTTCTGGAAGAGTTCTGTACGGTGACCAACTACCATCGCAAGTCGGCGATTCGATTGTTGCGTAGTGCTTACACCAGCAAGCCGCACAAGCCGGTGGGGCGTCCCCGCATTTATCAGGGACAAGGTCTGCTGGCCGGTCTCGAGATGGCCTGGGAGGCCAGCGGTCGGATCTGCTCGAAGCGCCTGGCTCCGTTCATGGGCGAGCTGGTGGAGAGCCTGCAACGGCATGGCGAACTGCACTTGGAGCCTGACGTTCGCGCTCTGCTGGTGAGGATAAGTCCAGCTACGATGGATCGCCTGCTGAAGCCCGCCCGCCAGCGGGTGTTGCATCGCCCGATGATCCACACTCCGGCGGCGAACTCGGTACAGCGCCAAGTCCCCATCCGCACGTTCGGTGAGTTGCGCGGTCTGCCGGTTGGCTATCTGGAGTGCGACTTGGTGTGCCATTGCGGGACGAGCACCGAGGGCTTCTACTTGACCAGCCTGGTGGGTGTGGACGTGTGTACGGGCTGGACCGAGTGTGTAGCCGTATGGGGCAAAGGCCAGAGTCGGGTAGGAGGCGGGCTGGACCGCATCCGCCGCAGTCTGCCCTTTCCCTTGCGCGAGGTGCACACAGACAACGGAGGGGAGTTCATCAACCAGTACGTGGACGACTACTGCGCTCGCCACCAGATCGCGAGCACCCGGGGGCGCCCCTACAAGAAGAACGACCAGCCACGCGTCGAGCAGAAGAACGGTTCTCTGGTCAGAGCCGAGATCGGCTATGAGCGCTACGCGTCGCATGTCGCCCAAGAGCAGCTGCAGCGGGTGTACGATTTGCTCTGCGTGCATGTCAACTTCTTCCAGCCCATCTGCAAACTCACCGGCCGCACGCGCCAGGGCAGCAAAGTGATCAAGTCCTACGATACAGCCCGCACGCCGTATCAGCGCTTGCTGGCCTCCGGCACAGTCGATCAGACAACCAGTACGCGCCTGGCCGAGCAGTACCTGCGCCTCAACCCACTTCAGCTCCGGCGACGCATCGACTCCGAGATCCGCACGCTCTGGACTCTGGCTGTGCCTGACCGTGCCTCCGTGTTGGCCGTGCGGGCGCAGCAGGAGCAGGCTATGGCGCTGGGCGCTGCGGCAGCCCGGGAAGCAGAGTAACAGGCATTGTGAGGCAACGCTTCGCCTACGGTAACAATCCATTTTGGCGCAATACGCAGGGTGTCGATCGTCTGGCCACCGGTAGGCCAACTGGGCACTGGCGCCAGCGCGCAGATGCCGGGATACAAGCCCGTGACGAATGGCACGTTCGCACGCCAGGTCGCGGTGCTGGGTCCGGCCCACGCTTCCCCGTCGGCAGACGCCGTCAAGGCTAGCACGGCGCATATGGCAAGCGCGAGCAACATCGTAATCCGCGTCCTCACGGCTTCCCTCCTTCCTCTGGAGCGTCTGTTCGCTTCTGCAGCTGGCGCACGAACCCCTGGT
>CAYZKS010000465.1:0-1919 GCA_964478725.1 uncultured Anaerolineales bacterium
CCATTTTTCCTTTCTCCTGGGGTCATGCCCCCTAACTAGAATAAAATGATACCTTGACCTAGTATTACAGCTGCGGTTATAAGTAGTATAATGAAGCATGAGTGAGAACAAGGTTATAAGGTCTACGAGTGGCCGCGTAGGTGTGGCAGATATAGGGCAGTGGTCGGCAGAATTGGAGCGTCTCCATCAGCGGATCGCGCCTCGGTTCTACCGTTCGGAAATGCGTGTCCGCAGCCGTCACTATCTTGAGGGGTTGTTGGCCCAGGTCAAGCGCAAGAATGGCTGGCAACTGGCCGAGTATGCCAAGGAGAAAACCCCTGATGGGATGCAGCGCCTGCTGGCGACAGCGGAATGGGACGCTGACGCCGTGTGCGATGATCTGCGGCACTATGTGCTCGAACACCTTGAGCAGGCAGAGGCCGTCCTGGTGCTCGATGAGACCGGGTTCCTCAAGAAAGGGAGCAAATCGGTCGGCGTCAAGCGACAATACTCCGGCACGGCCGGTCGCATCGAGAACTGCCAGATCGGGGTATTTCTGGCTTATGCCGGGGCCAAGGGGCATGCGTTCATCGATCGCGAGTTGTACTTGCCAGCGGAATGGGCGGCGGATGCCGAACGTCGTCGCGAAGCGGGTGTGCCTGAGAAGGTCGAGTTTGCGACGAAACCGCAGTTGGCGTTGCAGATGCTCAAGCGTGCGCAGGCAGGAGGGGTGCGTGCCGCCTGGGTGACCGGCGATGAAGTGTATGGGCGTGACCGTGCTCTGCGGATGTGGTTGGAGAGCAACGAGCAACCTCACGTCCTGACTGTGGCCTGCAACGAGCCGGTGTGGGTGGCCGATGAGCACGGTCCTCGTCAGCTTCCGGTGGCTGAAGTGGCGGCCGCGATCGCGGTGGACGACTGGTACAGACTGAGCGCAGGGGAGGGGGCGAAGGGGCCGCGGTTGTACGATTGGGCTCGGGTGCTCTTGGCGCGCCTGCCAGAGCCCGGTTGGAGTCACTGGTTGTTGGTGCGGCGCAGTCTCAGTGACCCAACGGAGTTGGCTTATTACGTGTGCTTTGCCAAGGCCCAGGCCAGCCTGCAAGATTTGGTGCGCGTGGCGGGAATGCGCTGGACCATCGATGATGCCTTCAAAGGCGCCAAAGGCGAAGTGGGGCTTGACGAATACGAGGTGCGGCGATGGGAGGGCTGGTATCGCCACATCACCTTGTCCCTTCTGGCCTACGCTTTTCTCGTGGCGACCCGGGCGACCATGCACGCAGCAGAGCGCCCGGAAAAAGGGGGGGCCGAAGCACTGCTGCCTCGTCTCTGATTCCGCTAACGGCCCCCGAGATTCGGCGCCTATTGCTGGCTCTGGCTAGTGCTCGCGGCCATGAGGAGGAGGTGGCCTTCGCTCTCGCATGGTCGCAGTGGCGACGTCAGCATCAGGCCCGTGCTGCCCGTAGCCACTATCGTCGCCATCAAGCTTGGCAACGAACAGCACGCTCCCCTCCTTTATAGATTATAAGTGCAACTGCAATACTAGGCACGGATCAGTAGCTCACTCATGGGTTGGTGGTGGATCACCCTCTTGATAGGAGCGAACCTTCTCGTAGAGGGTCTTGACGGTTTCTTGAGCGAACAGTTGTTCGCGCAAGGTGAGATAGTCACCTTTTCCGGCCTGCCAAAGGGCCCAGAAACGGACCAGCTTGGCCGGACTGAGGTGCTTGAGCAAAACATCGCTGGCTTCTTGAAGCACTGCTTGTTCGCTAAGGACTTTTACTGTCATACAGAGGCCTCTCATAGGTGAGGTCGTCGTGCAGTTCTTCAGGCCCATAGTGCCGGGCGATGCCCCGTTGTCCTAACAGATGCCCGAAGGCAACCTTGTCCATGCCGGCCAGCTCGCGGGCTTTGCCGAAGGAGAGGCTCCCCTGGGTGTATAG
>CAYZKS010000466.1:0-1918 GCA_964478725.1 uncultured Anaerolineales bacterium
TAGCGCGTCTGGGTATCCTCAGGCTGCGTGTCCAGCCAGGCTAGAAAAGCCTCAAAGTCGCTGATGGCTTCTTCGGTACGGCCTAACAAGGCGTAAGTCAGGCCACGACTATCATGGCTGCGCGCTGTGGAGTCGGTCGCTACAGCACTTTCGCAATAGGGCAGCGCATCCTCGGGTTGGCCGAGCAGGCTCAACTCCCAGCAGAGAGCGTTGTTCGGCCCAGGAGCGTCGGGCTGCAATGTCTGCGCCTGCCTCAGATCTGCCAACGATTGGTGATCATAAGCTTCTCCCAACGCGAAGTAGGCTAAACCACGATTGAAGTACGGAGCAGCGAACGTTGGAACCAACTCGATGGCCTGACCGAAGTTACTGATAGCCCGCGGCAGGTTGTTTTCCCCTCCTTGCTCCAGATAGGCCACCCCGCGGTTATTGTAGGCTGAAGCCAGCGAGGGGTTTTGTTCGATGGCTCGCGTGTAGTAGGCTATGGCCTGATCTGGATCCCCTTGCAGGCCGTAGATGTACCCCAGGGCAAAGTAGGCACTGGCCAGCGCCCTCTCATCCCCTGGCGGATAGTTCAGAGCTCGCTCGAAGGCGGCTAAGGCCTGCTCATAGCGGCGAGCGGCGTAATGCACCTGCCCCACGCTGACCAGAGCGACCCAGCGCGCCGTGGTTGGCAATTCGGTGTTGATGACCGCGCTCAGGTCTGCTGGCGTCGTCACCTGGCGCACCGTACGCACCGCTTCCTGCTCGGATGGCAAGGTGAAGTTGGCCAGCACCCGCCCGCTGTCGTATTCGCCCCAGATCACCAGCGTTGCCCCGTACTCTTGTCCCATCCTCACTGCCTCGTCACGGTCTGCCAGCGGTTGCGCCCATAAGGCCACGCGGCTATCGGCCAGGGCCTCCCCCTCGAATTCCTCTTGCAGGGCCTCGCGGATGCGGCCGGCCACGTTGTAGCCCACGCCTGCGGAGTAGTTGGCGAACTGACTAACCAGCACCAACGTTTCGCCGGGACTGGCCGGGACGACTGGAGCGAGCTGGCGGCGCTCACTGGCCTTTCTCGCCAGAGCCCATCCGATAAGCATGACCACGATGACCAAGATGATTGTAGTGACCAGTAGTCCCCAGCGCGGAAGGCGTGTCTTCGAGGTGGGCGCTTCTGCCTCCATGGTAGCAGGTGGAAGCAATAACGGCTCCTCAGGGGCGAAACCTGCCGCCAGAAGAAATTCGTCCCGTTCCTGGGAAGTCAATCGCAGCTTGTCGGCGCAGCGCAGCACATCCTGGCGGTGGTGGGGGCGAGCCGTCAGCCCCTCCTTCCAGCGAAAGATCGTCTGGCGGCGCACGCCGATGGCGCGGGCCAGCTCCGCATCGCTGATGCCAACGCGGCGCATATATTGCGAGAGAAGTTGCCCAAATGACTCCATGGAAAGCGATCCAGACTTCGGAGGTTTTCAGAAACCTCCGAAGTCTTAGTTACAGGAGTTACGCAGTTGTCCTTCAGAGGGTGGGTTTGACCGCGGAGCACGCTGAGCACGCTGAGATTTCCTGGATTTTCTCTGCGCCCTCCGCGTTCTCGGCGGTAAATAAGTTCTGACTGCGTAAGTCCTGTTAATTACACCGTGTCACGGCGAATGTTACACCATTGGCCCTTGAAATGCAACACCGGCTGTGATATAGTAATTGTAGCACAAAGGAGGCCGGCTGCAAAGCCGGATCAAAAGAGGAGGTAGATGTCATTGCGAGGGCGCGGTGTGTGCGCCCGAAGCAATCTCCAATGTGCGTAGGGGATTGCTTCGTCGGCAAAAACCGCCTCCTCGCAATGACAGCCTAAGCAGTCACCAAAAAGAAGGAGGTAGGAACATGTTAAACAAACGGAAAGCACTATTACTGGCCCTGGGATTGGGCGTCGTCTTGTTGGCAG
>CAYZKS010000467.1:0-1918 GCA_964478725.1 uncultured Anaerolineales bacterium
AGTCGAACTAATGTCCCAGGCCCGAAGGCGCACCAGGCTTTGACTTCCGAAGTCCTCAGGGACTCCGGAAGTCTTTGTGCTATAATAACGTGCCGTAACTTTCGCGCTTTGAGACACGTCTTGAAGAGAGGAGTACGGCCCTGTATGGAGCCGCACCAAGAATCGGCGCTGCTGGAAAGGGCAAGGCAGTACGATTCCGAGGCGATCGCCGAGATATACGATCGCTACTCGTTGCGCATCTACAACTATGTCTACCATCGCGTGGGCAATGTCAACCTGGCCGAGGACCTGACCTCCAGCGTGTTCTTGCGTATGCTGGATGCAATTCGGTCTTCCAGGGCTTGGGAGACCTCGTTTTCGGGCTGGCTGTATCGCATTGCTCACAATCTGATCGTGGACCACTTTCGCAGTGGCCAGGCCAGCAAAGACATGCCGCTGGACGAGAGTCCAGCTTCGTCTGACGAACATCCCGCTGACACTGCTGAGCGATTGATGACTGCACACCGGTTGCGGTGGGCGCTGACGCAGCTGACGGAGGAACAGGCGCTGGTAATCTCTCTCAAGTTCGTGGAGGGCTTGACCAACGCGGAGGCTGCCCGCGCCCTAGGCAAGTCGGAAGGCGCGATCAAGTCGCTTCAGTTTCGGGCATTGGCCGCACTGCGTCGCCTGCTGGGCGAGGACGAATGACCAACAAGGATCTTGAGGCCGCGCTGGACGCGTGCCTCGACCAACTGCATAACGCCGAATCCATTCAAGCCTGCCTGACCCGGAACCCGGAGCAGGCGGCAGAGCTCGAGCCTCTCCTGCGTGTGGCAGCTCAGCTCAAGGCTCTGGGGCATGAGCAGGTGCCTGTGCCGCCGGGGCTGAAGCTTGGTCGCCAGAGAGTGCTGAATGAGGCTGCCCGACGCAGAAGCGCTGACCTCAGCGGTGGGCTGTTCCCCCGGTCTGGCGCATGGCTTGTGCTGCGCAGAAGCGCAGTGGCCTTGGCACTGTCGGCTTTGATGCTGGTAGCAGCCTTGGGCGGAGGCACAATCGCGCTGGCGGCGAGGAGCCTGCCCGGAGATACCCTCTATCCGGTGAAGCGCATGGCGGAGGGCGTGCAGTTGGTGCTCACTCTGGATCCAGAGACCAAAGCACAACTGACCGCTCGCTTTGATGAACGGCGCCGGACAGAAGCCGTGGCTATCGCTGGGAGCCATCGCATCGCCGAGATCTCTTTCCGTGGCCAGGTTGATTCCGGCGACGATGAACGCTGGGTTGTCAGCGGAGTGCCGGTGTACATCTCGGCCGAGAGCGAGATCGAGCAGGGGGTTGAGCCAGGCACGACCGTGCGTGTTCAGGCACGCTCCATGAGCGATGGCAAGCTATGGGCGCGACGCATCACGCTCGAGCCAGTCCAGCTTCAGCCACCGACTCCAACCATGACCGTGCCTGCGCCGACTCTGACTCGCTCTGCGACGCCCACTTTGGAGCCTACAGCCACATTCACGACCCAAGCATCCCCGACCTTGCGGCAGACCCGCAAGGCGGGGGCGGCTTTGACAGCCACACCGGCTCCCAGTCCAACGCAAACCCGCCCACTCCCATCTGCGACGCCAACTGCCACTCCCATCCCTCCAAGCCCAACCCCAGCGCGTGAGGTCAGGATTCGGTTCAAAGGCAAGATCGATGCCATTGAGGCGGACGCATGGACTGTCGGAGGCCAAGTGGTGTGGGTCAACGCGGCCACTCACATCAACGATCAGGAGCATCCAGTGGCGGTGGGCGTGACGGTCACGGTGGTGGCCACTCGCATTGCAGACGGGGGCTTACTGGCGCTTGAAATCACTACGGAGCGTCCCGAGCAGCCGTCTAGCCAGCCCTTTGAGTTTCGCGGCATTATCGAGAGTTACACAGCGGAGCGCTGGATTGTCGGCGG
>CAYZKS010000468.1:0-1918 GCA_964478725.1 uncultured Anaerolineales bacterium
TGACGGATGCGACGGATCACAGCAGCGAGCTCCTGCGGCGCCTGATGCAGCATGCGTTGTTTCAGGACATGCAGCACGCCGAGCGTCGCTTGCATGAGGTCCCCTATAGCACTCAACAGAATGAAGTGACCGACAGTGGATTTATCGATGCGATGTTCGCACAAAACGGATGCTGGACCATTGTGGAGTTCAAAACTGACGAGATCAACAGGGATGAGGACCTGGACAGAGCGCTGGGCTCCGGCTACCACCAGCAGGTGCAACGTTATGTGCGCGCTGTCGAGAGACTCCTCAAACAACATCCGCGCGTTCTTCTTTGCCTGCTAAACTACAAAGGCAGGCTGAGATTGCTGGAGTGGTTGCAGGCGGGCAGTGGGTCAGACGACTATGACCTGAAAGAAGTTCAGCGCTGAGTTCAGGGTTCGCGAACAGTTTGCAGACCAGTGGGGTGTGGTTTAGAATGGCTGTAGAAAGGTAGGGGTGCATGCTGCTGGCTGGGGACATCGGAGGTACCAAGACTCACCTGGCGGTGTTTTCGGTAGAAGCCGGGCCGCGGGTGCCGCTGTTCGAAGCCACATTCCCCAGCCCGCGCTATTCAAGCCTGGAGTCCGTCGTGCAGGAATTCTTGCGCCAGGCAAGCTTGCCTGTGGAACGGGCTTCCTTCGGTGTGGCGGGTCCTGTGGTGCGGGGCCGTGCCACCATCACCAACCTGCCCTGGGCGATTGACGCCACTCACATCTGCGAGGCGTTTCACCTCTCCTCTGTTATCCTGCTCAATGATCTGGAATCCATCGCCACCGGAGTGCCGCTGCTACAGGAACAAGACCTTCGCACCTTGCACGCAGGCCAGCCAGTCTCTGGAGGAGCGATAGCCATCATCGCCCCCGGCACGGGGCTGGGCGAAGCCTTTCTGACCTGGGACGGCACGTGTTACCGCGCGCATGCCACCGAGGGCGGGCACACGGACTTTGGGCCGAATAACGATCTGGAGCTGGAGATGTTGCGCTATCTCAAGCGCCGCTTCGAGCACGTCAGCTATGAGCTGGTGTGCTCGGGCATGGGCCTCCCCAACATCTATGCCTACCTTCGCGACAGCCGCTACGCAGCGGAGCCATCCTGGCTGGCCGAACAGTTGGCAGCAGCCAGCGACCCAACGCCCGTGATCGTCAACAATGCGCTGGACCCGAAGAAAGCGTGCAAGCTGACCACTGGCACTCTCGACCTGTTTGTCTCGATCCTGGGGGCTGAGGCGGGCAACCTCGCGCTCAAGACCCTGGCGACAGGAGGCGTCTATCTCGGAGGTGGCATTCCTCCGCGCATCATCCCCGCACTGGAGAGCGGCCGCTTGCTGCAGGCGTTTCGCTCCAAAGGACGGCTGTCGCACGTGCTGGCCGATGTCCCAGTGCGCGTCATTCTGAACCCAAAGGTTGCCCTGATGGGGGCTGCCTGGGCTGGCCTACAAGAGATTGCACTCCACAATGGAAAGGAGTCAGTACCATGACCGACCGTGTGCGTGAGATCCTGGGCTGGTATAGGAGTGAAAACCCTGGAGTCCTGGCGAATCTGTACCGCATCTTGAATCAGGGCCGGCTGGCAGGCACAGGCCGGCTGGTCATTCTGCCTGTGGACCAGGGATTTGAACACGGACCGGGGCGTAGCTTCGCCCCCAACCCACCTGCCTATGACCCGCTGTATCACTTCCAGCTTGCCATTGATGCAGGCCTCAATGCCTATGCCGCGCCGCTGGGCTTCCTGGAAGCCGGGGCGGCCGAATACGCCGGGCAGATTCCGCTCATTCTAAAGCTGAACGGTCACGACGTATTGCAGGATGAGGCGGATCCACTTGGCGCGCAGACCGCTTCCGTGGAAGATGCGCTGCGTCTGGGCTGCATCGGCATCGGCTACACCATCTATCCCG
>CAYZKS010000469.1:0-1913 GCA_964478725.1 uncultured Anaerolineales bacterium
GCGTGGACAGCGACCCGCGTGCTGCCTACTTCCGCCAGATGGAGAACGGCATGTACGTGCGCATGGCATTGCTGGCGGCCGTGCTTGGCAAGGGCTAGCTCGCGGGCAGAAGGTCCGGCTTCATGCGCCCCGCGCGCGGCAGACGCGGGACTGTGCGCAGAGAAGTTGGGGAACAAGAGGGGGAGCAGTGCGCGGGAACAAGTCATTCAACCAGAAATGGAGTGAGCGCGCTCGGGCCGTGGGCTCTTCCCTCTGCGTGGGCCTGGATCCAGATCTGAGCAAACTGCCCGCAGGCATGCGGCCATCTCCAGACCACGGAGAGACGCAGACTGCGCGGCGAGCGCCCAACCCTGTACTGGCATTCAATCGCTGGCTGGTGGAGCGTACGGCGCCATACGCATGCGCCTTCAAGCTCAACGCTTCTTTCTATGAAGCGCTCGGGCCCGACGGCTGGCATTGTCTGAGGGATAGCATCGCATGCGTGCCTGAGGACATCCCGGTGATCCTCGATGCCAAGCGCGCCGATGTGGGACCCTCTGCCGAGGCTTACGCTCGCGCCGTCTTTGACGTGCTCGATGCGGACGCCGTCACCGTCAATCCATACCTTGGGCAGGACTCACTCGCGCCATTTGTGCAGCGGGTCGAGCGCGGCGTGTTTGTACTCTGCCACACCTCAAACCCGGGTGCAAGCGCGTTCCAGGAACTGACATGCGCCGGTCGTTCGCTGTATGAACGTGTGGCTGAGCTGGCCGTGGCCCTGAACGCACGCGGGAACGTGGGCCTGGTGGTGGGCGCCACCTATCCGGATGCGCTGCGGAGAGTGCGTGCCGTCGCGCCACGCATGTTACTGCTTGTGCCTGGCATTGGAGCGCAGGCCGGCGATCTCGAGGCCGCTGTGGCTGCCGGCATGGCCGCAGTACCCGTCTGTGAGTCCATTAGCTCGAGTAGTTGCGCTGCCGATCCGCGCGCTGTGCCAGATGCCGCTGATGCCGGACTGTTGGTCAACGTCTCAAGAGCCGTGATCTACGACGAACACCCTGACCAGGCTGCCGCGCGCTGGCGCGACGCCATCAACGCGGCACGCGCACGGCCATCTCCAACCCACGCAGAGACGCAAACTGCGCAGCCCGGAAGCGCCGTCGTGCTCGAAGACGAGTTGGCCCTGGCGCTCTATGATTCGGGATGCGTGCAGTTCGGCGAGTTCAGATTGCACTCGGGCGAGCTCTCGCCGCTGTACATCGATCTGCGCCTGCTAGTCTCGCACCCACCTGTGTTGCAGAAGGTGGCCTCGGCTCTGGTGAGGGTGCTGGGGGCCCTGAGTTTTGATCGGATTGCTGCCATCCCCTACGCGGCCCTGCCGATCGGAACGGCGGTGGCGCTGGAATCAGGGTGGCCATTGCTCTACCCTCGCCGGGAGATCAAGTCCTACGGTACACAGCGCGCGATAGAAGGGCAGTTCAGGCCGCATGAACGAGCCGTCGTGCTCGATGATGTTCTCACCACGGGCAAGAGCAAGCTGGAGGCCATCCTATCTCTGCGGGCGGCCGGCCTGCGGGTCGAAGACATCGTAGTGCTTGTGGACCGCGAACAGGGCGGGGCCCAGCAATTGCTGGCTCAGGGCTACCGTGTGCATCCCGTGCTAAGGCTAAGCCGCGTTCTGGAGGCCTTGGCGCGCCATGGACGCATCAGTGCCGAACAGCAGGAGCGGGTGCGCGCCTGGATGGAAGGCAAACCGTGAACCTTGCAGTGCGCTTGTGCGGTGCCGTGCTCGACAACCCTCTGGTTCTGGCTTCGGGCATCCTGGGCACGCAAGCGAGCCTGTTGGTGCGTGCAGCGGGTGCCGGCGCGGGCGCAGTCACGTCCAAGTCCTGCAGCCTGCGACCTCGCAGCGGACACCGCAATCCCACCGTTCT
>CAYZKS010000470.1:0-1909 GCA_964478725.1 uncultured Anaerolineales bacterium
ACCGCAGCCAGTACGACACCCTGGCGCTCAACATGCGCAACGCCCTGCCCAACGCGGCCTTCATTGCCTTCACCGGCACGCCGCTGATGGTCGGCGAGGAAAGAACCAAGCAGGTCTTTGGCGAGTATGTCAGCATCTACAACTTTAAGCAGTCCGCGGACGACGGCGCGACCGTGCCGCTGTACTACGAGAACCGCATTCCCGAACTGCAGCTCACCAACGAGAACCTGAACGCGGACATGGAGCGCCTGCTCGAGGAGGCGGAGCTGGACAGCGCGCAGGAGGCGCGGCTGGAGCGCGAGTTCGCGCGCGAGTACCAGCTCATCACGCGCGACGAGCGCCTGGAGGCCATCGCCGCCGATCTGGTAGAACACTTTCTGGGCCGCGGCTTTCAGGGCAAGGCCATGGTGGTCAGCATCGACAAGGCCACCGCAGTCCGTACGTACGACAAAGTGCAGGCGCACTGGAAGGCCCGGCTGGAGCGCCTGTGGAAGGAGCTGAAGACCGCACCGGCGCTGCGCCAGAAAGAGCTGCAGCAGCAGATTGCCTTCATGGAAGCGACTGATATGGCCGTGGTCGTCTCTCAGGGTCAGAACGAGGTCGAGGACCTGGCCAAAAAGGGCGCGGACATCGCGCCGCACCGCAAGCGCATGTTGCGCGAAGACCTGGACCGGAAGTTCAAGGACCAGGATGACCCCTTCCGCATTGTGTTCGTGTGCGCCATGTGGATGACCGGCTTTGACGTGCCGTGCTGCTCCACCATCTACCTGGACAAGCCCATGCGCAACCACACCCTGATGCAGACCATCGCGCGCGCCAACCGCGTCTTCGGGGAAAAGGTCAACGGCTTGATCGTAGACTATGTGGGCGTCTTTCGCAACCTGCAGCGCGCGCTGGCCATCTACGGTACGGGACCCGGTGGCACAGCCGACCCAAGTGACATGCCCGTGCAGCCCAAGGCCGTGCTGCTGGAGCGGCTGCAGGGCGTCCTGGCCGAAGCCAGGGCCTTCTGCGCCGAGCGCGGCGTGCAGATTGACGCGCTGCCGGACCCCCAGGCGTTTGGCAGCGTGCAGTTCCTCGACGACGCGGTCGAGGCCATCATCGCCACCGACGAATCCAAGGCGCGCTTCATCGACCTTGCTTCCGAATCTGAACGCCTGTACCACGCCGTTCTGCCCGATCCACAGGCCAACGCCGTCGCAGGTCCCTGCGCCGTGCTGCACGTGTTGGCGGCGAAGGTGCGCTCGCTCACGCCCCCGCCGGACATCTCCGGGGTTCTGGGTCAGGTGGAGGAACTGCTGGACGAGTCGGTAGCGCCCATGGGCTACGTCATTCGCGGCGGCGAGCCACTGGGTGAACGTCGCACGGTCGACCTGAGCCGGATTGACTTTGATGCCCTGGCCAAGCGCTTCGCCCAGGGCCACAAGCGCATGCAGGCGGAGAAGCTGCGCGGGGCGGTGCACGCCAAGCTTTTGCGTCTGGTGCGTCTCAACCGCACGCGCATGGACTACCTGCAGCGCTTCCAGCAACTGATCGACGACTACAACTCGGGCTCGGCGAATGTGGACGAGTTCTTCAAGCGCCTGGTGGACTTTGCCCAGAGCCTGAACCAGGAAGAGCGACGCAGCGTCGCCCACGGGCTGAGCGAGGAGGAGCTGGCCGTCTTCGACCTGCTGACCCAACCCAAGCTGAAGCTCAGCCAGCGCGAGGAAGCCCAGGTCAAGCAGGTCGCCCAACAACTGCTGGAGACCCTCAAGAACGAGAAGCTCGTGCTCGACTGGCGCAAGCGCCAGCAGTCGCGCGCCTGCGTGCGCCTGGCCATCGAAGAGGCCCTCGACACCCTGCCGCGCGCCTACACCCCCGCGCTCTACCGCCGCGAGTGCGAGCTCACCTACCAGCACATCTACGA
>CAYZKS010000471.1:0-1892 GCA_964478725.1 uncultured Anaerolineales bacterium
TGCCGTACGGGAATCCAATTGGCAAATGTCGCTGTCTGCGTATAATATCGACAGCAAATCGTACCAGAAGGGAGCCTGTCATGCGCCTATCCACATCCTTCGGCCGGACGCTGCGCGAAGCGCCCGCAGATGCCGAGCTTATCAGCCACCAGCTTTCGCTGCGTGCGGGCCTGATCCGCCCGCTGGCGGCGGGCATCTACACCTACATGCCGCTGGGTTGGCGGGTGTTGAAGAAGATCGAGCGCATCTTCCGCGACGAAATGGATGCTATCGGCGGCCAGGACATGTCCATGCCCGTGGTGAACCCTGCTGACATTTGGCGCGCCAGTGGACGCTACGACGCCCCGGCCCCGGGTCCGACGCTGGCGCGCTTCAAGGACCGCGGCGAGCATGATATGGTACTGGCGATCACACACGAGGAAGTGGTGACAGAGCTGCTGCGCTCGGAGATCAACTCGTACCGGCAGCTTCCCTTCATGTGCTATCATCTACAGATCAAGTTCCGTGACGAGCCGCGTTCGCGCGGCGGTTTGATTCGCACGCGCGAGTTCACGATGAAGGACGCCTACAGTTGCCACGCTGATTATGCCAGCCTGGACGAGTTCTATCCCCGGATTTACCAGGCCTACGAGAACATCTTTGCCCGCTGCGGGGTGCAGACTCTGGCCGTCTCGGCGGACTCGGGCGTGATGGGTGGCAAGGTCTCGCACGAGTTCATGGCGGTCTCCGACTCGGGCGAGGACGTGCTGGTCACCTGCACCAAATGCGACTATGCCGCCAACCTGGACAAAGCCACCTTTGTGCGCACAGAGGGCGTCCAAGGCGCGGCGCTGGAGATCGAGGAAGTGGCCACGCCGGACTGCAAGACCATCGAAGCCCTAGCGGCGTACCTGGGTGTGGCCACGCGCCAGACCCTGAAGGCGGTCTTTTACACCACACAGGACGGCGAAGTGATCGTGGCCCTGATCCGCGGCGACCTGGAGGTCAATCTCACCAAGCTGTCCAATGCCCTCGGTGGCGCCGATCTGCATGTCTCCACGGAAGAGGAGCTGCGAGGGGTGGGCATTGTGGCCGGCTATGCCTCTCCGGTGGGGCTGCGCAAGGCGCGCGTGGTGGCAGACGATTCGATCCAGATGGGCAGCAATTTCGTGGCCGGGGCGAACCGAGAGGGTTACCATCTGAAGAACGTCAACTACCCGCGCGACTTTTCCGTGGCGCTGCTCACCGACATCGCCCAGGCCCGCGCGGGCGCGCAGTGCACGCAATGCGGAGGCACGCTGCAGACGACCCGCGGCATCGAGGTCGGCCACCTGTTCAAGCTGGGGACGCGCTACAGCGATGCGATGGGCGCGCGCTTCCAGGACAAAGACGGCAAGGAGCATCCGGTGGTGATGGGCTCGTATGGCATTGGCACAGGGCGGCTCATGTCGGTGATCATCGAGCAGCACCACGACGAGCGCGGCATTGTCTGGCCAGTTTCGGTTGCTCCGTACCAGTTGCATCTGGTGTCGCTGGGCAGCATGCCGGAGGTGGTGTCTACCAGCGAGGAAGTGTACAAGACGCTGCTCGATGCGGGACACGAAGTGCTGTACGATGACCGCGATGAGAGCGCCGGGGTCAAATTCGCGGACGCGGACCTGATCGGAGTGCCGTGGCGTCTTGCGGTCAGCCCCAAGACCCTGGCGGAGGACAGCGTGGAACTCAAGGCGCGTAGCGAGGCGACGCCGCATCTGGTGAAACGCAGTGAGCTGCTGCGGGAGCTGAGTCGCCTGGGCGTTCCGCTGGCCACGGTGTTGCGCTAGCGGTCCGGACGCTCACCCTGTCTGGCGCAGGGCTTGCGGCGAGGGGCGAGGCTGCGTCCGCCCACAAGGGGCGATACTACGTCGGCCCAC
>CAYZKS010000472.1:0-1891 GCA_964478725.1 uncultured Anaerolineales bacterium
AATAGCCGATGGCCTTCGAAGAGTGTATCACGCTGGTACCATTCCTGAAAGCCGTCGAATTGACTCACGCTAAATCTTACTTTGGGGATATCGTTGCCTCACGGAATAATCTTACCCAGCGTTTGCGGCCTTGCGAGCGCTGGGAGCAGGTGAGGCATGATGAGTCAGACAAGCAGGCGCGAGCTGGTGGCTGAAGTGCGAGCGCGTTACACGCTGGGTAACCGCACGGTGAAGCGTCAGATTCTGGACGAGTTGGTGGCGACGACCGGTTACCACCGGAAGTATGCCATCTGGGTGTTGAATCATCCACCCCCGCGCGCCGCCCGCAAACGCCGGGCGAGCCAGACCAAGTACACCGGGCCGGTGCGCGCCGTCCTGGAGAAGGTGTGGCGGGCCGCCAATTGCATTTGTGCGAAGCGCCTGGTGCCGGTGCTGCCGCAGTACGTAGAGGCGCTGGAACGCCATGGCGAGCTGAAACTGGACGCCGCGACCCGCCAGCTGGTGTTGACTCTCAGCCCGGCGACCGCCGATCGTTTGCTCGCCCAGGCGCGGCGGGGTGTGCGGCCCCACGGTCTCTCGACGACCAAGCCGGGCACCCTCCTGAAACAAGCCATCCCCGTGCGCACCTTCAGCCAATGGGACGATGCCCGCCCCGGCTTCGTCGAGGTGGATCTGGTCGCCCACTGCGGGGATGCGACGCGCGGCGAGTATCTCAACAGCCTGGACATGATCGATGTCAAGACCCGCTGGGTGGAATTAGCGGCGTTGCTCAACCGCAGTCAGGCCACCGTCAGTGCGGCGATCGCCGACTGCCGCCGGCGCCTGCCCTATGCGCTCTTGGGTCTGGATTCTGACAACGGCAGCGAGTTTATCAACAACGACCTCAAACGCTACTGCGAACAGGAGCACATCACCTTCACCCGCTGCCGCCCCTACAAGAAAAATGATCAGGCCTATGTCGAGCAGAAAAACTGGACGGCAGTCCGCCAAGTGGTGGGCTATGATCGCTTTGAAGGCCCAGCCGCCGGCACCGCACTCAGCGCCCTCTACTTGCCCCTGCGCGTGTATCTCAACTTCTTCCAGCCGGTCATGGTGCTCGTCGAGAAGCACCGCGACGGGGCGAAGGTCACGAAGCGCTACGACCAGGCCAGGACCCCCTACCAGCGAGTCCTCGACTCGCCAGACGTCGCCGAGGAGGTCAAAACGCGCCTGCGCACGATCTACCCAGCGCTTAACCCGGCTGCCCTGCTGCGCCAGATCGACACCTGCCAGCAGGCGCTCTGGAAACTTGCTGTCCGACCCGCGCGTGGTACGATGAACGAGTAGGCGCAAACTGCCAGATGCGGGGAACCCAGGTTCCCCGCACCTCTCCTGCGGCTGGCGCGGACCTTAACGAACTGCACCGAATTGACGGTGCAAAGTAAGATCTGACTTTGAGGCAACGATACCTCTTCGGTAAGGTTTTAGCGTGAGGCAATACGTAGGGAATTGTCGATAACGCACGGTACTATCAAGGTGCGGCAGCGCCGAGTAGCTGCAACGCTTGCTGCACTGAGGCTCCATAGCGGCGCATAGCAGCCGGAATGCTCGACCAACCGTGGTAGCGCAGCACATCAAGCACAGCATTGCGGAGAGCGGCCAGCGCCTGCGCCGAGTGGCCGCTGTGCAATTGACCACGGTCCTCGCCGAAGCTTTCGTCGCGCACGTAGTGGGTGCAGTTCTCGATAGTCCAGTGACCTCGCCATAGCGCGGCGAGATGCTCGGCGTGTGCGCGCTGACGCGTCAAGCTGGTTATGCCGTAGACCACCTTATGGGTGATCTCGCCTGTGCCCAGATTGACCGCGTGATATGTACGCCGCATCACTTGGGCGGCCCCAGGCCAGTCCAAGTA
>CAYZKS010000473.1:0-1883 GCA_964478725.1 uncultured Anaerolineales bacterium
GGCCGGCTCACTTCCTCCGTTACCACGACACAGTTCTCAGCCCTGGCGTAGGCTACCAGCCAGCCGTCCGCACAACCCGCAAACTGCTCTCTCGCCGCCCCAGTGAGGCGTTCCTCGCGCTGCACCCACTCCATGATTTCCGCGTAGCTGGCCACTATATCGGGTCCGTCGGTCTTCTCGAACCAGACCCGAAAGTGCTCATCGGCCCACTTCGCCAGTGCGTCCTTCCCCTGCCTCAACTCCCCGTGGACGTGGTCAATACTGACAATGCGGCTTTCCCCTGCACGGCTGACCAAGTTCTTCCAGAAACCAGGTGCTATGTCGAACGCGTAGTACCGGTTCGCGGCCTCGATGAAGACATTGGCGTCCAGCACATACACCGTGTCCGACACGACGCGCCCCCGACCTACAGAGTGGCTGCGTACCTGGTGAAGGTCTTCCCGCTCAATCCTGTGAGCTCGAAAGCCTCGGAATACAGTAGCTCGTTGTTCGCTACCGCATCCACGACCGCGGAACCGAACCTTCGCCCGATGCGTAGGTTCTGGTTCCGGTAGTAGTCCCCGCCTCTGATTACCGGGGCAGTTGCCTGCTTGACGCGAGCCTCGTAGTCTGCGTAGAATCTGTCAAACGCCTCGCGGCCCAAGAGAGCGAGGTGAAGCGCCCGCAGCGCGACGACGATCTCGCTAACCTTGAAGTGCCGCGCCATCGTCTGCAGCGCACTGCCAATGTCCTGGTCTGGAATCCACCCTTCACGCAACTCGTCTGCCGGGACGAGGAACTCGGCGGCGACTTGGTTGCATGCTCTCTCGGTCTCGTTGTTGGCTGGCTGCATGTCACGCAGATCGAAGGCGGCGCTACTCCCGAAGAAGACATGGGCCAACTCATGCCCGAGTGTGAACATCTGGGCTGCCTTGCTGTCGGAGCCGTTGACGAACGCAAGAGGGGCGTACTCGTCCACGAGCACGAATCCCCGGAACTCCTTGACGTCGAGTCCGCGGTGTGTGTTGTTGCCGAGGATCCCGTTCACCACGACAAGAACACCTGTCGCGTCCATTGCCTCGCGCAGAACCCGCAGAGCATCTTCCCACGTCCGCTGACGCGCAGCCCAGCCGTCGGCGAGACCCAGGGCCGCCCGCATCCGTCCAGCGACGGCCTCAACTCTATCGCCCACGCGTGCAGACGCCACGAAAGGCAGGGGCGCCTCTCCCTTGTCCATCAGGTAGTCCCGCATCCAGGATTGCCGTCGCTGCATAGCCCATACAGTTGCCAGTAGCTCAGGGCTGGGCCTCGCAGGTGTGGAGTCGGCAATTGTGCGGAAGTGCTCAATTGGCAGGCGCTCCACGGGTGGCTTGCTCAGGAAGAGGTACCCGAAGGGGGTCAACGTCTTCTTGGCCAGCTTCTGCAGTTGTGCGACGGTAGGCTGAGTGGCGCCGCTGAGCCACTCCTGGATGGGGAACTTGGGCTGATGAAGACGCTCAGGCGTGAGACCAGCCCGCTCAATCGCCCATCTGAGAACATCCTCATTGACCGCAACTCTGGACACTGGTCCGCCTCCGGGGTGTGCTCGTCATGCACAGCCCATGTACCTATAGAGTATACCCGAACACAGGATGGGCGAACAACCGTCGCCGTGTGCAGCAACTGCCCCAACCAAGACCGCCAACGCTACACCTCCGGGAACTCCCGCAGTGCCGTCTTGCCCGTGACCCAGAAGCTCTGCGATGCCGGGGCGTTGGCTGCCTTGATGCTCTCGGCCTCATCGAGGAAGCTCTGGCGGTCGCGGCCGAACAGCACGTGCTGCGAGACCTGCGTGGCCAGCGTGAGTTGCCGCACGTGGGCGAAGCCCGTGACATCCCACACCAGGTCCGGGGGCCGCGCGCCCA
>CAYZKS010000474.1:0-1883 GCA_964478725.1 uncultured Anaerolineales bacterium
GGTTATCGCCACCGCGGCCGCGCAGGCATTGGAATGGGTAGGACTGCCTGAAGCTCAATACGCCATGGCTCAAGCTGCCATCTATCTGGCGACAGCGCCCAAGAGCAATTCCTGTGGAGCCTATTTCAAGGCCCTGGCTGAGGTTGAAGAACGCGGCGTTGTGGAAGTGCCCAACCATCTCAAGGATAGCAGCCGTGACGCCCAAGGTCTGGGACACGGTGAGGGCTACCAGTATCCCCATGGTTTTCCTGATCACTGGGTGGCGCAGCAGTATCTGCCGGACGGCCTGCTGGGCAAGAAGTGGTACGAGCCTGGTGAGTTGGGGTATGAGCAAGTTATCAAAGAGCGGCTGGCCAAGTGGCGAAATGCCCGGTAGCCAGTACGGAATGGAAACCCCGCCCTCCGTCAGCCAGTGACGGTATCAGTCGAACGGCATACGGATGACCGCTGAGTGCGTGGCAAGAGCCCGCCTCTAGTGCCAACTGTGCATAGCATCAGCGCACTGCACAAAACCACTCGTTGTTGCACGAGAAGTAACATCATTTCACGAATGGGGCAAGTTGTGGTATACTCTCTTGGCTACAGTAGCGGTGGAGCCCGCTCGTGCGGAGGGTGATATTTGGCGTCCACCGTTTTTGGCATACAATCATTGGCAAGTGGATTCCTCAAGAGTATTGCATCTAGCGGTGCTTGGTAAACTAAAGGGCATTCTGGAGGCGTGGCGCCCGCACAGGGGGCCGGACCTCCAAGCGCTGTTGGCTCAACTGACCCAGACGGATGCACGGGCGCGCTGGGAAGCAGCGGTGTCGCTTGGTTCGCTTGTGGACCGGCCGGGAGTGGCGGAAGCTCTTGGGGATGCGCTCGGTGATCCGCATCCGTTTGTGCGTTGGAGCGCTGGCGAGAGTCTGGCAGGTCACAAAAGCGAGCGAACCTATGCCCTCTTGGAGGCGGCGCTTTCTAGCAAGAATATTCGCCGTCGTTGCGCCGCGGTCGATGCGCTGGGCAAATTGGGGGATGGCCGGGCGACGGCGGGCCTGTGCAAGGCCCTGGATAGCCGCAATGCCGAACTGCGTTGCAGCGCGGTAGAAGCTCTGGCCCGTGTAGGCGGTGCCCCAGCCTGGCCCAAGTTGGAGAAGGCACTGGGTGACAGCGATGCCCATGTGCGCCGGGCAGCAGCTCAGGCGCTGGGAGCCATTGGCAATCCAGAAGCGGTGCCCCTTCTGTTGGCGACATTGGGGGACAAGAACGCTGTGGTGCGTGCCAGTGCTGCGAATGCACTGGGCAAGATTGCCAGTCCCGTGGCTTCTGATCCCTTGCTGCGGGTGCTGCGGGATCCGGACCCTGGAGTAAGGTGGGAAGCTGTTCGTGCTCTGGGCACACTGGGCAAGGCCGAGGCCTTGCCGTCTCTCACGCTGTTGCTTACTGACACAACGGAGGTATTTGGCACCACCATCGCCGATATGACTCGTAACAGCATCGACAGGATTGAGCAGCGGATCAAAGACGAGGAACAGGCACGTCGTGCGCGCTGACAGGGAATGCACGTGAAGGCAGTCGTGCAGGAGTTGTCAGGATGATGAAGTGTCCTTACTGTGGCACCCTGAATAGAAAAGGCAGCAAGTACTGCAGCAAGTGCGGCCAGCGGCTTGACACTCTGTCCGCTGTTTGCCCGGCTTGCACCAAAGCTAATCCACGTGGGAGCGCTTTTTGCGGATTCTGTGGGGCATCCTTGCGCCTGCCGGATGGCCAGGATGTTGCGCCTGCACCGGGCGCTCGCCTGACACAAGAGCCAGTCGAGGAAGGATTGCCTCCCTGGCTTTACGAGGCGTCTGAGGAGCGCCGGCCCGTGCGAGAGCAGGCCGCTGCCGCCCCTACTGCGGCGA
>CAYZKS010000475.1:0-1879 GCA_964478725.1 uncultured Anaerolineales bacterium
GCGCGTGTCATGCCGACGTAGCACAGACGGCGTTCCTCCTCCATCTCATCCGGCTCCTCCAGCGAGCGGCTGTGGGGCAGGATGCCCTCTTCGAGGCCGATGATAAAGACCGTGTCGAATTCCAGCCCTTTGGCCATGTGCAGCGTCAGCAATGTGGCGGCGTCGGTCTCCTCGCGCAGGTTGTCCACGTCCGAGACCAGCGCCACGTCTTCCAGGAACTCGGTCAGGGCAGTCTCCGGTGGCAGATGGCCATAGTCCCCGGCCACGGTGCGCAGTTCCTGGATGTTCTCCCAGCGTTCCTCGCCTTCCTCCGTGCCATCCCTCAGGTACTGCATGTAACCGGAGTCGGCCAAGGCCTTGTCCAACAGTTGCAGCACCGTGCATTGACTGCGTGCCGCCAGCAGCTCATTCAACAGGTTCAATAGCGCCAACAGCACGCCAGACTTCGGAAGTCTTCTGGAGACTTCCGAAGTCTGAGCCGAATCCGCCAGTAGCTGCAGGGCCGTGTACAGCGGGACGTTCTGCGCCGACGCCTGTTGCTCCAGCGTCTCCAGCGTGCGCTGCCCGATGCCGCGCGGGGGCACATTGATGATCCGTTTCAGGCTGACGTCGTCGTGCGGGTTGTGGATCAGACGCAGATAGGCCAACGCGTCCTTGATCTCGCGTCGCTCGTAGAAGCGCGTCGCGCCGACCAGCTTGTACGGCAGACCGTAGCGCACGAATGCGTCCTCCAGCACGCGCGACTGTGCGTTGGTGCGGTACATGACGGCGCAGCCTTGCAGCCGGCATCTGTTCTGCGCCACACACTTCTTGATCTCTTGCACGACATAGTCTGCCTCTTCCTGCTCATCGTAGGCCTCGTACAACACGATGGGCCCACCAGAGTCGTTCTGGGTCCAGAGCTTCTTGTCGGTCCGGGACCTGTTGAGCGCGATCACATGCCTGGATGCATCCAGGATATTCTGGGTGGAACGGTAATTCTGCTCGAGCAGGATCACTCGCGTTTCGGGATAATCCCGGCGGAAGCGCAGCACATTGCGAAAGTCCGCGCCGCGCCAGCCGTAGATGCTCTGGTCCTCATCGCCTACGACAAAGATGTTCTTCTTGGCACCCGACAGGAGCTGCACCAACTGGTATTGGGCGCCGTCGGTGTCCTGGAACTCGTCGACGAGCACCTGGAGGTAGCGCCTTTGGTAGCGTTGCAGGATGGCTTGGTTCTCCTTGAGCAACCTTACTGTGAACATGAGCAGGTCGTCAAAATCCATGGCGTTGTTGGCTTTGAGCAGTTGCTGGTAACGCCCATAGACGCGGCCTGCGACCTCGTGCCAGTACGTGGGCGGGTTGTACTCCTCAGGCGTGAGCATGGCGCGTTTGGCGTTGGAGATGTTCGCCTGGATGGCCGGAGGGCGAAACATCTTCTCGTCCAGATTGAGATCACGCAACGCCTGCCGGATCAGCCCGAGTTGGTCATCCCTGTCGTATATGACGAAATTGGCAGGGAAACCTATCGCCTGGCCTTCCCGGCGCAGAATGCGAGCGCAGATGGCGTGGAAAGTGCCAATGGTGAGCCTCTCCAGCCTCTGCTGTCCGATCAGTCTCTGAAGACGGGCGCGCATTTCGCGCGCTGCCTTGTTGGTGAACGTGACCGCAAGGATGTTGTAGGGGTCGATGCCGCATTCCTGAACCAGGTAGGCAATGCGGTAGGTGAGTACGCGGGTCTTGCCAGAACCCGGGCCGGCCAGAACCAGGACAGGGCCTTCAATGGCCTGAACGGCCGCCATCTGGGCAGGATTCAATTCCTTCTGCAGCTGCATGCATGCTCCATGGTGGGCGGGAATCGTGCGCTATTGTAACATTGTTGCTACCTTTTCCCAAACGC
>CAYZKS010000476.1:0-1877 GCA_964478725.1 uncultured Anaerolineales bacterium
TCCAGCGGTTGCCGTCGTCGGCGCGGCGACGCTCGTACCAGGCCCAGCGCGGCCCGGCCAGTTGGCTGGTCGGGTCCCAGTCGTCCGTAAAGTAGCGTTGGAAGGTCTCGTGGTTGTGGCGGATCGCGGAGACCTCGGTGGAACCGACAAAGGCGGCCCCGCCGCGATCGAAAAAGGCCTCGCTGAAGCTGTTGTCTCCCAGGCCCCAGTTGTCATACGCTCCGGTCGAGCAGGACATGGAGAACACGAACGGGTGCTGGCTGAGGTCGCCCCACAGCCAGGCCCAGCCATAGCCGATGGGCGAGGCGCCCAGCGGGTTGCCGTGGCCGCTCACCGCCACGATGCTGTCGTCGCCGCAGACTGCCCCAAAACGCTCGTTGGCCAGCCGGTCCAGCTCGCCCCACGTCGGCGCGAGCAGGTAGAACCTGCTCCCCATGCCGTCCTGGTTGCGCAGCGCCCCGATGCGCGGCCCCTTGCCCGGCAGCAGGTTGCCGATGGCAAAGCCGTCGTGGCGCGTGTCGCTGCCCGTGTAGCGGATGCCGTGGAACCACGTATCCAGCAGGCGGCTGTAACGCCGGCCAGGCTTCCATTTCGCCTCGGCCGCCTCCCACGCCAGCGAGTAGATCTTCTCGTCCTCGTCGCAGATCACCAGGATCTCGTCTTCGCCGTCGCCATCCACGTCGCCCAGCGCCAGTCCGTCGTAACGCGTGTAGCGCACGTCCTTGCTGCCGTTGCCGTCGATGTCGCCTTTGAACATGGCCAGGCGGCTGCCCGCTGCGTTGTACACGTAGATGGCCTCGTCGTCGTTGCGGATCAGCACCAGCTCGTCCCTGGGCCAATCCGCGCGCACGTCGCCCACGGCGAACGAGTCGTGCCGCGTGAAATCCACGTCCGCGGTAAAGTAACCGTCATAGGAAGGATGCAGTTGGCGCGTGGGCGTCAGGCGAAAGATCGCCACCTGCTCGCTGGCCTCGCTGATGGTCACGATCTCGTCCCTGCCGCCGTCGCTGACCCACTCGCCACCGGCCCAGCCGTCGCCCAGAGCGTCGCCCAGCGCCAGGCAGTCCCAGTCGTGGAACGAGACTTCCAGGTTGTCGATCAGCGTGCCGTCGGCTTCGTAGGCGTACAGGCGCCCGGCGTGCGAATCGCTGTTCTGCGCCACCACAATCTCGTCCTGCCCGTCGTCATCCAGGTCGCCCGCTGCCAGCCCGTCGTAGCGCGTGAAGGCGCTGGCGAAACCGCCGCCGTACGCGCCCGTGTCGGGTTGGTACCAGTCCACACGCCCGCTCTCGTCGCGCGCGATGATCACCTCGTCCAGGCCGTCGCCATCCACGTCTCCCAGGGCCATGCCGTCATAATTGTTGGCGTTCACGCTCCAGCTTTCTTCAGCCCACTCGCTCCACTGGATCACCGTGGTGGCGATGCCGCGGCGCTCCAGGTCGCGAGCGCCGTCCACGCCGTCGGCATAGAAGATGTCGCCTGAGCCGTCCTCGTAGCCGCCCAGAGTGGTGGCGCTGCGCAGGCCAAACCCGCGCCCGCTCAGCACCTCCAGGCTGGCCTGCAACGGCAGGGCGAGCTGCGCCGCAGAGTTGCCGGTGATGCGCCCCACCACCAGGTCGGCCGCAGCGTCGTGGCCCACCGTGTCGCCGTAGTAATTGTCCGAGTAGCCCACGATGTCGGTGCGCCCGCCTCCGGTCCAGGTGATGCCCAGGCCGCTCACGTCATGCCAGGCGGCGGCCACGATCTCGGTCTCGCCCACGATCAACACATAGGCCGGCCGCTCCACGGGATGCGGCGAGTCGAAATTGACGTGCAGCCGGCTGGCCCACGCGCCGCCGGGAACGAGCAGATCCTTGATGGGCGTGACGCTGCAACTG
>CAYZKS010000477.1:0-1873 GCA_964478725.1 uncultured Anaerolineales bacterium
TCCATGATGCATATAGGCGGGCGGTTGGCAACCACTTGCGGCCAGACCTGTAGCATTGACTTTGTCCTGCACACGCGATATACTGTGAGCAGGGCTGACACCTGGTGGTGCCAAGGCTGTGTCTTCTAGGAGTTGAGGAGAATCAGCACATGATACACGAGCGAATCGAGATCAACCCATCCATCATGTTCGGCAAGCCGGTGGTGCGAGGTACACGCATCACCGTGGAATCGATACTGCGCAAACTGGCCGGCGGCATGACGGTCGAAGAGATCCTGGCAGACCATCCACGTCTGACCGCAGACGACATCTATGCCGCCGCCGAGTTCGCCGCGGACTATATGGCTGCGGAAGAGGTGGTGTTCGTCCAGGGCCAGCCAGCGTGAGATTCCTGGCGGACGAAGGTTGCGATGTGGATCTGGTGCGCGTTCTGCGCCAAGATGGCCATGACGTGATCTACGCGGCTGAGACCCTCTGCCACTCCAGCGATGACTTTCTCCTCACTCTGGCCTTTCAGCAGAGCCGCATCGTCCTCACGGAGGACAAGGACTTTGGCGAACTGGTCTATCGCCTGCGTCGTCCTGCGTACAGCGTTGTCCTGCTGCGCTTCGAAGTGCGCGATCGAGCCATGAAGGTGCCCAGACTGCGAGCCTTGCTGCGGAACGAGTCGGGGCGTCTGCCCGGATCGTTTGTGGTGTTGGACAAAGACCGTATTCGGGTGCGCCCGCTGGCTGCGCCTGCTACCTAGAGACGCGGCTCGGTTCAAGACCCTGCTTATTCGCGGAGGCCACGACAGCCTCGATGGCCTCCACTGTCGTTCGTTCATTCGCGTCGAATTCGTCCGCGCATCATGCGCCTCGCCGAAGATCTCGACGTCTCTTGTCGAGGCGCCCTCCGTGAGGTCACGGCGCTCACTTCCACGTCGCCACGTACACCGCCCACTCGTCCGGCTTCTGGATGGCAGGCTCCTCGAAGGCCCAGTCGCCGCCCAGGCTTAGCTCGCGCGCGGTCAGCTCCCAGTGGCACATGGCGATGCCCAGGTCCACGCGCTGCAGGTCGCCCACGCGCAGGTGGCCCACGCGGATCTGGCCGTAGCCAGGGGTGCGCTGCAGGTAGAAGTGCCAGCGCGCGCCCTCGCGCACCACTCTCCACGGCTGCTTGTTGGAGGCCGACGGCGCCAGGCGCAGCATCTCCAGCGGCGTGGCGTACGCGCCGGCCTGCTCGCGCGCCAGCGGCGCGCCAAAGCGCCCGTCGAAGAAGAGCTGCTCCCAGGGCAGGCGCGTGCTCGAGCGCGCGCCCTTGCGCATGAGCTGGTCCACAAAGCTGCGTTTGTCGGCGATGTTGCCTACCGCGCTGATGGCGGGCATGCTCTCGTCCGCGCGCAGCCCGATGCGTGCGGCAAAGCTGCTGCGCGTGAACGTGCCGCCCAGCCAGCACGTGCCCAGGCCCAGGTCGGTGGCCAGCAGCACGGCATGCTCCAGGGCGTAACCGAATTCCTCCATGTTGTGCGCGCCCAGCCCGAGCGCGCCCACCAGAAAGCCCGTCGGCCGGCGGATGATGCCATAGGTGCCCAGGCCGCGCAGCGCGTCGCGCTCCTCTGCGCTGACCGCCAGCAGCTCCAGTCGCAGCGGCGTCCCGAAGCGCCCGGCCGTCTGCGAGGCCAGGAAGGCCTCCAGCTTCTTGCGCGTCTCTGGCTCAATCGGCTGCCCGTCGTACGTGCGGCACGAATAGCGTTGTGCAATCACCTCATTGATGGCTTTGCTGAAGAACATCCACCCACTCCTGGTTGTAGTACCCCCGTGAGGGGGGTCAGTGCGCAACTGGAACGGACCTCCTTACGGAGGAACTACGAACCTGCTCTTGGCTTGTAGTA
>CAYZKS010000478.1:0-1873 GCA_964478725.1 uncultured Anaerolineales bacterium
TGTAAATGGCGGCGCAAAGGGGAGGCAGTAATGGCGGCGGCGTAAAGGGGAGGCACCCGTTAGACTGAACGGGGCGGCCAGGCTCTGGGCATGGGCGAGCAGAGTTGGGTCTGGCCCCGGAGGGTAAGGGGTGCATCGGGACATGCAATGGTGGACACGGCTACGGGTGCGGCAGGCGCAGGAGGACGTGAGCAAGCGGGCGCTGTGCCGGGACGAGGGCATTTCCTACAAGACGCTCGAGAAGGTGCTGTCACATAGTGAGCCGCCGGGGTACCGGCGGGCGGCGCCGTACCCGGAGCCGAAGTTGGGGCCGTATGTGGCGCGGATCGAGGAGATCCTGGCCTCGGACAAAGCCCTGCCCAAGAAGCAGCGGCACACGGCGCAGCGGATCTTCGAGCGCTTGCGGGATGAAGCGGGGTACACCGGGGGCTATACGCAGGTGCGCGAGAAGGTGGCGCAGCTGAAGCGGCTGTCGGGGGAGGTGTTTATCCCGCTGCGGCACGACCCCGGCACGGCCCAGATGGATGTGGGGCAGGCGCTGGTGCGCCAGGGCGGGCAGCTGCGCAAGGTCTTCTTCTTCGTGATGGCCCTGCCGCACTCGGACGCGCTGTTCGTGCAGGCTTTTTGGCACCCGCGCACGGAGATGTTCTGGGAGTTTCACAACCGAGCCTTTGAGTACTTTGGCGGAGTGCCGCGGCGGATCAGCTACGACAACGACAAGGTCTTGGTGTCCAGGGTCATTGGCAAGCGGGCGCGGCGCCCCACGGATGGCTTCCTGCAGTTGCAGAGCCACTACTGCTTCGCCGAGCATTTCTGCGGGGTGAACCGGCCCAACGAGAAGGGGGTAGTGGAGGGGACGGTCAAGTTCGCGCGGCTCAAGTACTTCGTGCCGGTGCCGCAGGTAGGGGATCTGGAGGAGTTCAACGGGCGCCTGATCGAGCGGTGCCGGGAGGATCTGAGCCGCACGCTGCGCGGGCAGAAGGCTCCCAAGGCGGCGCTGCTGTCCGATGACCAGGCGGCGTTCCTGCCCCTGCCGCAAGTCCCCCTCGACGCCTGCCGCAAAATACCGGCCCGCGCCAGTTCCCTCTCGCTGGTGCGGTTCGATACCAACGACTATTCGGTGCCGACGGCCTACGCGCACCACGATCTGTTGGTGAAGGGATACGTGGACCGGGTGGAGGTCTGCTGCGCCGACCAGATGATCGCGTGGCATGAGCGCTGTTGGGGGCGCGAGCAGGTGGTGCTCGAGCCGGTGCACTATCTGGCGCTCCTGGAGCGCAAGCCGGGGGCGCTGGACTACGGCCGGCCCTTCGCGGACTGGGAGCTGCCGGAGTGCTTCGCGGTGCTGCGGGCGCGGCTGGAGCAGCAGTGGGGCGGGGAGGGCACGCGGGAGTTCATCCGCGTGCTGCAGTTGCTGGCCCACCATTCGCCGGCCGATCTGGCGCGGGCCATTGAGCGGGGCCTGCGCCACGGCGCCCTGATCCGCGATGCCATCGCCCAGTTCCTGATCCCGCAGGAGGACTGGCGCGGGAGAACTTTCTGCCTGGACGGCCGCGAGCATCTGCGGCAGGTGCAGGTGGCACAGACCGAGGTGGCGGCCTACGCCGCTCTGATGGCGGGAGGCGGGGCGCCATGAGCGAAGCCAAAGCCACCGTGCTGCTGCAGCACTACCTCAAGCAGCTGAAGCTGCCCAGCTTCCTGCGCGAGTACGAGAAGCTGGCGGCGGTGTGCCAGCAGGAGCGGGATGATTACCAGACGTACCTGCTGCGCCTGGCCGAAGTGGAACTGGCCGATCGCGAGCGGCGGGCGGCCGAGCGGCGCGTCAAGGCCGCGCGCTTCCCGGTGCTCAAGACGCTGGATACCTTCGACTTCA
>CAYZKS010000479.1:0-1870 GCA_964478725.1 uncultured Anaerolineales bacterium
TGATGCGCTTCTCCGACCCCACCACCGCCTCGAGCTGCGCCCACTTGGTCTTGAGCTGCTCCTTGCGCTCGACCTCCTCGCCCTCGGTGACTTCCTCGAAGCGCGGATCGATCCTGGGGCGTTCCGACTCGCTCAGCTCCAGCTTGGCCAGGCGGCTCTCGTAGTAGATGGGCACCGTGGCGCCGTCGAACACCGCGCGCTGGATGTCGTAGACGCTGATATAGTCGCCGAACACGGCGCGGGTATTGGCGTCGGTCTTTTCGATGGGTGTTCCCGTGAAGCCGATGAACGAAGCGTAGGGCAACGCGTCGCGCATGTGCCGGGCGTAGCCGTCGACAAAATCGTACTGGCTGCGGTGCGCCTCATCGGCGATAACCACGATGTTGCGCTGCTGGGACAGCACGGGGTAGCGGTCGCCCTTGTCCTCGGGGAAGAACTTTTGGATGGTGGTGAACACCACGCCGCCGGACGCCACCGAGAGCTTGGCGCGCAGGTCGGCCCGGTCGGCAGCCTGCACCGGCGGCTGGCGCAGTAGCTCGCTGCAGCGTGCAAAGGTGCCGAATAGCTGGTCGTCGAGGTCGTTGCGGTCGGTGAGCACCACGATGGTGGGATTCTCCATCTCTGGGTGCAGGATCACGCGCCCGGCGTAGAAGGCCATGCTCAGGCTCTTGCCCGCGCCCTGGGTGTGCCACACCACGCCCACGCGGCGGTCGCCGGGTTGGCCGCCGGCCTGGTGGCCGGCCACGTAGCGCCCGCTGGGTCCGGAGATGCCGACGCCCGCCTTGGCGCGCAGCGTCTCCTCGACCGCCACGTTCACCGCGTGGAACTGGTGGTAGCCCGCTAGCTTCTTGGACAGCTTGCCGCCGCCGAAATCCTCAAAGACCACGAAAGAGCGCAGCAGGTCTAGGAAGCGGCGCCTTTCAAAGACCCCCTGCAGCAGCACCTGCAGCTCGGCCAGGCTGGGCGGCGCGTCCTCCTTACCGCCGATGGTGCGCCAGGGCTTGAACCACTCCCTGCCCGCGCCCAGCGCCCCGATGCGCGCCTGCACGCCATCGGAGACCACCAGCGCAGCGTTTGCGGCAAACAGCGCCGGAATCTGGTCCTGGTAGGTCTGCAACTGCTGGAAGGCAGTCCAGACCGTGGCTTTCTCGTCGGCCGGGTTCTTGAGCTCGATCACCGCCAGCGGCAGGCCGTTGACGAACAGCACCACGTCCGGGCGGCGTATGTTCTGTCCCTCTGCCACTGTGAACTGGTTGACCGCCAGCCAGTCGTCGTTCTCGGGCGCATCGAAATCCAGCACACGCGCCTGCGCCCCGGCGATCGAGCCGTCCTGACGGCGGTACTCCACCGTAACTCCGTCCACCAGCATGCGGTGCACGGCGCGGTTGCGCTCCGGCAGCGACGGCGCATCCACACGCGTCAGCTTGCGGTAGGCGTCGTCCAGCGCCTCGGGCGGGAGCTCGGGGTTCAGGCGCACCAGCGCTTGGCGCAGGCGCCCTTCCAGCACCACGTCGTGGTAGCCCGGGTCGCTGCGCTCCGCGCCGGGCATGCCCGCGGCGATGTCGGGCCCGTGCAGCACGCCGCAGCCCAGCCCCTCTAACCAGGCCAGGGCAGCGTCTTCCACCACGGACTCGGCAAAGCTAGTCACGTTTCAGCCCCCTGCTCCGCACGCGGTACAGCCGCTCAGTGAAACCGCCTTCCCGCTCAAACGCCTTAGCCTGCGCCGCTAGTTGGCGGTCCAGTAGACTGCAGGCCACGACAATGAGTGTCAAAGCGGCATTGGCTGCCAGCGCCTCATAATGGGCAGCTTTGTTTGGTCTCCGCGACAAAGTGGACGACATGGACCCTGTGGACTGGGCATCTTGTCCAC
>CAYZKS010000480.1:0-1861 GCA_964478725.1 uncultured Anaerolineales bacterium
TGCCGCGGCTGGTGGCCCGACCCGCTGCCGCCCCTCCGCGTGGGCGCGTCGGTCCCCGACGCGCAACTCCCGCCCGGCCAGAACCTCCCCCTCTGGCTCACCGTCAAGGTCCCCGCCAACGCCCGCCCCGGCCTCTACAAGGGCACCCTCACCCTCCAGGCCGGCGCCGAGGCCCTCGCCGTCCCCATCCAGCTTCAGGTCTACGACTTCACGATGCCGAGCAAGTCGCACCTCACCACCTGTTGGGGCTGGAGCATGGGCAACGTCCAGCGCTATCACAACCTGACGAAGCCCGAGGACATCGCCACGGTCCGCGACCTGTACCTCCAGGACTTCCGCGAGCACCGCATCGCGCCGTACAGCTTCGGCGGCAACATCAAGGTCCAGGTCGAGGGCGTGAGTTGGAGCGGCGGCAAGATCGTGGACGACCAGGCCGCTGCGGGAGCCCACAGCCTCATGATCGTGGACGACAGCCCCACCGCCAACATCCAGGCCGCCCCGAGCAAGCTCCTGCCCATTGAGAAGGGCGCGACCTACCGCCTCTCCTGGGCCGTCAAGACTGACCAGCCCGGCCGGCAGTACCACCTGACCCTCGGCTGCCGCGACGCCAACGGCACGTGGTTCTCGGGCCGCAACGTTGATCTCATCCTCGACGGCACCGGCGAATGGCAGCGCCACGAAGTCACCCTCAAGCCCGACCGCTTCCCGGAGGGCTGCACGCAGGCGGACCTCGCGCTCCGCGGCGCGCGCTGGAGCGACAAGGGCGAGCGCACCGGCACCACCTGGTGGGACGACCTGTACTTCGGCAAGGCCGACGGTGGGGACAACCTCATCCCCGACCCGTCCTTCGAAGTCGGTGCGAGCAACGTCAAGGTCACGGTGGACTGGTCCGACTTCGACCCGATGGCCCACAAGTACCTCGACGAGTACGGTTTCACCGGCTTCCGCCTGCCGCTGCAGTTCCTCGGCGGCGGCCGCAGCCCCAGCTTCAGCAAGGGCCACATCGGCCAGTTCGAGGAGGGCTCGCCCGAATACGAGCGCCTCTTCGCCGGCTACGCGAAGGAACTGCAGGACCACCTGGAGCAGAAGGGCTGGCTGAGCAAGGCCTACCTGTACTGGTACGACGAGCCCGAGCCGGGCGACTACGAGTTCGTCCGCCAGACCAACGAGCGCATCCACCGGGCCGCGCCGAAGCTCAACCGGATGCTCACCGAGCAGCCCGAGCCCGCGCTCTTCGGCGCGGTGGACACCTGGTGCCCGGTGTCGTCGAACTACGACCAGAAGACCTGCCAGGCCCGCCAGAAGCTCGGCGAGAAGGTCTGGTGGTATGTCTGCTGCGGCCCGAAGGCCCCGTGGGCCGGCCTGTTCATTGACCACGGCGCCACCGAACTGCGCGTCTGGCTGTGGCAGACGTGGCAGAACAAACTCCAGGGCTGCCTGGTGTGGGAAAGCACCTGGTGGACCTCCTCAGGTTCTCCGAACAAGCCGCAGAACCCGTGGACCGACCCGATGGGCTGGACGCCCGAGGGCGGCTGCTGGGGCAACGGCGACGGCCGCTTCATCTACCCGGCCAACCGCGACGTCACCAACGACAAGACGCCGTACGTTGAGGGCCCGGTGGACTCGATCCGTTGGGAGATGCTGCGCGAGGGCCTGGAGGACTGGGAGTATCTGTACTTGTTGAATCAGTGCGTCCAGAAGAGGCTCCCGGGCGCGGCGGCGTACGCCAAGCTGCTGGAAGTCCCGCCGAGCATCAGTGAGGACATGACGCACTTCTCCCGCGAGCCCAAGCCGATCTACGCCCGCCGAGCGGAAATCGCCGCGGCGCTGGAGAAGCTGAAGGTGGACAAGCTGGGGGTGA
>CAYZKS010000481.1:0-1853 GCA_964478725.1 uncultured Anaerolineales bacterium
CTCCCGCACCAAACCGTAATCCGTCAGCACGGCTGCGCCGCCGGCACGCAACGGTGCGCTGACTGGATAGGCGTCATGGGAAAGGTAGCGCACGTCATTGTGCACGGAGGACGCGTGCGGATATTCGTGAGCCGCTCCCCTGCGACCTTGCTGCGTAAGGTGGGCTTCGTAGGCGTCGCGGGCCGGATCACAGATGGCCAGCAGCCGATTGGCCGGCTCCACCCCGGCCACGACAGCGTAGTGGCCACCAAAGTAAATCCACTGCGCCCCTTGATATTGCCAGAGACCCAAGTACAGAACGACGCTCTGCCCTCCCAGAACCCAGTTCGCCAACTGCTCGAATCCCGGGGAACGAACCAGACGCACGTCGTACATGCTGCGCAGGCCCTGTTGCATCAGGTAATCCTGCAGCGCCGGCACGACCGCGCCGATATCAGTGCCCAGGCGCGCCTGTCCGCTCTGCCCACCATTGGTATCCAAACGAGCAGCGAGGTCGTTGACCAGCGGAACCACGTTACGGGGATCATGGTCGTCCCAGTTACCATACGGAGAGAGCAGAAACGAAGTGTTGGTCATGGTCGGGGGCGGAGTCGTGCTGCTTTCCAGGCTCGAATCCAGCCACCAAACCACGTCCGCCAGAGCAACCGCGCCGCAATGCGTGCACTTGCCGGGCTCGTGCGCCGCCCGCCAGTCCTCCTGCTGTTGATCCAGGTCAGGCAAGCCACTGGGTGCATAGTCTGCTGGGTTGCTGCCTGCGGCCGTTATCCAGACCCAGCTCGGGATCGGCGTAGGGACGCGAGTGGGAATGCTCTGGCGTAGCGGGCTCTGACTGGGCGTCGCCCAAGCCGGGCTGCCCCTGGCCACACACAGGATGCCCAACATCAGGACGCCAATGAAGAACAGACTGGCGCGCCTGTCGTTCCGAGTAACATTACGCGAATTCATGCACACCGAAGGTCTCCTATCCCTAGGTCGTCACCGTCAGGTTAGCGTGGGCGGTGGCATTATAGTGACGACACATACCCAAGTCAATAGGCGCCTTTGCCGCGGATGACCGCAGCACCAGTGCGCAACAGGATCTGCAGATCGAGCCACAGCGAGTAGTGTTGCAGGTAATACAGATCAGCCTCCGTGTGCAGGCTCGAAGGCGCATCGGCTCGCTCCGTCACCTGCCACCATCCCGTGATGCCCGGCGGGACACTGAAGCGCTTGTGCTGCCAGGGGGCATAGTCCTGCACCAATTCTGGCAATTCGGGGCGCGGACCCACAATGCTCATTTCACCCTTCAGAACATTGAACAACTGGGGCAGCTCATCCAGGCTCCAGCGTCGCAAATGGCGCCCGATGCGCGTAATGCGAGGATCCGCTTTGCCCTTGACCAGGAACCGGCGCCCATCCGCAGTGTGCTCGACGATCACCCCCATGTTCTTTTCGGCCCCGACGAACATGGTCCTGAACTTGTAGATGCGGAACAACCTGCCATGCCACCCCACGCGCTCTTGCGTGAAAAGGGCAGGCCCGGGCGAATCCAGGCGTATACACAGGGCGATGACCAGCATGAGCGGCCAAAGCAAGAGCAGCGCGACCGCCGCGATGGCCAGGTCGAACAAACGTTTGACCAGTAGCGCAGGACCATCCAGGACTGGCTCTTTCAGGGTGATCAAAGGCATGTCCCCCAGCATGGCAATCCCGGTGCGCACATAGGCCAGCGGGAAAAAGTCGGGCACGATGCTCACGTTCACTTGCATCTCATTCAGGCGCGGCACCAGAGTGAAGAGTTTCTCATGGGCAGAAAGCGGCAATGCGATGATGACATGGTCGATGTGTCGGCTTTGCACCCAGTTGGGTGCCTC
>CAYZKS010000482.1:0-1845 GCA_964478725.1 uncultured Anaerolineales bacterium
AACTCAATCGCCGTGTCCGATTCATCGAAGTGAAGTGTACAGACACCAACAAGCGCCGTGCTCCTGCGGCGTCGTGGTGGGTGCAGTTCATCGGGTCGGTGCAACCTGGGGCAGCGCTCACGGTCGGGGAAGCGCCTACCTGCACGCTGGCAGCGCTGGCGGCATTCGTCGAACGTCAAGCCGGGCCCGCGCTGGTGACGCTGGTCAAGGGCGCTCACGGTGACCTGGGGCAGCTGGTCGGGATCCTGGACAGAAGCGCCTGCAGGCTGCGACCGAAGCACTATGCAGCGCTGGCGCTGCAGGGCGGTGCATGATGCTAGTCCTACAACCGGCGCTCATGCCTGACAGCTGGCTGTGGCAGTTGCGAAGTCATCTGGTGCGCGCGTTGTCTACTGGCAGCATGGCACCAGGGCACCCGGCATTCCTGCAGGCGCTCGACATTCTGGATGCGGTCGAGGATGAGCTGCAGGCGCGCGGCTTCACGTTCGAGCGAACCAAGACGGCGTGAAGGGTGCACCTCACGCGCGCGGGGGTGATTTTCACGCTGGCGTGAACTTCTGTGCTGCGGGGTATCTGGTCCCTCACGAGTGCCGGAAGTGGCCGCCTTGGGCCTCGTAGCGCGATGTGCAGGCTGTTTCTTAAAGTTCTGTAACTCAAGGCCATTTTCGCTTGACTTTCCGCATGGGCTGCTTAGAATAGCGGCGCAACGTGGTAGACAACGGCATATCTGGCTCCATTCGGGGGCCGTCGTTATCCTGGCCGGAAGGCTGGATTAGCACGCGGAGAACACAGCCGCGTGGGTCTTGCGAGAAGTGCTCGCAGACTCACGGGGCTGTGTTTGTTACATTCGACACGGAGGGCGGAATGAAGCTGAAGGAATTCGAGGACGTAAGGAAGCGAGCGGACAAGGAATCGCAAGACGAGTTCTGCGCGAACTGTCCAGATGCGCAGGGCTACGCCGCGACGCGTAGCGGTTTCGTGCGGGTCTGTCAGAAGGGCTGCGCCAAGCTGAGAGGCCTTCGGAGAGCGCAACGCATGACGAGGGTCGCAGAGCATGACGCGCTGTTGAGCGCGGCCTTGGCGAGTAAATAGAATCCGACCGGCGGCAACCGGTCGGAAGATGGAGCGACGGGGAATGTCTACTGCATCTGTATCGGATTGTAGTTCATACACAACGACTAGTCAAGCGCGGCGGGCGCTGCAGTAGAGCAAGACTGACAACGGCCCTGCTCGTGCTGGCGGGGCCGACATAGTTCACGAGGCCATAAGACCGAGGCTCAGAAGGCGATGCCCAGGCACGGGGGCGCAACGGCTAAGACGTTGATTTACCAGGTGTAGGCAATTGCCGACCGAGCACGAAAGCGCCAAGTCTCAGGGCATCGACGGGCTTCACTGGCTGAGAACCGCAAGGGTAGGCGCGACTAGTTGGACGACGACTGCGAGGGCCGAGGGTTCGACCGCGCGGGCAGAGTTCACCCCGAAAAGGGTGGACTCTACCCAGCTCAGGCCTCAGGTTCGGAACAAGAAAGCAGCCTGTAGGCTCGTGGCGGGCCGCTAAGGACCGCCGCACACGGGCCGGAAGGCTGCGCGGTACTGGACAAGATAGGACAGACGGCGCAGCCAGATTAACACTCGGCTAATAGGCCGTGTGAGTGTTAATCTGGCAGCGCCAAGGGTGGCCGAGAAGGGGGGACACAACACGGCATACGTGAGAGCGAAGGGCATGAACAAGCGCGGGCAAGCATACTACTATCTAGTAAGCTGCGTGCGTGAGGGGGGCAAGGTGCGGCAGCGGACACTGGCCTATCTGGGCGCGTATCCCACAGTTGACGCGGCGTTGCAGGG
>CAYZKS010000483.1:0-1837 GCA_964478725.1 uncultured Anaerolineales bacterium
CTTGAGCCGCTTCGGGCTGCGCGTCTGGACGCGCGAGGCGGATAACAGCCATTAGGCTCTAGTGATCAGCAATCTGCCGTCAGCGGGGCAGGCTATGCTGGACGAGGCCCGCTGATGGCTGGGCTGGTGAATTGGGAACCGCGACTAGTGATGTACGTCGTCCGTGATGCGCTTGTCGGCTCCCGTGCGCTTGCGTTTTGAGGTTCTCTTGAGCTTGTCCAAGAAGGCGTCGTAGCGCGCCCGGTCTACAGGGATGTCCACCGGTCTCTTGGTTCTGCCGGAAAGGATCATGGCGTTGATCAGCTCTACGGTCTTGATCCCCTCGATTCCTGGCGCGAGCAGTTCTTCGCCATATAGGATATGACGGGCCATATTGCGCAGGATTGCCTTGTGGCCGGATTCCGCTTCGGGCAACTGCACGGGGACTTCCACGACCTGCGGGGCTTTCCACATCTCGGTAGATGCGTCACTAAATCCCTTGACGCCTTGAGGCATTTCCCAGAACTTGATCTCGCGCCCGACGACTCGCAGCTTACCCTTTTCGCCGGAGAACTCCATGATGTCGGTGCCTGGGGCCTCGGTGGTAGAGCAGTAGATATAGCCAACCGCGCCGTTGGGGTACTCTAGCATCGCCGCCGCAGCATCCTCAACCTCAATGCGATGGTTGCGGGTGGCGGTGTAGGCCGTCACTTTGCTTGGCAAGCCACCCAGCCAGGTGAAGCGATCCAGGGCGTGAGGGGCCTGATTGATGAGCACGCCTCCCCCTTCACCGCTCCAGGTGGCGCGCCAGCCGGCCGAGTCATAGTAAGCCTGGCTGCGGAAGTCGGCATAGACCAGCATGGTACGATAGATCTCCCCCAAGCGCCCGGCCTTGACGATCTCCCAGGCTGCGCGCCAGACGGGTTCGCTTCGCGTCTGGTGCATCACGGCGAAGGGGGTGCCGGTGTGCTTGGCTGCCGCAACCATCGCATCGGCCTGTGCGACGGTCACGGAGATTGGCTTCTCGGAGATGACCGGCTTGCCTTTCTCCATAGCGTAGATGGCGACCTCGGGGTGGAAATAGTGCGGTGTGGCCACCACTACGGCGTCCACGTCAGGCCGGTCAATCAGCTCGTGATAGTCCATGGAATACGGCACGCCGAACTCGGTGCCCCGTCCCTGAGCTACCTCGGGGACGATGTCGCACACCGCGGTGAGCACACATTCCTCGATCGTTTTCATGGTGCTTGCGTGGCCTGTACCCATGCCGCCCACACCGACGATTCCATAGCGCACCTTGTCCATTTGCCATGCCTCCCATGTAATGAAACTGGGTGATTGTGTGTAGATGACGGCATTATAGCCGCATTCGAAGCAATGGCAAGCTACTTTACAGGGGCCGCAAAAGCCAAGGAGTGAGGCTGGTGACCGCCTAGGTGTGTACCAGTGTTCCAGGCTGACAGTGGCGGCAGAAATTGGTGGCTCGCTTGGCTACCCTGATCTCCGAGATCGGATGGCCGCAGCGCGGGCAGGGTTGGCCCTTCTTGTTGTGCACCTGCAAGAAGTCGCGAATCTCGATGTGGATTTCCTCGCCCATGCGCTGGCGCAAAACCTCGATGGCCTCGGAGAGAACCGCGCGCATCGCTGCATAGAGGCTGGCCCGTTCCTCGACCGAGAGGCTGGTCTGCTTGCGGAAGGGGTAGATGCCGGCACGGAAAAGGATTTCGTCGGCGTAGGCATTGCCTATCCCGGCGACCACGGCGCCACGGGTCAGGATGCCTTTGATCTCACCATGGTGGTGGCGCAGGCGCTCCAGGAAAGCGTCCGGTGTGAGCGCGGGGTCGAGGGCCTCGGGGCC
>CAYZKS010000484.1:0-1836 GCA_964478725.1 uncultured Anaerolineales bacterium
GGGAACGCGTTCTGGAAGTCTCCGTGCCGCTGGCGACGCTGGGCCTGGCGCTCGACAGCAGCGTCCGTGTGCTCGCGACTTTGGCGCGGGATGGCGTTATTCTTGCGCAGGTGCCGGAGCACGAAATGGGGGTGTTGACGCTGACTGCTTTCTCATAAGGGCTGGCAGTCGCACGGTCCACTCTTCGGGCGCCTTTAATCCTCTCCAGCCTCCCCGACTTCGAGTTTTCCTTCCTCAATCGACCTGCGCACAGTTTCAAAAGAGGCCACCAGACTCTACTTTCCGCTAAGTTAGACATGACATAAAGCGGAAGGCATGGCATCATTACGGTTGTCAAATCAGATCGTAATGGAGAAACCATGTCCCCCGCTTCCAGAGTTACCATACAGGCACTTGAGTACGTTGTCAAAACGCTGCCAGTCGGCACGAATCTGGCGTTACTGTACTTGTTGTGGGCGCTGCTGAGCGGCGCCTTTCTGAGCAGCCGGGGTGCGGTCTTCCCGGCGTTGCTGGCGGTGGGTCTGAGTGCCGTCCAGATTCGCCGTTGCAGCCAAGCGGTGCGCGAAGGCGCGTGGTCCAGTGCGACCCTGGTGGCGCGCTGGCGGGCGTGGGTGGTGGCGCACAGCGCCTGGCGGCCGGATAGTTACGAAGGCTATCAGCCGTTGGCCGTGGACATCACCGCCTTTTGGCGACCACGCCTGCAAGGTTGGCTCGGCAAGTTCTTTTCTCGCGTCGCCGAGCGGGCCGTCAGGGGCATCGGTTTCGCCCTGGTGGTCCAGGTCGGTCACAACGGCGCCCAACGCTTGCCCTTGCTGCAACAGATCATCCGCGCCGAGGCGGACACGCTCAGCGAGAGCCAATTCAAGACCGCGGTGCTCCAAACCGTGGGGCAGCACTTGGCAGCCCACGAAGTGGTGGTGCATGATGCCGGCGCCTCGATTGCGGATATGCAGACCGCCCAGGTGACCCGCTATGTGGTGCGCCTGGATCGCAACTGCACGGCGCGGCGCAATCAGTTGCCACCGCGCACTAGCCGCCAAGGTCGGCCGGCCGAATATGGCGTGCGCGTGCGGCCGTTGGCGCGGTCGTACAAAGATCGCCTACTGCCTGCCACGCCACCCGATGTGACCACCCAGTTCAGCTATGCCGGGCGGCGCATCGTGGCCCAGGGCTGGCGCACCCTGGTGCGCCGTGACCAGAAGGTCGCCGTCGGCAATCTGACCTTCACCATCTGGGTCTATCAGGACCCGCTGTACCGCGAGCCGCTCGTGCTGGGCACCAACGTGACGGCGCAAGCGGCGACCATCTTTCAGTTGTACCTCGACCGCTGGCCGGTCGAAGAAGTGCCGTTGGTCTGTAAGCAATTGCTGGGTCTGCAGCGCCAGTTTGTGTTCGCCACCGCCGCACGGTTTCGCCTGCCGGAGTTGGGCCTGCTGGCGGCCAACATCCTGGCGCATCTGGCGGCTGAGTTACCCGCCTTACCCACGGGCTTTTGGGATCGGCAGCCGCGGCGTACGCCAGGACGCTTACGCCGGGCCTTGGGTCAGAGCGGCTTTCCCACAGAGTACCGGCTGGATGGGCGCATTCGCGAAAAACAGGCCGTGACCGCCCATTTGCCCAAGGGTGTGGCGGCCCATCGGCGCCACAAACCGACGCAATCAGTCACATCTGCCGTCTGAGCAGACCATAATCGACGTTATGTTAATGTCCCATTGGCCAGAGCCAAGCTCTGGTTAATACCGTTTGCCTATCGCAGGCTCAACGGTTAGCGGAAAGTAGAGCAGAGCCAAGCTCTGGTTAATACCGTTTGCCTATCGCAGGCTCAACGGTTAGCGG
>CAYZKS010000485.1:0-1836 GCA_964478725.1 uncultured Anaerolineales bacterium
GCTCATGGGTGCAGAGCTTGGCGGCGGACTCGGCTGGCAGGCTGTGGGTTGGAACCGGGGCAGGTCTGTGCTGTCTGGACCCAACTGGTCTCGCCTCTTACGTGGGTGTGGGAGGAGCAGCGGCGGGGATGGTGTGTGGCCTGGCTGTCGACGGTGCCGGGCGGTTGTGGGTGACGGGACGTGGCGGGATCAGCCAGCTGAGCGCGGACGGCTGGAGGCATTACCGGGTGCCGGGTGCGCCGGCACCCGCCGACATAGGCGTCGCGCCCAACGGCGACGTGTGGTTTGCTGGCTGCGGCGCCACGTTGCACCGCTTCGACGGCCGGGACTGGTGGCGCTACGACCGTACAGACGGTATCCCTGCGCCCACCAGCTGGCGCGGCGCGAGCGTGACCAGCGGGGTAGCTGTCGACCACAACGGGGTGGTGTGGGCTGGAATCCTGCGGGTGGACTATCCGGCGCCGTCCGGTCAAAGGCACGACTTGGTATCCTTCGACGGGCGGCAGTGGACCGCGTACGACCTGCCCCCGATCGACGCCCACACCTATCTGTGGTCGCTGTTCGCGGACAGCGGCAACCGGTTGTGGGTGGGCACCGAGCGCTCTCTGGTGGTGCGCGACAGCGGAACGTGGCGGGAGTACACGGAGCTACGGGCTGGCATGGTCCTCGCAATGGCGGAGGACGGTAGCGGTGCGCACTGGTTTGCCGGCGGTGGGGAACTGGGGGTCATGGTCTTGCAGGGCAAGGTATGGTCCGGTGTCAGTGTGGTCACGAGTGCGGGCCCGCTGGTGCCTTGGCGCCTCGTGCTGGACAGCAGAGGCGATCTTTGGATGGCCTCAGCGATCCCAGGGGGGCCCGGTCTGGTCAGGTGGCCACGGGAGGAGCTGCCGACGGCGGTGGGCGCGGACGCGGGCCCTGCGTTGCCCCAGTCGTTCGGGCTCCTGCAGAACTGCCCCAATCCGTTCAACCAGCAGACGCAGATCAGCTTCTCGTTGCCGGCGGCACAGCAGGCGTCCCTGGAGGTGCGCAACGCGGCAGGGCAGAGGGTCACGACATTGGCGGCCGGCGTGTTTCCTGCTGGCATCCACGCAGTCCCTTGGGATGGCCGGGACGCCATGGGAGAGACCGTGGCGTCAGGCGTCTACCTGTGCCGGCTGACCGGAGCATCAGGGGCCAGCGTGCGCAAGCTCACGCTCTTGCGGTAAGGAGGTGCGGCCATGGACGGCCCTGTGCTCAGACGCACCCGTTTCCAGCGGTGCGATCGCGGGCTGGTGTTCCTGGCACTCATCCTGGGCTCGTTCTTGCCGCACCGCGTCGCGGCCCAGTTCACGATCGGCGTCTGGCAGCCGGGCGGACATGTGCTGGCGGACACCTCTTTCCTGCCGACTGATGCTGCGCGACTTGATTCCCTGGGCATAGACCTGCTGGTGGATAGCACCCCGAGGGTAGACACCTGCACTACATGTCCGCCGCTGCACACGCAGGACTACGAGGAGCGAGTTGCAGACCAGTGGAGCCCCTTGGGCAGATTCGTCGTTTTCTACGAGGCCGAGGGGTCTCACTTCCATGGGACACCGTTGGAGTGGTACGCCGGGACGGTGGGAGGGTTCCCTGGACTCCAGTATTTCCTCAACTTCCAAGTCGATCTACTCCGTGCCAAGTGGTCCGCCTACGGGGACGCCTTCTACGGGTACCGCATCGGGCACGAGACGGCGCCAGTCGGCAAGGGCATGTACAACGACTCCACCTACGCGAACCTCATCCAGGTCATCCAGACCGTCCGCGACCGTGGCGACACGACATCCCGGATGCTCGCTTTCGGCAACGTGACCAGCA
>CAYZKS010000486.1:0-1836 GCA_964478725.1 uncultured Anaerolineales bacterium
TCGTAGCCCAGCAAGCGCAACCACTTGGCCAGTCTGCCCAGCATGCCGTCCAGGAGCAGCCGGAGGTCATCTTCGCCCATACCAATGCTTGGTGATTACCCATATCTCATGAAATGCGGGCGGCTCCGATCTGTGTTAGGATGCGGTTGCAGACCCACCCGCCACAGAAGGGAGCCAAGTCCATGTTAGTCGATAGGGTCGAATTGTTCAAGGCGCACTCCGGGCAGATGCTGAGGGAACTCCAGGCGTATCTGGATCCGTACGTGGCCGCCTTACCGGATGCGCGTTTGGGAGCCTCGCTGCGCGAGTGCGTGCCGGGGCTGTTGGCAGCCAGCAGGCCCCACCTGACCAAGGCCGCCGCTCAAGCACCCGATCAGAGCACGAGTCCCTGGGCGCGTACCAAGCGCTTCTATCGGCTGATGAAGACGCCCTCCTTCTCGCACGAGACCTGGCTGGACCCGTTGTACGCCGATGCCCGAGCCGTGGCCCAGACGGCATCCGGGCGGGTCGTGGTGGCCCTGGATCCCGTCAATCTGGAGAACCCCTACGCCCGCCGGCTGGAAGGGATCAGCCAAGTGCAGAAGAGCACGCCGCCGGGCTGCCTGACGGGGCGGTCGCGGAAGCGCATCACCTACGGCTATCCAGCCATTGTGGCCCAAGTGGTCAATCGTGAGCAGCCTGCCATCCCCTACGTGCGCCTGTTCTCGTACAAGACGCCGGACTTCACCAGCGAGAACCGGGAGCTGATGCGCGCTATGCGCACCATTCGCACCGTCTTGCGCGACATGCCGGTCTGTATCGTGGCCGATGCCGGGCTGGACGACCAAAAGCTCTTCCGCTACGCCGATGAGGTGGGCCTTGAGTTCATCATCCGTGCCAGTTCGAAGCGCTGGGTGGACGTCTACAACCCGCGCCTCAAGTGCTGGGAACGCGAGCTGCTGAAGGACTTGGTCGACACTGTCCCACGCGCCCATCGCTTCGAGACGGCCTTCACCCACGCCGGTCGCACGACAGTGGTCAAAGTGACACTCGACTGGATGCAGATCCGCCTGCCCGATCGTGAGCAGCCCCTCTGGGCGCTGATCTCGGAGGGCGGCCCTTCCTCGGAGCCCTTGCTGCTGATCACCAACCGGCCCACCAGGAGCCTGTCCGAGGCCATGCACGTCTACCAGGACTGGCGTCGGCGGCCCACCATCGAGCATCTCTACCGCTTCATCCAGGAGGACGGCCTGGACGTGGAGAAGATCCAGCTGCACGCCTTGGAGCGGCGGCGCCGGGCGTTCATCCTGGTCCTGGTGGCAGCGCTGTTCGCCCTGCGCATGCCCCAGCTGTGGTCGCCGGCGGTGCTCTCCTGGCTGCGTCAGCTCGGCAGTGGCATCGCTGGTACAGCGATGGACCGGGGCGGCGCCTACCTGCTGCGGATTGGCCTCCAAGCCGTGCTCATCGCACAGGCTGTCTTGGCTTCTGACCTCAGCCTCTTGCCTGACCCGGGTGGCGGCGAGGTCCCACCTCATCATCTCGTCCAGGAGGAATGTGGGTAATCACCGAGGTTTCCGAATCAGTTGCTGTTCCGGTATTGGGGAAACGGGAGGAGTGGGGTGCGCTGCTTGTGCTCGGCCAATCGTTGGCCGCGCAGCAGGAATCTTACCCCACAGAGCACTCTATCAGAACCGATGGTGTCTGTGATGCCCTGACGGGAGCGACGAGTGGCCGAATGGCCCCCTGCACGGGCCGGTGAGATGGCAATACGTACCAGGTGGATACTGCGCTATCTTCTGTGCTCGACGCATATCCTGCAGGTGCAACCCGCACTTGTGAAGTGCCGCGCGCCAACGG
>CAYZKS010000487.1:0-1834 GCA_964478725.1 uncultured Anaerolineales bacterium
AGTATTGTGCGCAGTTGACTTTTCGGCCAACGAGCCTATGATTACGCGGCCCCTTTGCCGCCAAGGTCAGGGGGCGAGAGGAAGGACGAAGCATGTTCGAGTCGATTCTGGCCATCTTGGCCGCAATGGTAGTGCTATGGCTGCTGCTCCTGACCATACGTTTCATCCCCAACAACCGGGTGGGCGTGGTGGAAAAGCGCTTCAGCACCAAAGGTTCGCTAAAGTCGGGCCTGATTGCGCTGCACGGCGAGGCTGGGTTTCAGCCCGAAGTGCTGCGCGGTGGCATCCACCTGTTGATGCCGTTCCAGTACCGGGTGCACAGCATGCGGCTCATCACGGTGCCGCAGGGCAAGATTGGATACGTGTTTGCGCGCGACGGAGTGCCGCTCGACGCCGGTCAGGTGTTGGGCCGCGTAACAGAGTCCAACAACTTCCAGGACGTGCGCGAGTTCCTGAAGAACAGCGGCCAACGTGGCCCACAGCGCCAGATCCTGCGCGAAGGCACCTACGCCATCAACCTGGCGCAGTTCGTGGTCATCACCCAGGACGGCGTGCAATACCTGCAACTCAGCCGCGACGAAGCCGAGACCTTCCGCCGCATGGCGGACGTAATCGCGGAGCGTGAAGGCTTCCAGCCTGTGGTGATCAAAGGCGCGGATGACAAGGTCGGCATCGTAACAGTGCACGACGGGCCGAGCCTGCCCCAGGGCACAATCATCGCGCCAATCGTGGGCGACAACCCTGCCAAGCCAGAGGCATTCCACAACAGCTTTCAGAATCCGGAGAGCTTTTTGCGTGCCGGCGGCATGCGTGGTCGCCAACTGCAGGTACTGGTCGAGGGCACGTACTACCTCAACCGCTTGTTCGCGACCGTAGAGCTTATCCCCAAGACAGTGATCGATGTGGGCTCGGTGGGCGTCGTGGTTTCGTATACCGGCGAGACGGGCGTGGACCTGAGCGGAGAGGACTACAAGCACGGTGAGCTGGTGAAGCAAGGCCAGCGCGGCGTCTGGAGCGTGCCACTGCTGCCCGGCAAGTACGCCTTTAACACCTATGCCGGCAAGATCATCCCCGTACCCACGACCAACTTTATCCTAAAGTGGGTGCACAACGAAGTGGGCGCGCACCGCTTCGATGAGAACCTTTCCGAGGTGCAGCTTATCACACGCGACGCCTTTGAGCCCTTACTACCACTCTCGGTGGTGGTCCACATTGACTACCGCAAAGCGTCGCTCGTGATCCAGCGCTTCGGCGAGATCAAACGCCTGGTAGAGCAGACGCTGGATCCGATGGTGGCCGCCTATTTCAAGAACACGGCACAGACGCGCACGCTGATCCAGCTAATTCAGGAGCGCAGCGACATCCAGAGCCGCGCCAGCAGCGAGATGAAGGACAAGTTCGGGCACTATAACCTGGAGCTGGAAGAGGTGTTGATCGGCACGCCACTTTCACGCGAGGGCGACCACAACATCGAGGTCATCCTCAAGCAGTTGCGCGACCGCCAGATCGCCGAGGAGCAGGTCGAGACCTACGCCCGCCAGGAAAAGGCGGCCTTCAAGGAGCGCGAGTTGCGCGAGGTGGAAGCTCGCGCGAAGCAGCAAACAATGCTGACCGAGTCTGAAGTCGGCATCGCGGTGCAGACCAACCAGGGCAAGGCCGAGTACCAGCGCTCGCTGCAGCAGGCGGCGCAGATCCGCGCACTGGCCGACGCCGAGGCCGAGAAGGTCGCGCGCCTCGGCATCGCGCAGGCCATGGCCATCGAGGAGCAGGTGCGCGCCTACGGCGGGCCGCGCTACCAGGTGGTGCAGCAGGTGATGAACCGCTTCTCGGAGGC
>CAYZKS010000488.1:0-1834 GCA_964478725.1 uncultured Anaerolineales bacterium
GGGTGTCGTCCTCGTCGCACAGCACGAGGATCTCATCCAGGTTGTCTCCATCCACGTCGCCCAGCGCCATGCCGTCGTACTTGGTGTAGCGCGTGTCGTCCTCGCCGTCCCCGTCCAGGTCGCGCCCCAGGACTCCCAGCTCGGCGCCCGCGCCGTCGTACAGGTAGATCTTCTGGTCGTCGTCGCGCATGATCACGATCTCATCCGGTCCGTCGCCGCCCAGATCGCCGACGGCCATGGCATCGTACTTGGTAAAGTTGACTTGGGTGTGCCAGGGGCCAAACAGTAGATTGAGGCGGCGCTGGACGGTGTCCAGACTGTAGATGCGCACCTCGTCGCTGGCCTCGCTGATGGTCACGATCTCGTCGCACCTATCCGCGTTGACGTCACCCAGCGCCAGGCAGTCCCACTCCCGGAAGGGGATCAGCAAGCCCACGTCGCAGACCTTATCGCCGTTCTGCCTGTAGACGTCGATCGGAGCATAGCTGTCGCTCTCGGTCGCAATCACGATCTCATCCCGGCCGTCGCCGTCCAGATCGCCGGCAGCAAAGCCATCGTTGCGCGTGTAGAACGAGGCGAACGAACGCTCGGGAGGGTTCCGCCAGTCGTAGATGCGTACCCGCTGATCCTCGCCGCTGGCAATCAGTATCTCGTCCTCGCCGTCACCGTCCACATCGCCCAGCGCAAAGGCATCTCTGTTGGCGGCCTGCACCTGGAAGGATCGCTCGAGCCAGTGGCTCCAGTCGATCGCGCCGCTCAACAGCCCCTGGTCCGCCAGATCGCGCCTCGCGTTGTCGGCGTTCTGCATGAACCGGTCTCCCGGCCTGTCCTCGTAGCCCGAGAGCACGAGCGCGTCGCGCAGATCAAAGCCCTGCCCGTTAAAAACAGCCAGGCTGCTCAGGATTGGCTGCGCGAGCTCGCGTGCGGTGTTGCCGATGGCGCGTCCCACAATCAGGTCCGGCGCCCAGTCGTCCTCGACGGTGTCGGCCAGCAAGTTGTCGGAGAGCTTGACGTGCGTAGTGGTATCGCCGTCGCTCCACTTGATTTTCAGGCCGCTCACGTCATAGGTGTACGAGGGCACGATTTCGGTCTCGCCCACGATCAGCAGGTAGGCGGGCGAATCTTCGGGGTGCGGATCGGAAAATGCCGGGGCGAGCTGGCTGGCCCAGGCGCCGCCCGGGCGCAGCAAGTCCTTCAGCCAGAAGACGTTTCTCCAGACGGATGAAGCGCCCAAGTACCCCAGGACGCCGTTCTTGTCGCGCGCCAGCCTGGCCGCAGCGCCCAGCAGTGCGTCCACGTCGGCGCTCGCGGCGGGTTCGCGCGCGAACAGCTCCGACGGGTTGGTGAGGATCAGGTAGTTGGAGGCATGCAGGGCGCTGGCGTGCTGGCTGCCGCTCGACCAGCGCGTTGTCGGGTATTGGCGCCAGTCCTGGCCGCTGGATCGGTACGTGAGCTCCAGGGTCTCGCCGATGGCGGGATCAACCCAGGGCAGCACTTCGTCCGGCGGGTACAGGATGGGCACCAGGAAGTAGCGCAGGCGCCAGGTCTGGCCCGGCGCCAGCGGCTGCCGCGAGTAGTCGTAGGTCACCGTGCTGGCCTGGCCCGCGGTCGAGTATTCAGGGGTGAGGGGCTCGGCGGGGCCAAAGATGCTGGGGCTGTCCAGGCTGGTGTGGCACACGTCGAGCGCCTGGTAACCGGGGCTGCGGTCGCTCAGGCGCAGGTTTTGCACGGGCGCGTTGCCCTGGTTGCGGACGGCGAGCGTCACCTGGAAGTAGTTGCCCAGGCGCTGCACGTCGCGGGCGACGGCGATGTTCGGCGTGGGGAGGGCCTGCAC
>CAYZKS010000489.1:0-1806 GCA_964478725.1 uncultured Anaerolineales bacterium
CGGGTGAAGTCTCTATAATGCTGTAAAAAGGAAACGGCATGGGTTATCCTAAGGTGACGCAAATCACCGGCCCCAAGGGGGCAGAAAGGACCAACCCATGCCGACCAAGAGAATAGCACCCAGCACGCAATTGCGCCAGACCCTGGCGGATTTTCTGGCCACCGGAATCGAAACTGAGGCGAGTCCCACCTCGGCCCTGCTCAGCCTGGCCTCTCGGGTGGTGCTGCAGGAGGCCCTGGAAGCCGAGCAGCGCGATGCCCTGGGCCGCGAGCGCTACCAGCGCGGCAGCGAGGGGCGCTACCGCAACGGCTATCGCCCCGGCGGCGTGGAGGGCGCCGAGGGCCGGGTGGAAATCGAGGTGCCCCAGGTGCGGGGCGTGCCCGATTACCATTCGCGTCTGCTGGAGTTTCTGGGCGCGCACAGCGAGGTGCTGGCGCAGCTGGTGACCGAGATGTACGCCCGCGGCCTGTCCACCCGCGACATCGAGGCGGCCTTCACCGATGCCACCGGCCACTGCCTGCTCAGCCGGAGTGCGGTGAGCGAGCTGACCGACCGCCTGTGGGAAGAATACGAGGCTTTCTGCCGCCGCGACCTGTCGGGGTTCGAGATCATCTACCTGTTCGTGGACGCGGTCTGGGAGTCGCTGCGCCGCCAGGGCGGGCCCAAGGAGGCGCTGCTGTGCGCCTGGGGCATTTGTAGCGACGGCCGGCGGGTGCTCCTGCACCTGGCGCTGGGTAACAAGGAAAGCTATGCCGACTGGCTGGACTTCCTGCGCGACATGGTGGGCCGGGGCCTGGGACCGCCGCTGACCATGACCAGCGATGGGGCGCCCGGGCTCTTGCGGGCCCTGGAGGAAGTCTTTCCGCAAAGTGTGCGGATTCGCTGTTGGAGGCATAAGATGCAGAACGTGCTGGACAAGCTGCCCGAATCGGCGCGCGCGGAGGTCAAGGCCTGGCTGCAGGCGGTGCGCGACGCTCCCACGCCGGAGGCGGGCCGCCAGGCCGCAGCGGAGACCCTGGCTCATTTCCAGCGGGAGTACCCCCGCGCCATGCAGTGTTTCGCCGACGATCTTGAGGCCAGTCTGGCGCACCTGCGGGTGCCACCGGCGCACCGCAAGTTCGTGCGGACCACCAATCTGATCGAGCGCAGCTTCGTCGAGGAGCGCCGCCGGACCAAGGTGATCCCGCGCTTCTTTGATGAGCGCAGCTGCCTGAAGCTGGCTTACGCGGCCCTGCAGCGGGCTGCCGAGCGCTGGCAGAAGGTGACCATCACCGAGCTGGAGCAGCGCCAGTTAGAGCTGCTGCGCCAGGAGCTGCAGCCGGATCCCACGCCGAGCGGCAAAGCGCTCACCCAACTCGCCGCCTAAGGAGGCCCCGTGCCTATTTACTTTTACAGCAGAGCTAGTTGCAAAAAGGCATTAAAAGGAAAGATATCGCCCGTTGCGGAATGGTGTTGTGCTGAGCAACCCGTTCCTCAGAGGCGATATCATGGATACTATAGCAAGAGTCTGGGGCCGAATTCAAGCCACACTTTTTCCGCATTTGGAATGGTGCTTGCCCGAGCCCCTCACCGACAAGCAGCGCCAGTTGGCCGCGATCCTTGAAATTCTGCGCGTCGAACAAGCCGTCCCGCGTCCCCCGTGGCGGGGACGTCCGCAGTGTGACCGCGGCGCGCTGGCCCGGGCCTTTGTCGCCAAGGCTTTCTACAATCTGCCGACGACAGCGCTGCTGGTGGACCTGCTGCACAGCCAGCCCAATCTGCGCCGCCTGTGCGGCTTCGAGCGCCGCGGCCAGGTGCCTTCGGCCG
>CAYZKS010000490.1:0-1801 GCA_964478725.1 uncultured Anaerolineales bacterium
TCATGACCTGCCCCCTGATGACCATCCTGAACCACGGCGTGTTGGGGCCGCCCGGGGATAATCTGGAGTACCTCTACAAACTGTGGTGGTTCAAGCGCTCCCTTTTTGACCTGCGCGTCTCGCCCTTTTTCAACCCCAACGTGTTCTACCCCACTGGGTACTACCTCGCTCTGCACGAAATGAGCCTGGCCAATGTCGCCCTGGGCATGCCCCTGACCATCCTGTGCGGTGAGGCGGTCAGCTACAACGTGCTACTGCTGTTCTCGTTCGTGCTATCCGCTTTGGGGGCTTATCTGTTAGCGCTGCGCTGGACGGGCAAGCGTTTGGCTGCCCTGGTGAGCGGCGTTCTGTTTGGCTTCTGCTCCTACCGCATGGCGCACCTGGGCGGAGGGCACTTGAACCTGCTGGGCACGGGATGGTTGCCTCTGCTGTTCTTGTGCCTGGACCTGCTGATCGACCACATGCGACCGCGCTGGGCTGCCCTGGCTGGTCTGTTCTTTGCCTTGATGGCGCTCTCTTCCTGGTACTATGCGCCCATGCTAGTCATCTTCGCCGCGGCGTACGTGCTTTGGCGCTGCCGGCCCTGGCGCAAGCATCTCCTGCAGCGCCGGCTCCTGGGGCTGCTGGCGCTGGCTGGCGTGGTAGCGGGCATTCTGCTGCTGCCCAGCCTCATCCCCACCTTGCAGCAGCGCAACGCGCGAGAGATGGTCTTTGCCCTGCGAGAGGTGGACATGTTCTCGGCCAGCGTTGAGGACCCGCTCATGCCCAACGTGATGCAGCCGCTGTGGGGCAGGGCCGTCGCGCCGTTCTACGCGCAGCGCTCAGACGTGCTGGAGTTGATCATCCCGCTGAACTGGGTGGGCCTTGCACTTGCCACCGTTGCCTTGTGGCGCAAGCCGGTGTACGGCTCGAAGAGCTTTGCATGGTTGCTGGCGTTTTCGCTGCTCCTGGCGCTGGGCACAACCCTGCATGTGAATGGCCAGCGCGTGTACATTGCCGTTCCGGCCAGTGTGGAAAGAGCCTTCACGGCGGCCATGGGATGGCTGGCCAAGCGCCTGGCGCTGAATCCGCAGCCCAGTTACTACGAGCTGAACGTGCCTGGCTCGATCTACCTGCCGCTACCAACCCTGGCCTTCTACCTATTCCTGCCTTTCTTCGACGCCATGCGCGTCTGGGCGCGCTTTGGCCTGATCAGCGCCTTCGCCGTGGCCATTCTGGCCGGCATGGGCCTCGCTCGCGGGTTGAGGGCCTTGGAAGCAAGGACGCATGGGCGCAACTGGGGCGTGCTGTTGGGTGGCCTGTGTCTGGCAGCAGCGGTCTTTGAGTTGTGGGCCGTGCCGCACCCGTTTGGCTGGACGGAGGTGCTCAAGCAACCGCTGGACCTGTGGCTGGCGCAACAGCCCGGTCAGGGGGCCGTGGCACAACTGCCTCTGTGGAGGTCAGAACGCGGGCCAATGTTGTACGCCAGCACGGTGCACGGCAAGCCCATCGCCTACGGTTACGGCGCCTTCTTCCCCAACGACTACCGCGAGAAGCGCCCGCTCTTATACGACTTTCCGACGCCAGAAGGCATTGCGCTGCTGCAAGATTGGGGCGTCAAGTACCTCGTACTGAGAGCAGATAGTTTCGGGACCGACTGGCCCGAAGTGCAGCAGCGCGTTATCCAGACAAGCGCGCTAAGCCTGGTTGCTGAATTCCAGGACGAGCCAACCTACCACAGCGCCTGGCTCGCTGAGTCCCTGATCGACCTGCGGTACGGATTCGTCGTGGATCGTGCGTATGTGTATGAGTTGGAGAACCC
>CAYZKS010000491.1:0-1799 GCA_964478725.1 uncultured Anaerolineales bacterium
CGAACGTAAGCGCGGGATCAGAGCGCAGCCGGATCAGTTGGGTGTTGCAGCACGACAACCTGATCGTGCTGCGCACCTTCAGCAAGTGGGCCGGGCTGGCCGGGCTGCGCGCCGGCTACGGCGCCTTTCCTGCCGCGCTGATGCCGCACCTGTGGAAGATCAAGCAGCCCTACAACGTCTCGGTGGCCGCTTCCACGGCGGCGCTGGCCGCGCTGCAGGATCGCGCCTACCTGTTCCAGGTGGTGGAGCGCATCGTGGCCGAGCGCGAACGCCTGCGCCAGGCGCTGGATGGCATCCCCTACCTGCACACCTACCCCTCGCGCGCCAACTTTATCCTATGCCGCGTCGAGGGCCGCGACGCCCAGCGGCTCAAGCTGGACCTGGAGGCCGAGGGCATCCTGGTGCGTCACTTTGACAAACCGCGCTTGCGCGATCACATCCGCATCAGCGTCGGCACGCCCGAACACACCGACGCGCTCATTTCCGCGCTACGGAGGCTGTAAATGCGCACGGCAGACATACATCGCCAGACCCGAGAAACGGACGTCCGCGTGACGCTGGACCTGGACGGCACGGGGCAGCACGAAATCGCCACCGGGCTGGGCTTCCTGGACCACATGCTGGCCCAGGTGGCCGCCCACGGCCTGTTCGACCTGAGGGTGCAGGCCAGCGGGGACCTGCAGGTGGACCCGCATCACAGCGTCGAGGACGTAGCCCTGGTCCTGGGGCAGGCCTTTGACCAGGCCCTGGGCGAGCGCGCGGGCATCGTGCGCATGGCCACGGCCAGCGTGCCCATGGACGAGGCGCTGGCCAGCGTCAGCGTGGACCTCTCCGGCCGCCCCTACGCCGTGACCGAGATGAGCTGGAGCGGCCCGAGCGTGGGCGGCCTGCCCGCGACGCTCATCGCGCACGTCTTCGAGTCCTTTGCGGTGGCGGCGCGCGCCAACGTGCACGCGCGCGTGCTCTACGGGCGCGACGACCACCACAAGGCCGAGGCGCTGTTCAAGGCCCTGGGCCGCGCTCTGGACGCCGCCACGCGTCTCGATCCGCGCCGGGCCGGGGCGGTGCCTTCGACCAAGGGGGTGCTGTGATCGCGCTGATTGACTACGGGGCGGGCAACGTGTGCTCCATCCACAAGGCGCTGGAGGCCGCCGGCGCGCGGGTGCAGGTGGTCTCCGAGCCGCGCGCTCTGGACGCTGCGGACAAGATCGTGCTGCCCGGCGTGGGCGCCTTTGGCGACTGCATGGCCGGGCTGCGGCGCGCCGGGCTGGCGGGAGCGCTGCTGCGCGCCGTGCAGGCGGGCAAGCCGCTGCTGGGCATCTGCGTGGGCCTGCAGGTGCTGTTCGATGCGGGCGAAGAGCTGGGCCTGCACGCCGGGCTGGGCCTGATCCGCGGGCGCGTGGTGCGCTTTCCACGCGAGCACCTGGCGCGAGGGCTCAAGGTGCCGCACACCGGATGGAACCAGATCGAGCCGGTCGCGCCGTCGCCGCTGCTCGACGGGCTGCCCGCAGGCGCGTGGGCCTACTTCAACCACGCCTACTACGGCCAGGCCGCGCCCGAGCACACCCTGGCCGTCACGGATTACGGCGGGCCGTTCGCGGCGGTGGTGGGACGTGGGGCGGTCTATGGCGTGCAATTCCACCCGGAGAAGAGCCAGCGGACCGGCCTGCGCATCCTGGAGAATTTCCATGCGCGGGTTTGATGTCTATCCAGCCATTGACCTGCGCCAGGGACGCGTGGTGCGCCTGAGGCAGGGCGATCCGGCGCAGGAGACGGAGTACGCCACCGACCCGCTGGCC
>CAYZKS010000492.1:0-1797 GCA_964478725.1 uncultured Anaerolineales bacterium
GACTCTGTAGGTTTTTGGCACGTTAACAACCGGATAGAGTGTCGTAGGAGCGCTGTGGATGGCACTGGAACAAGCCAAGGATCCCAGAAGGCGAGTTTGCCGTCTGGTTTCGCCCATTCACTGACTAGGCGACACCTGGCAGCGCCCTCTGCGGGCGCGACTCCACCCACCAGCGCACCACACGTTTCAGATTGGCTGCCACAGCGGTGAACAAGGTTTGCAGACGCACCTTGATGCGGCCGCGGTACCGGGCGTGGCGCAGCCGATACGCACGCACCAGTTCCGAGATGGTCCCCTCCACTCCCGCCCGCCGATGCATCCTTTGGTGAAAGCCCTCGGTCTGCGCTTCCCGGCGCCGCTCGGCCAATTGCCGCCGGTAGGGATGCAAGGCCATGGATCGTCCCCGCGGGCTTGCGGTACATTGTCCAAAGAACACGCACTGTTGACAGCTCGCTCCGTCAAACCGAATGTCCACGGGCGGTAGACCCTCTGCAGGAGCAGGGTCTTCATGCCAGTAGGTGTTCTGCTGCCCCGCTGGACACGTCGCTTGGTGAGCAGCCTCGTCAATGACGAAATCTGTCTGCCGAAAGCCAGTCGGGCCGGACGTATCCTCAAGGGGCTTCCCCATCAGGGTGATCCCGTTGTCCCGGCTCGTGACCAGGTTCTGGCCGCTCACGTAGGCCTGATCCACGTACTGCTCCTCGGGCGCGATGTCGTGAGCCACGAGGCGAGCCTGGATCTTGGGCAGTTCGGGGCTATCATTGTCGTATGCTCCCGTGGCATCAACATCCACGAGCAGGTGCGGTGTGTTGTCGTCGCAGGTCTCGCTGACCTGCATCTTGTACCCGCTCCACGTTTGGCTACGCTTAGTGCGGGAGCGGGCCTCCGGCTCGTGGGGACTGTCAATCACGTCCCGGCCACAGGGTCGCTTCGGGGGTCGGGCAGCGGGATCGCCTGTGCAGAATTGTTGCTTCAAGACCGTGCGCAATGTCTCCACGGCCAGAGGCACAGCAGCAGGCGGTACAGGGACACCCCGATCCCACTGCGCAAGAAGCCAGAAGCCATCCTGACCAGCTTTGCTCAGCCGACGCCCAATCTCGCTCTCACTCAAGCCGTACTCACTTTGCCGCTGCCGGTACGCCTCCTGCACAGATGGCGGAATCATCTGCGCACACCAGGTCGGGGCAACCGCTACCATCGCCTTGAGGGTGACTCGAATGCTCTCTGTGACCAACTCCATGCAACCCAACCGCTCGACCATGGCGATGATGTGGCTGGAATCAGTGCGCACCTTGCCACGGGGGGCAATGAGGCCCAGCGTCTTCAGATGAGCAATCAGTTGATCGAAAAACAGGCGCTCCTGCTGATGAGCGATGAGGCGGGCCCGAAAAGCAGACAGGTCGGTGAAGTGGAAACCGGCATATGTCGCCGGGAGGTGCAGCGCATACTTCCAGTCCAAGCGGGTGACCACCCATTCAGCTGCCAAGCGATCCGATACCTTTTCCCACATCTGAAACACGGTGATCAGGCCCAGGAGCAGGGGCGGAATCGCTCCCCGCCCTGTCGTATCGTACATAGTCTGAAAGACGCTCTCATCGGGAAAGAACTCGTTGAAGCGGTCTCCAATCTGCCGGTATGGATTGCTGGAGCGCAAGATCGTACACCCGATTGCAGCGGTATCAGCGGGGATATCTCGACTGAGGTGCCATTGCAGCGACATCGTTACCCCTCGACACAAGGATGACGCTATTATACCACTCTATCCAGTTGTTAAGCTACGCGAAAACCTACAGAGTC
>CAYZKS010000493.1:0-1778 GCA_964478725.1 uncultured Anaerolineales bacterium
CGGATGACATCAGCAGTGCATAATCCTCCAGCCTGTAGCGACGCACCAACTGCGAGTTGTAAGTCCGCCAGTCGTGGTCGTAGTGTTCGTAGAAGGCCGGCAGCCGCCCGGCGCGAATGGCCTTGGCTGCTTCGAGATTGGCCACATCCCAGCCCACCAGGTGCGCCAATAGGTCCTTGACCGACCAGACACCCAGAAAGACCTCGTCCTGTTTCTCGCGGGGCAGGGCGGCCGCTGACTCAAGGATTCGACTTCGTACTTCTATCAGTCCGTCGATGATCTGCTGCTTCGTGGCTTCAGGCTTGGTCTGCATCGCACTCTCCTCCCCAGACAACTTGAGCCAGCGCTCCGTCAGCTAGAAAGTGCGCCGCGCCCACTTTCACGGCCTCGCGACCCGTTGGATCGCGCAGCTCATCCTCGATCAACAACGGCAGGACCTGTCGGGTGGTCTCGATGATGTCCAGGCCCAGCAGTTGCGTGCGCGTCATCCACGCCAGTGTGCCCTCCGTACATGCCGGCAAGGTCATCGTCTGCAACCGTCCAGTGAAGTACAGAAGCAGTGTCAGGGGATTGGCGGGACGGTTGTGCAGCAGTGCTCTGCGAAGGGTCAGGTGCCTAATGTCTGCAGCGGTGATGCCAGTCTCCTCCGCTAGCTCACGCAGTGCTGCCCTGCGCAGGTCTCCGAGCTCATCGATCTCGACATGCCCGCCCACTCCCGTCCAGCGCCCTGGTGCGAACTGCTTCGTTTCTGCCCTCTGTAGCAGCAGGTAGTGCTGTCTGTGCCGCAGCACAGTCACAGTGAACGCGGCGATGGCGTTTGGCTTGAGGTCCACTAGATACCCCATTGCACCGCTCAACCGACTAGCTCCCGCAGCAGGGCGGCGTTTTGCACAGCGTGTCCTTGGACGTCGTTGTTGAAGTAGACGAAGACATCGAGCTTCTGGCGACACCACTCTTCAATGCGTTTGGCCCACATGTGCAGCGTCTGGTAGGAATAGAATCCGCTGTAAGCTGCACCACCATGCAAGCGGACGTAGATGCTCGAGGCTGTGACGCGCAGGGGCACATCCAGAGGAGGCATGTCGTGGATGCAGTGCACCACACCGTATCGCTCCAATGCCCGGAAGGCTTCTTCCACAAGCCAGCTCGCGTCGCGAAACTCAACCACGTGAATGTGACCACCTGGCAGAGCCTCCAGGAAGCCATCGAGGCGTGCCAGGTTCAGCTTCCAGTGCGGCGGCAGCTGATAGAGCACAGGTCCGAGCGTTGGCCCCAAATGCAGCGCGCGTTCGAAGAAGAGCTGCAATGGCCCCTCCGGGTCTTTGAGCTTCTTCAGATGGGTCAGGAAGCGACTGGCCTTCACCGCGTACAAGAACCCGGGCGGTGCCTGCGCGCGCCAGGTGTCAAACGTCGCTGCGCTCGGAAGGCGGTAGAAGGAGTTGTTGATCTCGACGCTGTCAAAGCGTTGCGCGTAGAAGGCGAACCATTCGTCCCGGCGCAGCTCTTTGGGGTACCAGATGTCACGCCAGTCCGAGTACACCCAGCCAGAGGTCCCAATCCGGACGGACATCGAGTCCAGGCCTCCCACAGAGCAAGCACACCAACTCGCAGACGCTTGATTCCCTTCAGGCGCTAGTCTTCGCGGTAGTGGCAGCCGCGGCTAACCTTGTTCTCCCACGCCGCCAGAGCCACGATCAACGCCGACTGCACAGCGTTGCGCAGGCCGATCAGCCCATCCGAGAGTTTGGTACTGGCATAGAAGCGTGCAATGTCAATCT
>CAYZKS010000494.1:0-1778 GCA_964478725.1 uncultured Anaerolineales bacterium
CGGATGACATCAGCAGTGCATAATCCTCCAGCCTGTAGCGACGCACCAACTGCGAATTGTAGGTACGCCAATCACGATCATAGTGAGCATAGAAGGCCGGCAACTGCCCGGCGCGGATGGCCTCGGTGGCTTCGAGGTTCTCCACGTCCCAGCCCGCGAGGTGCGCCAGCAGGTCCTTGACCGACCAGATGCCCAGGAAGACCGTAACCTGCTTCTCTTCTGGCAGGGTGGCCGCGACTTCGAGGATCTGTCTTCGTACTTCTATCAGTCCATCGATGATCTGCTGCTTCGTGGCTTCAGCCTTGGTCTGCATCGAACTCTCCTCCCCAGACAACTTGAGCCAGCGCTCCGTCAACTCGAAAGTGCGCTGCGCCCACTTTCACGGTCTCGCGACCCGTCGGATCGCGCCGCTCATCCTCGATCAACAACGGCAGGGCCTGTCGGGTGGTCTCGATGATGTCCAGGCCCATCAGTTGCGTGCGCGTCATCCATGCCAGCGTGCCCTCCGAGCACGCTGGCAGAAGCAGCGCCCGCAACCGTCCAGTGAAGTACAGAAGCAGTGTCAGGGGATTGGCGGGACGGTTGTGCAGCAGTGCTCTGCGAAGGGTCAGGTGCCTAATGTCTGCAGCGGTGATGCCAGTCTCCTCCGCTAGCTCACGCAGTGCTGCCCTGCGCAGGTCTCCGAGCTCATCGATCTCGACATGCCCGCCCACTCCCGTCCAGCGCCCTGGTGCGAACTGCTTCGTTTCTGCCCTCTGTAGCAGCAGGTAGTGCTGTCTGTGCCGCAGCACAGTCACAGTGAACGCGGCGATGGCGTTTGGCTTGAGGTCCACTAGATACCCCATTGCACCGCTCAACCGACTAGCTCCCGCAGCAGGGCGGCGTTTTGCACAGCGTGTCCTTGGACGTCGTTGTTGAAGTAGACGAAGACATCGAGCTTCTGGCGACACCACTCTTCAATGCGTTTGGCCCACATGTGCAGCGTCTGGTAGGAATAGAATCCGCTGTAAGCTGCACCACCATGCAAGCGGACGTAGATGCTCGAGGCTGTGACGCGCAGGGGCACATCCAGAGGGGGCATGTCGTGGATGCAGTGCGCGACGCCATGCAGCTCCAGCGCCCGGAAGACGTCTTCGACGAGCCAGCTCGGGTCGCGAAACTCAACCACGTGAATGTGACCGTCCGGCAGAACCTCCAGGAATCTCTCGAGGCGCGCCAGGTTCAGCTTCCAGCGCGGCGGCAGTTGATAGAGCACAGGCCCGAGCGTTGGCCCCAAATGCAGCGCGCGTTCGAAGAAGAGCTGCAACGGCCCCTCCGGGTCTTTCAGTTTCTTCAGATGGGTCAGGAAGCGACTGGCCTTGACTGCGTACAAGAACCCGGGCGGTGCCTGCGCGCTCCAGGCGTCAAACGTCGCTACACTCGGAAGGCGGTAGAAGGAGTTGTTGATCTCGACGCTGTCAAAGCGTTGCGCGTAGAAGGCGAACCATTCACTCTGGCGCAGCTCCTGGGGGTACCAGATGCCGCGCCAGTCCCGGTACACCCAGCCAGAGGTCCCAATCCGGACAGACATCGAGTCCAGGCCTCCCGCAGAGCAAGTGCAACCATCGGAGGACGCCGGCTTCCCTTCGGTCGCTAGTCCTCGCGGTAGTGGCAGCCGCGGCTCACTTTGTTTTCCCACGCCGCTTGAGCCACGATCAGCGCAGACTGCACGGCGTTGCGCAGTCCGATCAGCCCATCCGAGAGTTTGGTACTGGCATAGAAGCGTGCAATGTCAATCT
>CAYZKS010000495.1:0-1733 GCA_964478725.1 uncultured Anaerolineales bacterium
ACAGTAGGCGGGTTTGCGGTCCACGGCTGGCGGCGGCTCTGCGTCGGCGGTCGCTGTGGCTCCTGCGACCTTCCCCGTCAGCGCCCACTTCCCCCTCGAGACCAGGGAGAACTCGGCTTCCTCTCCCTGGCGACGAACGACTGCCAGGAGCACGCCGTACATGGTGTTGGCGGGGGTCTTGCCTTCGGTCTCAAGGATGCCCTGCTCGACCGCACGCCTCACGATCTCACCGGCGCTTAGCGGCGCACGCGACTGAGACAGCACATCTCGTGCCGCTTCGAGGAATGTCATTCGGCCACCGCCTAGTTTTCATGAGACAGTTGCGCTGCGGGCCAGTGCAAGGGCGACAGTGCGATGCTAACCCATCTTCCGCACTCGGATGGGTCTTGTGGTCGTCTGGTTGTTGTAGGGTCAAGGGCCGGTTGTGCTGAGATAGCGGTTGGGGTCCGGGAAGCCCAGTTGGTTCAGGTAGTAGAGCTGGTCGTGCGAGATTTGCGGTTGTAGGGTCTCCGGGTGGCCGCGCACGCGGATACGCAGCAGTTTCGGCGGGCTGAGGCTGAAGTGGTACAGCAGCTGGCGAGTCGTCATCTTGTGATAGTAGTCGCCCTCAAGGCCCGCGCGCTCCGAGCACAGCTCGATCAAGCTGTACACCATCAGCGCCAGGATGAACACCAACAGCAAGCCCCGCAGCCGCTCATCCTTATGCAGCCACATGGGCTGCACCGAAAGATCGTGGCCGAAGCTGCGGAACAGGGCTTCGATGTTGTAATGCTGGCGCTGCAGGGCGAAGAGCTCTTCCGCCGTGCGCTGCCCATCGTCACACACGATCAGCCAGCGCCCGTCGGCGCGCCCCGCTGCGGCCAAGGCGGCTTCATCAAGCCACGCGCGCAGGCTCAGGTGCTTGTAGCCGCCCGTCAGTTCGTAGTGGACGATGTCCGCCACGTCTGCGATCGCCTTGTCGGCCTTCTCGCGGGCGTAGTGCTCATGGGCGTAGCGCGCCCTGTTCAGATGGCCGCGGATCTCGTCCAGCCGGCGCAGCGCCTTGTCCAGTTTCTTCTGGCGCCCCTCGGCATCTCGCTTGTGTTTTTGGCTGCTGTGCATCACCAGCGCCCGCACCTCAAGCGGCGCGTCGCGCTTCTGGCGCCTCAGCGTCAAGGGCGTATCGAAGCAGCTGTACTGGCAGTCGCGGTTGTTTTGGCTGCGATACTTCAGCGGCACGAAGGCGTCCGGCGGCACGTTCGCCACAAACTCCTGCTCCGCCGGCGTCAACTGCATGGGCCCCAAAAACCGGGCGCCGGCGGCGCGATAGGCCACGATGTTGTCATAGCTGATGCCCGCGCAATCGGGGATCAACATCAGGTTGGTTGTCTGCAGCCGGGCCTGCAGCTCCCGCAGCATCGGCCCCGCCAGCGGCGCCTGGCGCGCATTGCCGGGCAGTGTCTCGTGGCGCACGGGAAGGCTGCCGTGGCCGGTCATGTGCAGGCTCACATTGAGCTGCTTTTCATGCATCTGCCCATTGCCATACCCGGCGCGCACCAAGTCGCTGTCTTGGTATGCGCCCGTGAACGTGACGTTGGTCAGGTCCCAGTGAATCGTCTCCACAGGCACCTGATAGCGCTCCAAGGCCCGGGTCACCACCTGCGTCTCAATCGCCGCGATCTGCGTGTCGAGCGCTTCGAGAGTGCGCCCGATGCGATCGTCATTGAAGGCACAAGCGTCGCAGTCATACAGGT
>CAYZKS010000496.1:0-1732 GCA_964478725.1 uncultured Anaerolineales bacterium
ATCCAGCACCAGCACGCGTGGGTTCTTGAGGATCACGCGCGCCAGGGCGATGCGCTGCTTCTCACCGCCACTGAGGCGGTAGCCGCGCTCGCCAACCACCGTATCGTAGCCCTGCGGTAGGTCGCGCACGAAATCGTGGATGTTGGCGGCCTGGGCCGCGGCCTCGAGCTCCGCTTGGGTGGCGTCGAGTTTGGCGTAGAGCAGGTTGGTGCGGATGGTGTCGTGGAACAGGTAGGTCTCCTGGGTGACCATGCCAATCTGCGCGCTGAGGGAGTCCAGTGTGACGTCGCGCAGGTCGTGGCCATCGAGCAGGATGCGCCCAACATTGGGGTCGTACAGGCGGGGTATCAGGTAGGTGAGAGTGGTCTTGCCTGCGCCACTGGGGCCGACCAGAGCCGCGAGTTGGCCTGGCTCGACGCGGAAGGAGATGTCCTCCAGGGCCGCCTCGCGCGCCTGACTGCGCAGTAGTTCTTGTCCGTCGGTTGCGGCCTCTGGGGCTGTCGTGCTGGAGGGCGGGGTGGCCTCTGCCGCCCGGCTTGGTTGATCGCCCGAGAGCGCCATTTCCACGCTGTCGACGCGCCCGGCGCGGCGCACCTCGGAAAGCAAGCCCTGCTCCCGCGCCTCGTAGCTGAATGATACGTTCTCAAAGACCAGTTCTCCGCGGACGTCGCGCAATTCTGTCGCTCCAGGGCGCTCACCGATCTCCAACGGCAAATCGATTACCTCGAACACGCGCTCAAAGCTGACCACCGAGGTGGCAAATTCGACCGGTGCGTTGGCCAGCCCTTGCAGGGCAGCGTACAGGCTGCCCAAGTAGGAGCCAAAGGCCACGATCGTGCCCACGGTGAACGCGCCGCGGATGACCAGATAGCCACCCAAGCCGTAGACCAGGGCCGTTCCAACGGCACTGACCAGGCCGATCAGGACAAAGAAACCGATGCCGGTGACTGCTCGGCGAATGCCCAGGTCGCGCACTGCCGCGGCGCGCCCGCGCATGCGCTCCGTCTCCACGCCAGCGCGCCCGAACAGCTTGACCAGTAGCGCGCCGCCGATGTTGAGCGTCTCATTGAGCAGGGCATTCATGCGCGCGTTGGCGTCCATCTGCAGACGGGCGGTCTGGCGCAATCGATCACCCATGCGGCGCGCCAGCAGCAGGAACAAGGGCAGAATCAACACGCTGACCAGTGTCAGGCGCCACTCCATGCTCAGCATGACTGCCAGCAGCGCCACGGTCTGCACGCTGTTGGTCACGATGCTGACCAGGGTATTGCTGATAGCTGTCTGCGCACCCACGACGTCGTTGTTGAGCCGGCTCATGAGTTCGCCGACCCTGGTGTTGGTGAAGAAGCGCAGCGACATGCGTTGCAGGTGGCTGAAAAGCGCTACCCGGAGGTCGTAGATCACGCCCTCGCCCACGTATGCGTTCAACCGGCGCTGTACTACGTTGAGGGCACCGTTCGCGGCGGGGATGAGTAGCAACGCCAGCGCCAGGAAACCCAGGCGTTGCAGGTTCCCGGACGGGATGGTACGGTCAATCAAGTCGCGCAGAACCAAGGGCGTCAGCAGGTGCAGGCCGGCGCTAAGCAAGATCAGTGCCAGCATGCCGGCAAGCGCCGCCCGGTAGGGCTTGGCATACACCATCACTCGCCTCAGCAGTGGCCAGGTGACCTTGGGCTTCTCCTCGGTAGCGTGCAGGTACCCGTGCCATCCCATGCCCATGGGCGCTCTCCCT
>CAYZKS010000497.1:0-1731 GCA_964478725.1 uncultured Anaerolineales bacterium
ACATCACGGGGTATCTCGGGCATTCTACGCACGGGCGATGACCTCCCTGGCCAGCTGCTTGTAGGCTTCCGCTCCCGGGCTATCGGGACGATGGATCACGACGGGCTCGCCGGCGACAGTGGCATAGTCGAACACGACGCTACGGCGGATGCGCGTCTCGAAGACCTGGACGCCGAAGTGCGCGAGCAAGCGCTCCTCGACCTGGCGCGTGTGTAGCGTGCGCGGGTCGTACATCGTCAGGAGTACGCCCAGGATGCGCAGACCCGGGTTGCCATGGGCGCGGACCGCCTCGATGGTCTCCATGAGCTGGCGCAGGCCGTGCATGGCCAGGTAGGAGCACTGCACCGGGACGAGCACGGCATCGGCCGCGGCCAGTGCGTTGAGGGTGAGAAAGCCAAGGCTCGGCGGGGTGTCAATCAGGACGTAGTCGAAGGGCAGCTTGGGATGGAGCTTGGTGCGCAGACGCAGCAGGCGATCGCTGGCTGACGCCAACTCCACCTCGGCGGCCGCCAGCCGCACATCGGTCGGAACCACCGCCGCCCTCCCCCACGGCACCGCGACGGCACAATCGGCGAGCGAGGCCTGCGCGTCGAGCAGCAGATCATAGGTGGTGCGGGCCTCCGGTGTCGGCGGCGCCCCCATGGCCAGAGACAGGTTGCCCTGCGGGTCATCATCCACCGCGAGCACGCGCTGGCCCTCGGCCACAAGAGCGGCCGCCAGGCTCGCGACCGTCGCCGTCTTCCCTACCCCGCCTTTTTGGTTGGCCACGGCAATGGTCTTCATGGGCGCCTCCAGTCATGCCGTAACTATGGCAACAATTCAAGCACGAATAACATGTTGTTGTCAAGACAATAGGCAGGTCTGCCTGGTTACCACCAGGCCGGTATCCACGTATGCAGTCAAACGTGGTTGCAGGCACGTGACGACACGTCGTTGCGCGCCACAGGTGGCGCCCATCCTTCCCTCTGACAGTTTGGCGGTCTCAGGAGCAATCCTCGCGCACGGGAGGGCAGGTGTCTGCGGGGGTTGCGCCCCCGACACTGGTGGATCAGCATGCGTACACGTTTGCAGGCAACCAGGCTTGCCTGCACAGGCGTTGGCAGGTAGACAGGCAAGCACGTATGACACGGAGCAAGCTAACGCGGAAGCAGTCATGACAGCTTCATTGCATCACGGACGAACCTGTGATGGCGCATATGGCCACCACCAGGTGGGGGAGAGTAGCGCCGTAGATGGGAGGCAGGCACTCCCCGCCTCAGCGGCGAGCAGGTGTGGCCACGGCGCACGTGCAACATGTGCGGCGAGGGGACAGCCTGTGATGGGAGGCCCATGATGAGAATCATTGCCCTGAACGCCAGTCCGAACCAGGATGGGTTGACCGCCGTCAGTGCCGAGGCCCTGCTGTCCGGAGCGCAGGAGGCGGGGGCGGAGGTGGAGTTGGTCCATCTGTGCGACCGCGACCTCGTCAGCTGCCGGGCGTGCGAGAACGGTTGGGGACAGTGTCGCCGCGAGGGGTCGTGTGTGCAAGACGACGACTTCGCCGAACTGCGCGCCGCGCTGGTGACCGCTGACGTCTGGGTGTTGGCTACGCCGGTGTACTTCGGGGAGCCCAGCGAGATCGCGCGGGTCCTGCTGGACCGCCTGCGGCGGTGCAACACCGGGCCGAAGGGCGGTCAATTCCGCGGCAAGGACTTCGTGGGCATCTGCGCGGCGGGCGGGACGGGGCGGGGG
>CAYZKS010000498.1:0-1728 GCA_964478725.1 uncultured Anaerolineales bacterium
GGTACGGGCGCGTAGCCTTTGTCAGTGGCGAAACAGGCAGCGGCAAGACGGCGCTGCTGGGCCAGTTCGCGCGGCGAGCTGTGGAAGCACACCGCGCGCTGGTGGTGGCCTGCGGCCGGTGCAGCGCCTATGCCGGGTTTGGGGATCCTTTCCTGCCCTTCCGCGAGCTGCTGCAAACGCTGTGCGGCGAAGTCGAAGCGGAGTGGAGCGAAGGTGGCAACCCCGACCACGCGCGCCGGCTGTGGGCTCTGTTTCCGCACGCAGCCGAAGCGCTGGTGAATCTGGGGCCTGACCTGATCGGGCGCTTTGTGTCGCGCGAGGGTCTGGCGGCCTGCGCCGACACCCTGGGGCCTCGCGACCCCGCGTGGCGCGCCAGGCTCGCCGCGCTTGAGCGCAATCGCGGCGGGGCGCCGGCCTCTCCGCAGCAGGAGGCGCTCTTTGAGCAAGTGACGGGCGTGCTACAGGCGCTCTCCAGACATCGCCCGCTGTTACTGCTGCTCGACGACTTGCAGTGGGCAGACCGGGCATCGCTGAGCCTGCTCTTCCACCTCGGAAGGCAACTCGGCCGCAGCCGTATTCTGGTCGTGGGAGCATACCGTTCCAGCGAAGCGTTGTCCGACCCCGAGCTTCTTGCAGAGCAACCCGCAACACTTCATGGCGGGCGGAAACCCCTGGAGTCCATCGTGCACGAATTCGGTCGCCTGTGGGGCAATGTGCGCGTAGACCTGGACCAGGCTGAGGGCCGCCGTTTTGTGGATGCCCTCCTCGACAATGAGCCGAACCGGCTAGGAGACGCGTTCCGCGACAGGCTGACCGAGCACACCGCTGGACACGCACTGTTCACCGTGGAGTTGCTGCGCATGTTTCGCGACCGGGGCGAGCTGGTGCGAGACGAGCAGGGACGCTGGGTGGAGGGTCCCACGCCGCACGCCGAGGGCCTGCCGCCACGGGTGGAATCGGTCGCCGCCGAGCGCGTGGGCCGGCTGCCTCGCTCCTGGAGGCAAGTGCTGGAGGCGGCCAGCGTAGAGGGCGAGTCTTTCAGCGCAGAGGTAGTCGCGCATGCCCTGGGCGCGGACGCTGCCTGGGTGCGCGACCTGCTGAGTGGAGCGCTGGCCAACGAAAGCAAGCTCGTCAGGCCACTGGGGGTGCAGCACCTGGCCGAAGAGGGCGAGGCCCTATCCAGCTACCGGTTCGAGCATGTGCTCTTCCACGAGTACGTGTACGGCCATCTGGACGCAGTGCAACGAGTGCGCCTGCACGGCCAGGTTGGCGCGGCGCTGGAGAGCCTGTGCCGGGGAGACGAAGCCGCGTTGGTGCAGGCCAGCCCGCGGTTGGCGCAGCACTACGAGCGGGCCGGTGAGGCGGGCAAAGCCGCGCGCTTTCTGCTGTTGGCCGGGCGCCGCGCGATGGGGCTGGGGGCCTACGAACAGGCCATCAGCCTCTACCGGTGCGGGCTGACCCTGCTGGCGCAGACGCCGGATTCGCCCGAGCGGCAGCGCCGGCAGATCGAGCTGCACCTGGCCCTCGACGTTCCGCTCGTGCTGATGCGTGGCTGGGGCGCGCCCGAACGCGCCGCGGCGCTGAGTGAGGTGCATGGCATCGCCCTGCGTCTTGGCGAGCCACAACCGTTGATGCGCGTCATGTTGCTGCTGATCGACCTTCACACCTGGCTCGGAGAGACCGGCCTGGTGCTGGCGCGCTCGGAGGAGCTGCGGCGGCGAGCAGAGC
>CAYZKS010000499.1:0-1724 GCA_964478725.1 uncultured Anaerolineales bacterium
TCGTACAGGTAGATCAGCTTGCCCAGCCGCAGGTGCCCGGCCAGCGAGGCCGCCTCGTAAGACACGCCCTCCATCAAATCCCCGTCGCTGACGATGGCGTAGGTGAAGTGGTCTACAATGGTGTGGCTGGGACGGTTGAAGTGCGCGGCCAGGAACCGCTCGGCGATGGCCATGCCCACGCCGATGGCGAAACCCTGTCCCAGCGGGCCAGTCGTGACCTCCACGCCGGGGGCCAGGCCGTGCTCCGGGTGGCCGGGCGTGCGGCTGCCCCACTGCCGGAAGTTCTTGAGTTCGTCCAGGGGCAGGTCGTAGCCGGTGAGGTGTAACAGGCTGTAGAGAAGCATCGAACCGTGTCCCGCCGAGAGGACGAAACGGTCACGGTCGGGCCAGGCCGGGTTAGCCGGATTGTGTTTGAGGAACTGTGTCCACAGCACGTAGGCCATGTCCGCCGTGCCCATCGGCATACCCGGATGTCCAGAGTTGGCTTTCTGGATGCCGTCCATGGCCAGTGTGCGGATGGTGTTGATGCACAGGTGATCCAGGTCGCTGTGATTTCCTGTCATGAGAGTCACTCCTTAATTTCTGTAGCCGGCGATGCGGCTATGGAAAGCCGTCCTACTGGCTCTGAAATGCCGACGCGCCGTTATAGGATACCACAATTTGCGGAAAAACGAAAGCCCACTTGACGCGGGATTTGTTCTGTGGTAAGGTTGTGCTCTGAGAGGTGTGGATGTCTGCTGAGAAGAGGCTGACGACCGAAGCGATCACGCGGGGATTGTCAACCGGGCTGATCGGGCGGCGGGTGTTGGTGTATCCTCGCCTTGGCTCGACGAACGAGGAGGCAAAACGGCTGGCCGAGGCCGGCGAGCCGGAGGGCACGCTGGTCGTCGCTGATGAGCAGACGGCCGGGCGCGGGCGTTTGCAGCGCACCTGGTGGGCCCCGCCGGGCACGGCCCTGCTGATGAGCCTGATTTTCCGTCCCGACCTGGCCCCGCCTCAAGCACAACGGCTGACCATGCTCTGTTCGCTGGCCGTCTGCGACGCCATCGCCGGGATGACGAGGTTAGCGCCCGCCGTGAAGTGGCCCAACGACGTGCTTTTGGGCGAACGCAAGGTCTGCGGCATCCTCACCGAGTTGGGCATCGAGGGCACGCGACTGGCCTATGCGGTAGTGGGCATGGGCATAAACGTCAACGTGGACTTCAGCGAGGCAGGAGGGCTGGCGTACACGGCCACCAGCCTGGCTCAAGAACTGGGTTATGAGGTTTCACGGCTGGAGCTGCTGCGGGCCATCCTGGGGGGCATTGAGGAGCGGTACGCACGACTGCGCGCCGGGGAGAGTCCCCACGCCGAGTGGGCAGCGCGGCTGGTCACTTTGGGGCAGCGAGTAGTCGTCACCACTCCCGGCGGGCAGTTGAGCGGCGTCGCCGAGGGAGTGGACGCCGACGGTGCGTTGCTCCTGCGCGATGAAAGCGGCGCGCTGCGGCGCATCCTGGCCGGGGACGTCACTTTGCGAACTTGACATTTCCCCGCTTTCGGGGTATGCTAAAACCAGGTGTCCGTCAGACCTTCCGCAGATTAGCAACCTGCGGGAGGGTGAGTGCACAAGGAGGGCAACAACCATGCTGCAATCGCTTGATCCCCGGCTTCGCCTGGCCCTGGCCCTGCTGATTTTCCTCAACGTGACCGTCCTCGGCTGCCTGTGCCTGATGTTCACCGGCAAG
>CAYZKS010000500.1:0-1711 GCA_964478725.1 uncultured Anaerolineales bacterium
TGAGCACATAGGCATCCTGAGCGCTGCCGATGAGATCGATCAGGGGCAGGATTGCACGCGGCTCTGAAAGCATGCTGCCAAGGATCTGCACGGCCAGCGCCGCGCGCGTCGGTTCGGGGTGGCGCAGAGCTGCGATCAACTTGTCTATGAGGTCCTCGTTGCTCGGAAGAAGGGATCGCCCGCAGGCGGGACAGGTGCTGCTTCCCTCAGGCACCTCTGTCCAGCAAGCCGGGCAGTAGAATGTGGTCATGCAGTGTCATCTCACGCAATAGATGATGGCTGCACCAAGCAGAAACAGCATCGTGCTGTAGGTGAAGCCTGCCGTCGGGCTGATCGCCGTCCACAATCCGGCGACGACGATGCTGGAGAGGAAATCGCCCAAGCCATTGACCGTTGCCAGAACGCCGTAGCCTGCGCCACGCGCCTGTTCGGGCAAGAGATCCGCTGCCAGGGCGCCCTCCAAAGTGTCCTCTGCGGCGATCAATGTCCCGCCGATGGCGAACAGCGGGCCGAGCATCCATACTGACGGCACGGCCAGGATCCAGCCGAGGCACATCAGAGCACCCAGGACGTAGCCCAGGGCCAACACCAAGCGTTTGCCGGCGCGGTCGGCCAACATGCCGACCGGATAGGACATGCCCGCATAGAACACATTGCGCATGGTGTACAGGGCGATGGCGAGCTGGCCAGCCGTGACTGCGCCGACCCGCGGGGCCAGCATCTGAGCTGCACGCAGGGTGAGCAAGCTATGGGCAAAGTCACCTGCGCCAAAAACCCCCACGCCTACCAGAAACAGCTTGAAACGCCTCGGCAGGCCTCCAATGGCCGCGACGAGGCTGCTGCTGCGGTTGGCTGGCCGGCTGTGTTCCTTGACCAGGAGCGCGAACGACACGGCCGAAAGCAGGCCAGGAATCATGGTGATCCAGAAAATCTGGCGATACGTGATCGTCGCTGACTGCCGGCCCGACATCAGGCTCAGCGAAGCCAGTGCAATCAACGGCCCAACGATTGCCCCGAGAGTGTCGCCAGCGCGATGGAAGCCGAATGCGCGCGCACGCGCCTCTGGAGGTACGGACTCGGATAGCATGGCGTCGCGTACGGGCCCCCGCATGCCTCGACCAAACCAGCCCAGCGCCCGCGTCAGCAAGACGCGTGGCCAGGAGGTGGCGAGGGCGAAGAACCCCGTCGTCAAGCCGGTGAGCACATAGCCCGCCACTGCAATCGGCTTGCGGCGGCCGATGCGGTCACTGAGCCAGCCCGCACCCAATTTGACGAACGATGATACGGCATCAGCTACGCCCTCAATCGTGCCGAGGGCAGCGGCCGGCGCGCCGATGGATGTCAGGAACAGCGGCAGGATCGCCGTGGCTGCTTCGTGGCCCGCATCACTGAAGAAGCTGGCCAGGCCCATTCCCAGGATATTGCGGTTCAGCCAGGTGCCTAGGATCGGAGCATCCGCCTCGGCCATCTCGTTAGCGCTTGACTTTCCATCACCAGGCAGTTTGTTGCCTTCTGAGCTGATCACCTTTTGCTCCACGTTCTGCGGCTCTTGCCGGGCACTTACGCCCCAGGCGGTCGCGCGATCATCCAACTGGCGTTCCCAAGGACAAGCTTGTGCTGCTACTCCATGCTCTGCGCGCCTGCGAACAAGGCGGCCGCGCGCAACCACGAGTCCTGTTCAGCGCCCAATGGCTCGGAGGAGAAGCGGTAA
>CAYZKS010000501.1:0-1705 GCA_964478725.1 uncultured Anaerolineales bacterium
GCCGGTGAGGGCCTTTATCGACGGCGTGTTTGGCGAGGACCGCTCCGACGAAATGCCTCTGGGCATGCGTCGAGCATTCACGCCGTAGCGCCGCTCGCACATCCACGTCCCTGCAGCCCGCATGGCTGGCTGCAGCCCCTGAGTCTGCCGGTACACGCCCAATCGTGCCCTTTGGCGAAGCAGCTTACCACGTATGAGTAGCCCCAACCCGGGCCAGCCCGCCCACTGCCGCTTGCCTGCCTCCTGCACAAGCCTATAATGTAGTTAGCTGTTGATCGGCTCCCACTCAAACCGCTGGGCCGCCGGGCGCAGCGCTTATACGCTTTGGCCCGAGAGACGCGTCTGCTTGAGAGCAGCGCCAGGGAGGTGCTATGCCGCCAGACTTGGTTAGCTTGTACCGGCTCATGCTGCGCAGCCGCCTGTTTGAGGAGTCGGTGGCCGAGCTGTGGCGCCGGGGCCTGATCTCCGGCGAGATGCACCTGGGAACGGGTGAAGAGGCGATTGTAGCCGGAGTCGTGACCCATCTCGTTCCCGGAGATGCCATGGCCCTGGACCACCGCGGGACCGCGGCCCTGCTCATGCGCGGCGTCGATCCGGTACTGCTCGCGCGCGAGCTCCTGGGACGCCCGGACGGCTTGTGCGCTGGAATGGGCGGGCACATGCACCTGTTCTCGAAGCAGCACCTGGCCGCGTCCTCGGGCATCGTGGGGGCATCCGGCCCGGCTGCGCTGGGCTTTGCCCTGGCGGCGCTCCACCTGCGCCCGGGCACCCTGGCCGTCTCCTTCTGCGGCGAAGGCGCGGCCAACCAGGGCATGTGGCTGGAAGCGCTGAACCTGGCCACAGCATGGAAATTGCCGCTGATCTTTGTCTGTAAGGACAACGCCTGGGCCATCACCACCCGCTCCAGCAGCGTGACCGCCGGCGACCTGGCAGGCCGCGCCCGCGGCTTTGGCATGCCCGCGCAAGCGGTTGACGGCCGGGACGTCCTGGCTGTCTGGGAGTCGGCGCGGCAGGCGGTGGAGCGCGCTCGCGCCGGCGCAGGCCCCACCTTCCTGCACGCCCGCTGCGTGCACCTGGAAGGCCACTTCCTGGGATACCAATTGCTGCGCATGCTGCGCCAGCCGCTATCCGAGATGCCTGCCACTTTCGTTCCGCTGTTGCGAGCCGTCATTGCCCCCAAGGGCGCCCCGCTGCGTGCAAGGCTGAACGGCTTGAGGGCCATCATGGGCCTCACATTCCAGACAGCGCAGGAGCAACGCGAGGCTCATCGCTGGGACCCGCTCGTGCACGCGCGTTCGCGCCTGGGCCTGAACCCTGCGGAACTGCGCGAGCTGGAGCAGGCAGAAATGCAGAGCGTGCGCGCGGCCATCGAGCGCGCCCAGGAGCCGGTGTCAGAAGGGAGGGAACTCCCATGAGAAGCGTGAGCTTTGCCGACGCCATCGAGCAGGCCCTGGCCCAGGCCATGGCGCAGGACGAGCGCATCATCATCCTGGGCGAGGACGTCCACGCCCTGCGCCGCAATCTGCTGGCGCGCTTTGGCCAGGCGCGCGTGCGGCCCACGCCCATCAGCGAGGCCGCATTTGTAGGCGCGGCCGTGGCCGCGGCCATGGCAGGCCTGCGGCCAGTGGTGGAAGTCATGCTGGTGGATTTTGTGGGCGTGGCCATGGACGCCCTGCTGAACCACGCTGCCAAAATCGCCACGTTC
>CAYZKS010000502.1:0-1703 GCA_964478725.1 uncultured Anaerolineales bacterium
TCGTGGGTGCAGGTGATAGTTTGTCAAATATCGGTAGCCTCATTAGGCGTAAGTGAAGACTTGCCGAGAACTAGGCGCGTTGCACCGTCCGCATGCAGGATATTAACTTGCGGCGGCTTGGCAAGCACCAGGGGTCTGGGGTATCGCCCTCGGCTCGTTTTTTTAGATTTTCAGGGTCTCATGAACGACAGTAGGCCAGCCAATTACAGGACAGCTTAGTCCTTAGCGAGTTGCAAACCGGACGGTGGCAGAGGGATCACCTTTCTGGTTCCCTGCCTTATGCTCGTCAGTTCCATGCCGATGCCCAAGCGATCCAATTGCTGGCGGACATACTGCGTAGCCTTCTGCCCCTGAGGGCCCTGAGGGCGATGGGCCTTTCCCAGGCGATACGCGTGTTGCATGAATTTGCGCGCTACCTGTTCGGCTGGGCTGTGGCGGTCGGCAGTGCGCTCCGTCAACACATGCCACACGGCCACCAGCAACTTGCGGGCGATGGCCACGACTGCCTTGTTGCGTCCCAGGCGGGGCTCGAGGCGGCGCAGCTCAGCCTGCCAGTGCGGGTGCCTGTTGGCTGCTGTTTGAGCTGCTTCAACCATGGCTGTACGAAGGTCACGGCGACCTGCCTTGGTGATGCGCCCAGTGCGGGTCGTCAGACCGCTATCATGTACGCGCTTACCCAGACCGGCGTAGCCGACCAAGTGCTTGGGAGTGGGAAAGCGCGCGATGTCGCCAATGGCCGCCAGCAAGGTCATGGCGGTGAGCAGGCCAATGCCAGGCAACTGCACCAGCAACGAAACCCTTTCATCCTCGCCAGCGGCAGCCGCTAAGCACTCGTCAAGTTGGGCGATCCGCTGTTCGGCAAAGGCTAGGGCGTCCAAATCGCCCTGGATACGCACACGCTGCCTGGGTGGCGAGGCGAGTCATCTTAGCACGTTGGGCAATCACCGCCCGCTGGTCGCGCACGGCTGCCGGAGGAATCCAAATCCCAGCCAAGAGCCCCTTGGCGTGCAGACGGGCCAGCGTTAGCGCGGCGATCTGATCCGTCATAACCTAGGCATGGGTGATCAGAGCCACCTGGGGTGGATGAACCAGGGTCACCGAGTGCACGTGCGGCAGCAGATCATCGCACAACTGCAAAGCATTCGTGGTCATCTCCAGCACGACTGCATCCTGCGCCGTGAGCTGCCTTCTCATCCAGGATTCCAGATGGCCCAACGGCACCCGCTGCGGCCCCAGCACTGGCTTGAGCTCGCCATCCACACCCATAGCCACCAAGTAATGCTTGTGCACGTCCAGACCGATGAAGCGTTTTGGCTTTTCTTCGCACATTGATGTATATTCCTTGTTGGTAGAGCTGGCCAACCTGGTCAGTAAAGCCGGGCACGTTCTTTTAGGGTCGGGACTTCACACACAGATACGGGCTTGACCAATTGAGGCCTTCCCAGTTGAGTGGAGTCGAACGGGCAGTCAAACACACCCACGGGCTTGCACAACGCATCCCATGGTTCAAGTGCGACTGGCCCTGACGTACCGTACCCGGAGCATACGCCCCCGTTCGTCAACACGAACAGTATGCCCCCAAACGTGCCCGGCCGCAACCCCGCGGCGTCCCGCAAGTTTGCTATCAACATACTAACACCCCTGGAATAGCAGGCGGTTGCGTTGAATGTTGCTGAGGAGATGCGAGAGGGACAGAAGGCCAT
>CAYZKS010000503.1:0-1692 GCA_964478725.1 uncultured Anaerolineales bacterium
ACCAGCGACAGAAGGCTGACGGTGTTGAACGCGATGACTTCCCCGCCGAAAAGGGTCAGCGGCAACCCCAAGGCGATCTGCGCCAGCGTCACAGGCCCCAGGGTCAGGTCATAGCCGAACGGGTAGTAGATCATGTCTGTGTGTAACAAGGAAAAGCTGGGGTTGAACACGGCCCGCGAGACCCAGGCGATTCTCCACAGAAAGTCCATGTTGTCGGCCGGCGGGCCGGGGATGGCGGAAGCATAGTGCCTGATCAGGGGGTAGCTTGAACCCACGGCAAGCAGCACGAAGAGGGCCAGAACGCCTATCACCGCTCCCCAACGCTTCATCCCACTGCCTGCACCATGGCCCGCCAACTTGATCTGCCTCTAGCGCTTCAGGATGGGCAACCAGACGCGATCGACGCCCCACAGCCCGCACGTGGCGACGCGCACATAGTCCACATCGATCGGTGTCCAGGGGCCAGGATAGTGCGCCTCGATCGGACTTCCTATGTACATGCTGATGGCGACTCGATCGTCTGCGGACACGGAGCCAATCACAAGGCCGTCCACGCGCAAAGTGTAGACGCTCCCCACCTGGGCCATTTGCACCACATGCCAACGCGTATCTGGCACAGGCCCGTACCAGATCAGCTCTTCCCACAACGATATGCGGAACTGTCGCGCAGTTTGCTGGATGCTCAGGGCATCGTCGATGTGATCGAGCGGCCCGTCTCCATCGGGGTAGCGCTGTCCATCGTACACGGCGCTGCCCACGCCGATGCCCGTGGCGTAGTAGGTAGGAGTGCCATAGCGGAAGCGAATCTCCATGGCATACTCATGCGTGGGGAAGGGTACTTGCGCCCAGAGCAATGGGAAGGAGGTCGCGTCGGCCCGTGCTCGCAGGCTCAAGGTCGACGCCTGCATACTTGCCGAGCCTTGCCCCCAATCGGCCTGCCACAGAGGCAGTGAGGGGGCTTGAAACTCGTCTTGCCACACGTTCTGCCATTGCAGGCAACGTTCCGCAGGTGGGGTGATGCCTGGCGTCCCGGTGGCGGTGGGAGTCGCGGTGCTCGGCGTGCCTGTGGCGCTGGGGGTCGGGCTGGCAGTCTCGGTAGGCGACGCCGTAGCGGTGGGTGTTTCTGTGGGCAGTTCCGTGGCAGTGGGCGTCGGTGTCCACACGGGGCTGGATGTGGCGGTGGGCGTCCACGTGGGTGTGGGAGTGCTTGTGAAAGTCGGCGTGGGACTGGGCGTCTGGGTGGCCGTAGCGGTGGGCGTAGGAGTCGGCGCCCGCGGGTAGATGTGCGAGTACGCATAAAACTCGATGTAGTTGAAGCCCAGGCTTCCGGACACGGAGTCGATGCGCACCTGAATGCTGGACTTGCCGCTGGTCAGGGCCGGCGGCAGCTCGATGTAGTCGTAGAGCGCCCTGTGCAGTTGATTTATGCCGCCCGTGAACCAGGTCGTGACCAACTGCCCATCCACGTAGATCTTGCCCTTCTGGTTGTCCGAACGGTGGTTCAGGATACGGGCCAGCCGTACGCCCTCGTTCTGTGGGGAGATGCTCAGCGTAAAGTTGGCTGCGCCGTCGTACTGGATCCTGCGCCCAATGCCAGAGTAGGAGAGACCGTCGTCGCGGCCGACAAAGGTGCCGCTCACGCCCTCCTCAAGAGCATAGCCACTTTCCGAGTAGTTGTGACGGCTGCGGTCG
>CAYZKS010000504.1:0-1690 GCA_964478725.1 uncultured Anaerolineales bacterium
CTGGCCCACGCCCATCGCTTGATTACCGATTTGACAAAGCGCATCCGTTTTCTGCCAGAAAACGGGTTTCTCGGATCTAGCGTTGAAGCCGTCGCTACCGCACGGTCACCTCCGCGCCGGAAACGCATAGCGGCGCCTGCGCGAACCCGAGCGAGTTGATGATGACTGGCGGTCGTCGCGGGGAAAACTCCACGCGGCCGGTTCCGGGACCTACTGCCAGCAGGTGGATCAGCGCCAGCGTGCCCGCGCCACTAGGACCGGGCGCGGTCGCGCCATAGCTCCAGGCCCCAAAGTGCACGCTGCCCGCGGCCTTGTCGATGTGCGGGCCCAACGCGCCAAAGGTGCGTGGGGTGTCCTGGAGCATGCTGCCCAGCTCCGCGCTCTGCACCTGCAGCAAGGCCGGGTCGTACAGCAGCGTGAACTCCACGCTCGCCAGATCCGTGACGTCCTGCACTTGCACTTGCAGCTCAAAGGCTGCACCCACGCCCTGGGCGCTGGAGGCGGGCTGCACGAAGATGGCCGGCGCGGCCAAGCGCTCGCGCGAGAGGGACGGCGCCGCAGAGGGCCGGCCCTGGGTGCAGCTCTCGCCCCAGTGCGCCACCACCTGCATCACGTCCATGATGTCCACGTCGCCATCGCCGTCGAGGTCAAAGCGCGCTTCGTAGTCCGGATCGCCCGTATGGCTGCCCCAACGGCCCGCCACCAGCATGATGTCCACGATGTCCACGTCGCAGTCGCCATCCACGTCGCCGATCAGGCCCGGCCGCACCTGGATGCTACCGTCCGCGGTCGTGCAGTTGATTTCCGCGCTCAGAGGCGTCTTCAGTGAGACGCCCTCCAGGCGCAGGTCGCTGCTGCCCGCGGCCACGGCGCCAAAGGTGATGCGGGCCAGCGGGCCCGACCCGCTCAACACTGGCTGCGCGCCCATGCTGTAGGCGCCGAAAGTCACCGTCCCCGCGGCGTTGTCAATCTGCGGGCCGAGCGCAGTAAAGGTGCGCCCGCTGGCGGTGAGGAAGCTGCCCATGCTCACAGCATCCACTCGCACCACGGCGGGATCGAAGCGCACGCTGAACTGGAAGCCGCCCAGGTCCGTCACGCGCGAGACCGCCACGTCCACGTTGGCCGTGCCGCCCAGAGCCAGGGTGCTGGCCTGAGGATCGATGCGCACGGTGGTACCGCTATCAGTAGGCGTTACGGCCGGAGTGCGGGTGCGCGTGGGAGTGGATGTGAGCGCCTGCGTACGTGTGGGCGTAGGGGTGCCAGCCTGCCCGGGATGATAGATATGCACCGCGGCCCCATCTGTGATCCACGCCTGCCGGCACGAGACCTGCAGGCCGACCTTGCCTTCTTGGTTCTCGATGCCCACGGTGGCCAGCCGGCCCGTGCCGTTCATGTGGCCGCTCATGCTCAAGTATTGGAACAGAATGTCGTTTGAGCCCTCGAGCAGCACGATCTCAAAGGTCATGCCCGTACGCGTGCCGTAGTAGGTGCCAAAGTCCAACCACTCCACCACCAGCTTGCGGTTAGGCGCAGTGCCCACCTGTTTGTAGAACAGATGTCCGCTGTGCTCGCTGGTATGGATGTCCTCCCAGAAGGCAGCGATGAAGCCGTTCGGAGTGCCCTGGCTGGGGATGCAGCGCGGCTGCCAGGAATCGGTCCCAACCAGCAGGGGCAGCATGCCTTTGGCGAT
>CAYZKS010000505.1:0-1681 GCA_964478725.1 uncultured Anaerolineales bacterium
GGAGTGGCGTTGGGGCTACAGAAGAGAGAGCAATGCGCGCCGCTTCGATGTGCTTGTAGTCCTCGCTCAGGCGCACCCACGCTCCGGCGCCCGCCACAGCGATATCCATCTCGGCGCGCGGGGTAAAGCGCAGATAGCGCGCACCAGCGCGAGCTTGGGGAGGGGGAAAATGCAAAGAAACAAGCAACTCCCCTGGCCGCAACACCGTCCGCCGTGGGGCCACGCAGAACGTTTCCACTGGCATGGTGCGCATCCCCTGTGGGCCGGCAATCGTGCAGGTGGCTCCTAGAACGATCATCGCCGGAATCGAGTCGCCACTGGGCGCAGCGTTGCACAGGTTGCCACCCAGCGTAGCGCGACCCTGGATGGCAGTGCCGCCGATGATCCCGGCACCGTCCCACAGGCCAGGATAGTGCGCCTTCACGTCGGGGTGCTCGCCCAAATCGGCGCACGTCACCGCCGCACCAACAACGAGCCCTTCGCCCGGACCGTAGGCGATACGCCGTAGCTCAGGAATCCGTTTGACGTCAATGACCCAATCTGCTTCGTACAGCCCAAGGCGCAACTGCACCAGGAGGTCCGTACCACCCGCAAGCACCCGTGCTCGCTCTCCCTTTTCGGTGAGCAGAGCTACCGCCCTAGTGATGGACGACGGGGCTTCATAGGCAAACGATCTCATCTTCACCTCCGTCGGAAGAATGGCAACCTCGCTCTGAACTCTTGCTGAACTGCTGCAATGCTACCTCCCTTTTCTGCTATTCTGCTGCTGCAATAGAGCCTCGTAGTCCTGCGCTGTGTCCAAGTCCCACAGGATGGCCTCATCACTTACTGGCAGTAGTGTGAAGCCGTTACGGATGATCACATCGCGTAAGGCGGCTGCTGGCGACTGAGCCAGGATTTCGGGTATGAGGCGGCTGCTCAATAACAATGGGTGTCCTTTGCGCGTGCCGTAGGTGGGGATGACTACGTCCTGACGTACTGTGAGCAATTGCTGATAGACCGCCTTGCTGACCAGGGGAATGTCGCCTGGGTGCAAGAAGAAGCGCAGGGCGCGCACGCGGGCGATGCCTGTCTTGACCGAGCTGAACATCCCTTCCGCATAGGCCTCGTTCAGCACGCACTCAACCTTGGCATAGGGGGCCAGCAGCCTCTGTAGCGCTTCAGCTTGCCAACCCACGACCACGATGATCCGCGATACGAGATCGTACATGCCCTCGAGGCTTCTTTCGATCACGGTCTTGTCGCCCAGGGGCAGAGTCATCTTGTAGCGTCCGCTCCGCCTAGATAGCCCTGCCGCCAGGATGACACCCTCAACCTCGTCAGTCATATAGCATACTCTCCCAACTAGAAGAGGCTGGCACTCAGGCAACGCCGGATCAAATAAAAAGGCTGGCGCTTCCTCTCTTGCACAACAAAGGAGGCGCCAGCCTGTACTCACAAGCTCCCGCCAGCGACTCCTCCTTTGCAAATACGGCAGGCATGGCCGTTTCCAGCCATACCCTATCGCCCAGCGCCCATAAGCAAGCCAACGAAAGACTGCTCTTAGGAGCGAATGGGTCGGAGAAGCAAGTATGCAACTGATTGGTATTATAGTGGGTTCTGCCTCGCTATGCAAGTAGGTTCGAGGGATTCGCCTGACGAAATGAGGGTGATCACGTTCCGAACTGTACCTCGACGCTCA
>CAYZKS010000506.1:0-1676 GCA_964478725.1 uncultured Anaerolineales bacterium
CGCTCGCGCATGGCGTCCAGGCCGATGCCCGGCGCAGGCAGCGTGGGATCGAACCCCACGCCATCGTCGTGCACGTCCAGAGTCACCTGGTCGCCCATGTACGTCAGGGTCAGGTCCACGCGCTGCGCGCGGGCATGTTTGCGCACGTTGGTCAGGGCCTCCTGAGCGGCGCGCAACAGGGTCACCTCGGCCTCCGGGTGCAGCGCCGCAGGCTCGCCCGTGACGGTCAGCGCCGCGACGACGCCGGTTTCTTGCGCCCACTGCGCGGTCGCGCGGCGCAGCGCTTCGGGCAGCGAGGCGTGCTCGAGCTCCTCGGGCCGCAACGCCAGCACCAGCCGGCGCGCCTCATTCAGGCCTGCACGCGCCGTGTCTCGCGCGCGCTTGACGTGCGTGGCGGCGGGCTCTGGCCCGGCCGGCAGCGCAGCGTCGGCCGCTTCCAGGTGCATGACGATGCTGGACAGGTCCTGGGCGAGGGTGTCGTGGATCTCGCGCGCCAGCCTCTGCCGCTCCTCCAGTACGCCCGCCTGGCGTTCGGCTTGGGCCAGTTGGCCGCGCGTGGCCTCCAACTCCTCGATCAACTGCTTGCGCTTGTCGCTCTCTCGCATCACCGAGTGCATCCACAGCGCCAGCAGCACGGCCCAGCCCAGCGCAAAGGCCGCGCTCAGCAGCGGCCAGCCCAGCACTGAAGCCAGCGGCTGCCCGCTGCTGGCCAGGCCGCGCAGCAGGATCAACAGCATCAGCAGGGCGTTGCCCACCACCGCCCAGCCGAAAGGCAGGTAGGCCCACATGAACCCGAAAAAGTTGGAGCTGACCAGGTAGTAGGCCTGGTGCCAGCCGGCCAGGGGGTACCACAGCAGGATCGCGCCAACCATGAAGATCGCCCCGACCCGCATCTGGTGGGCCGGGATGGGCCCACGCCGGATCAACGCGATCCAGTACCAGGCGGCCAGCGCGGCGCTCAGCCCCAGCATGGCTGGCACTGAACCGCGCGCCGTGCCCGTCCATAGCGCGATGGCCGTGGCCAGCGCCAGGGTCCCGTAGAACACCACGTGCCAGACCCGCACCCAGCGTTGCCACGCCGGGCGCGTCTCCCTGGCCCGCCCGGGAGGAGACGAGGAGTGTGCGTTCATGCTCCCTCCAATACAAGTGTACACCAACTCGCCCGAGACGCGAAACTCCCCTCTCCCGCTCTTCCCGTGGCCGCTCGCCCTGCGTCTTCGCGCAGCGAACGGCCATGCAGGCGAAGGAGAGTGGTAGGCGGTGAGCGCGGCACTCCCCTCTCCCAGTCTGTTCATGGGAGAGGGGCAAGGGGTGAGGGTGGATCGTGCTCCAGGGAACACATCGGATTGCAGAGATGCTCCTCTCACCCCAATCCCGCGGAGCGTCTCACAGTATTCTGGTGAGGCTCTCCCCTGGAAGGATGGGGAGAGGGAGGCGCGTATTCCCCTTTCCCAATCCTTCCAGAAGAGAGTCTCGCCCGGGTGCGGCGAGGGTCTGCGCGCGGGCGGGGGCGGGTGAGGGCGAGTCACCTGTCGCGGTATCCCTGTCTGACGTGCCCCAAGTTTGACTGCAACCGGCTTTGGTGCTAGACTCCCCGCTCGTGGGTGTTCCCGCCGCAACGACAGCGCCATGCCGCACCAGGGCATGGCGGTGTGTTCTTTTTCGGCCAAGCGTGC
>CAYZKS010000507.1:0-1674 GCA_964478725.1 uncultured Anaerolineales bacterium
ATGCTGGACGCCTGATGTTCTTCCAGCTTGTTGACGATCAGATGTGTTAGTTCTAAAGCTTCCAGCGGGTACCTCCGTATCGTGATTTCAGGGCCTTGCCCTTTTGCCTTGAAGGCATCTCCATTCTAGCACACGCAAGGGGGCGGGGCAAACGACTCGGTTCTACCTTGTGTTGGTGAGATTGTTGCGGTGTTGGTGCGAAGTCGCGTCAAGGCGATGCCCAGGGTTTCTGCTCCGCCGCTCCTCGCCCGTTTCTGGGCAGGAGCGGCGGTTCCGTGGGCGTTCACACGCCCAAAGCATCGAGATAACTGACTTGTCCCGGTGGTGCACCGGCCACTTGCAGAGGGCTTTGGCCGGGATAGCGATAATGGCGCTTGCGTTCAGATCTCCTTTGGGCCGGCTCGAAGTTGTGGTAGATGGCCCAGACCAGGGCGGCCCGCTCCAAACGCGGGTCTGAGCCATGATTACGGCCGCGGCTCAGGCGGAGGCGGAAGTCGCGCCAGTACCACTCCGGGGTCACGCGTTGCAGGCCCGCATAGTAGGCGACTAAATGCACCAGAATCTGATCCAGGTGCTCGTTGAGGAACTGGCCGATGGCGGCCCCCTGCGGATGACGGCGCAAAGTCACCAGCGCCACCTCGGCCTGTTCGTAGCTCGTGGCATCGACCACCGCATGGATCAAGGCCACCAACTCGGCCCGCACCTGCTCCCGGACCTGGTCGGCCAGGTCACGGGTGGCGGCCGCCGCGGCTTGGGCGGCGGCGTGCGCCAATTGACCGGCCAAGTTACGCCAGAGGTGAAAGACACACCGCTGATGCTGCACCCAAGCCAGCATCTGGCTCAGAAAGGCGCTGAGACCCTGGGCGCCATCACTCGTTACGCCGCGCAGGCGCTGCCAGTCCAGGCCCGCCTGGCGCGCCCGCTCAAAGAGGCGTTGCCAGGGCGCCGCCTGGTCTTCCCGCTCGGCGACCACCGGCGGCCACAGCAACCCGGTCACACTATCCACCAGCAGCAAGACGACGCGGGTCGTACCCCCGCGCAGCCGCGCCCACAGGCCATCCGTCCCCACCTCTTCGCTCTGGGCGATGTCCTGCAATTGCCCCGGCACGCTGGCCTGCGCCACCACCCCGGCCCGATCCAACCACCGCTGCACGGTACTGGCTGCCAGATGACAGGTTTCGCCGGCTGGCGTGGCATCCAACGGCCGCCACAACCGCCAGCGTTCCTGGCGTCCCAGCCACGAGCGCAGAAACTCAGCCGTGCGGCGCAACGACAGCCGCCCATGCACCCAATGATCGACTGCGCTGCGCCGCACCTCCCGGGCATACCAACTGCCCCGCACCAGCAGCGGCGATTGCTCCGAGTACGACTGGCCGCAGGCATGACACAGATGGCGTTGCACCCGCACCGTCTGGCGGCCGCTGAAAAACCACGGCTTGCGGGTGTAGCTGCCGTTCTTGATCGTCAGCGTGCTCCCGCACTGGGGACAGCGCTTCCAATCCCAGGCTGTGCGTGCGATCAGCGCCAGCAGCGATTGCACAAAGCTGCGACCACGTTCTATAATGTTCATCGGGCTGTGCGACTCCTATGTGCTGCGTGTTCCAACTACAGCATCGTCGCACGGCCCAGTTTTGTCAACTCAGCAGATCACCAACACACTTTGGAACCGAGTCG
>CAYZKS010000508.1:0-1669 GCA_964478725.1 uncultured Anaerolineales bacterium
CGGGCTATGTGGCCCAGGACGTCCAGCTCACGGCGCGCAGCGCGCCCTCGGACATGCACGGCCTCAACCTGCCCGTGAGCGTCTTCGTGCCGGACGGTTCGCAGCCTGGCGCGCCGGAGCTGCAGGCCGAACAAGCGCAGAGAGCAGCCCTCGCCGCCGATCCGACAGATCCCTGGGTGCCCGCCGCCGATTTCGACTGGCACGCCGTGAACAACTCTGACGGCGCGGCCCGTCTCACCATCCATCTGTACCCGTTTGTCTACAACCCGCTCACCGCCGAGGCGCAGTTCTACCGCGACTGGGCCTTTGCGCTGCGCTACAGCCAGCCGGGCATCACGCTCACGCTGCTCAACACCGACCGCGCGCAGTACGCCCCCGGCGATGCCGTGCCCTTCCACATCGGCGTCAGCGGTCCCGCGGGCCAGGAGGTCACCGTCGCTGCCGCGCTGTACAGCTATGACTCGGGCGAGGTCGTGGACGGCCTGCCCCTGCGCGCCCTGATCCTGACGGGCGGCGAGGACGCCATCGATCCCGTCTGGGACAGCGCTGGCTTTCCACCGGGCGAGTACTACCTGCAGGCCGAACTGCTCGATGCGACAGGCGACCTGCGCCACAGCGCTACCTGCCGCTTCCAACTGGGGGGCGCCAGCGCCGAGATCGTTGCCCTGGCGGCCTCGCCTGCCCACTTTGTCCCGGGCGAGCCCGTGCGCATCAGTTTTGGCCTGCGCAACACGGGCGCTACCGCGCTGTCCGGAACCGCCTTCCTGCGCGTGCAGGACGCGGCGGGGGACGTCGTGGATGAGTACACGCAGGCGTTTGCGGGCCTCGCGCCGGGCGCGACGCAGAGCTTCCAGCACACGTGGCCCACGGCGGGTCGCGCGCCCGGCGCCTACAGCGTGCTGGCCAATGCCCAGTACGACAGCAGCTACACGGCGTCCGCCACGCTCGTGGTCGACAGCGGCCCGCGCCGCGTGCTGTTCGACGAGGCCCACGCCGAGGCCAACACCCTCTCCTGGGAGCGCGCGCAGGCGCTCAATCCCGATCACCCCGAGTGGGTCTACTTCGGCGCTCTGGCTACGACGCTGGCGGACGAGTTCACGCTCGTGCGCAACGCCGACCAGCCGCTCACCGCCGCACTGCTGGACGGGTACGATGCGCTGGTGCTTTCCGTGCCCACCCAACCGCTGTCCGCAGACGAGCTTGCCGCGGTGGATGCCTTCATGGCGCGGGGAGGAGGAGTCCTGGTCCTGGGCGACCCGGGCCCGCGCGACGTCATCAACGCCTTGACTGCACCCAAAGGCGTCAGCCTCGACGGCTTCTTGCTCTTCGTACCCGGGCCTCACGGCGGCGACTTCGACGTGGACAATTTCGCCTCCCACCCGGCCGTGCATGGAGTGTCTGCCTACGCCACCAACTGGGGCGGCTCCCTGCAGGTCAGCAGCCCCGCCGTACCCCTGGCCTTCACCGGCAGCGAGGTCTACGGCGACCTGGACGGCGAATTCGACCAGGACCCGGGCGAGCCCACCGGTCCCTTCACCGTGGCCGCGGCTTGCGAGGTGGGGCCAGCGGGACTGATTCGCATGGCCGTCCTGGGCGACAACCCCTTCCAGGACGACTGTCTCGAGCAGCGCAACAACGCGCCACTGGCCCGCGCCCTGCTGCGCTGGCT
>CAYZKS010000509.1:0-1668 GCA_964478725.1 uncultured Anaerolineales bacterium
CTAGGGTGGCAAAATCGACTTGATTAGCTGGGCCTCGAGACAGGCGAGATAGGTTTCTGGGTCGCGCCGAAAACGGCGCTGCTGAACGCGCTGTTGATGACGCTGATTCAGTTCCGCTCGCAGAGCACGCCAGGCTTCCAGCTTCTCGAGAGCCAGATCATCGGCACAGAAAGAGCGTTGGCGTGTGGCAGACGCCGCCACGATACGTACTGCTCCCCGTAGCACCAAGGCGGGGGAAGCCGTCTTGCGACCATTGACCCGCCGCTCGTGATGACGATAAGAGCCAAAGAGATGCTCCAAGTCATTGTTGGTGCGAGGCAAGCCAGGAACATCATAGCACTGGAACAGCCCCGGCCAGTAACTGCCGCTGACCTTTAGGAAGTGCGCCACCTCAGGCTCCAACTGAGCGGCTTTGGCGTGCCAACGCTGCATGGCCCCGAGTAAGCCTTGATAGCGCCGCCGCACCTGTCTCCCAGCGAGCCCGGAGGGGTTGTCCAAGATGTGCGCTGCTGTGTGCACCCAGCCAAAGACACACTCCAGGGGCTCCCACAGAGGGGCGGTCTCCTGCAAGCCCCGCTCCAACAGGGCTTTCAGTTTGCACAGTTCCTCGGGCAGCGCCCCCTTTGCCCCAGCCGGCCCAAACTCTGGGTGATGGCCGTCAGCCGTGTGCGCAAGCGCAGACCGGCTGCATCTAGAGGCGGCAGCCCATCATCCGTCAGCGCACTACGTACTGCCTGACAGTACCCCAGCGTGGCCTGCCCAACAGCATCCTTGCGCCCTTCCACGGACCGTTCCAGTGGGCGTACCCCGCGCATCCGCTTCTTCAATTCCTTCTTGGCGTGGCGGTCCGCTTCATAGATGGGCTTGGCGGCCTCCCGCAGGTAGTGATAGTGGCATAGCCCATGCGGCACACCCGGCAAAGCCCTGGCCACGGCTTTGCGAATCGATTGTTGCCCATCGCTGATGACCCCCACAATCGGCACGAGCAGGTTGTCCACCACCTCGCGGAGTAGCGCTGCCAGATCCTCTTGCGTGGCAGACAACAGAGTTCGCGCGAGCAGCACTTCGCCTGACAAACAATCACGCAGCACCCACAGGACCTCCTGCCCCACGTCTGGCTGTAGCCCATCAATGGCCAGGACTACTCGCCCTTGCTCCACCAAAGGCTGCTGTAGGTGGGCATTGCCTTGCATAGACAAGCTCACTAACTCATCATAGCGCGCCAGCAGATTCGTGACGCTGCGCTGACTAATCTGCACCCCACGACGTTGTAGCTCAGCGTGTATCTCGGTCACCGTACGATGCCCTTGATAGCGCCAAGCCCCTATCTGCGCAATGATGTCCAGACCAAACTCATGCCCCGGCAGGACCCAGCGCCCTTCCTCTTCAGGACGGTAGGGTCGGTGATAACGACCGCATTGTGGCGACTGACAACGCCGTATCTTGAGCACTAATCGCACCACCTCGCCTAATGTGGTAACCGTGCGATGGTTCTCATAGTCCACCCACATCAACTGCCCGCACTCCGGACAATCCCGCCGCACACATTCCAAGGTTTCCGCGCGTGTCGGTGCCGCTCGCCCAGCTTTCCTAGCCATCCTGAGCTCCTGAACCCATCTTTACGCCCAGTCTATAGCACCCTCTCAGTGTTGTCTAGTCAGTTTTGCC
>CAYZKS010000510.1:0-1659 GCA_964478725.1 uncultured Anaerolineales bacterium
AGTAGCGCTTGACGCCATTTGTGCGTGCGCCCTCCAGCGTGTGGATGTTGATCAACGCATTGTTGTGCAAGATCCGCGCGTGATGGCTCGAGATGAACCCCATGCCACCCATGTCTGCAGCCAGGGCGTAGAGTTCATCCACTCCTTCAGTGGCCTGCAGGCAGTTCTCCCAGCGCCGCAAGTCAAGTATCTCAAACTCATCCGCCTCGGTGTCACCGAATTCAGGGTACTTGAGGTCAACGCCCCGAACCCAATACCCTTGTTGCTTCAGAAGCGTCACCAGGTGATGACCGATGAAGCCACCAGCCCCTGTTACCAAAACACGTGTTGTAGTCTGCATTGCCTATGCCTCCTGCCTTGCTCAGCGAGCACAGTGCCCATACCGCTCGCATGATAGAACTTTGTCCCGCTGTCCCGACACTGGTCTGAGCTCGCGCATCACAACCCTGCTAGCACTTTCCCTACGCTTCCTTGTGTTTCGAGATTGCCTTCTGGTACACTCTCAGAGTCTCAACCACAACCTGCTTCTGGACGGCTTCCACCCAGCGCCTCCCGTTCTCTCCCATGCTATGGCGCAGGGCATCATCCTGAAGAATGCGGATCAAAGCCTCGGCCAGTCGTTCAGAGTCGCGGGGCGGCACCAGCAGGCCCGTGACGCCGTCCTCCACATACTCCGGCAGGCAGCCCACGTTCGTGGCCACGACGGGCTTGCCGAAGACGTAGGCCGTTGCCAGGATCCCACTGGTCGAAGCCGAGAGGTAGGGGAGGGCCACCACGCAAGCCCTCTCGAAAAAGGCCTTCGAGGCGCCGGTGCTGACAAAGCCCTCGTGGATCTCAAAGCCTGCACTGTCCTCGATCCACTGCCTGCAGCGATCCAGGTCTTCGCCCTGGCCGGCGATGACAATGCGCGCTTGCGGAACCTGGCGCGCGATCAGGGGCTGGGCGCGCACCAGGTACTCCAAGCCCTTGCGCGGCTGTACTTTGCCATAGAATAGGATGCTGCCAGGCTCTTCTGGGTTCTGGCGTCCAGGCCAGCGTGCAGCGGTGCTGCGCGCTCCCAGCGGCACGTACTCGGTGCGCGCCGGCGACACGCCGTAGAGACGCTGAACCAGCTCCACCTGGTCCGTGCCGTTCACAATGATCACATCCGACCCCCAAGCAAGCAGCCGGCTGATGGCCAACTGGACGGGGGCTGGCACCCGGTCGCCGACGTTCGGCTTGGGCACGATCATCGTCGAGACCACGGGCATGGCTCGCAGCAGGTTCGCCAGAACAGCGACCCAGATCTCGGCGGGCCCGAAGAGAATGTGCGCCAAGTCAACCCGATCCTCGCGCATTGCCCGGCAGAGTCGGCGAATCACGAACAAGGAACGTGGGTCCCGCATGCGCGGGAACCTGAACACTCGCAGGTTGACGCCAGAGGGCAGTAGCTCCGATTCGCGAATAGACCTCTCCGCCTGGTCAGTGCTGCCCGTCAGTATCACGAGGGACTTGAGGGACGTGTAGAGCGAAACAGCAAGCCCAGCCTGACGCAGCAGGCTCGCCAGGTCCAGCCCGTAATCAATGTCTCCGAACACGACCAAGCCCACACGCATGTTGTTCATTGCGCCTGGAATTCCTCTGGAAACGTATTGGCACCCTCCAGAACACAGAGCGAAT
>CAYZKS010000511.1:0-1658 GCA_964478725.1 uncultured Anaerolineales bacterium
TCCTTGATCGTCATCACCTTACCTCCTTGCGGTAATCCTAGAGACATGCGATCACGCCATTGAGGCTCTGCCCCGTAGTATACTGAATCGCTAGACCTGCACTTCATAAGTTTCTGGGGTATGCTTCAGCACCTTGAGTGGAGGCTGAGACGCATACCTAACGTACCTTACAAGCATAACATCACTTTGACGGGCCAGGAGAAACGGGAACTGCGCCAGGCCCAGCGCAGCGGAACAGTTCCCGCGCGCTTCGTAGTGCGCATCCTGATCATCGTGTTGGCCAACGACCGCAAGACCATTGCTGCGACCGCCAAGTTGCTGGGTTGCTGTGAACAGACGGTCTTGAACCAGCGGCGGCGTTTCCTGGAACGGCGTGCGGAAGGCGCGCTGAATGCCTTGCGGGACCTGCCGCGCGGCGGTCGCCCCCGCACCTACACGGTACCGATGCAAACTCAAGTGGTGGCGGTGGTCTGCGAGACGCTGCACCAACACGAGTTGCCGCTGAGCCGCTTTTCGATCCACGATCTGCTGCCCATCGTCCGACGCGAAGCGGACCTGCCGCAACTGAGCGCCAGCACAGTGGCCCGCATCCTGAACCAGAACGCGCTGAAGCCGTGGCGCTATCGCTACTGGCTGTACCCGCGCGATCCGGAGTTCGTGTCCAAGGCCTGCCGGGTGCTCGACCTGTATGCCGGTGTGTGGCACGACGAACCTTTGGGACCAGGCGACTACGTCATCTCGGCCGACGAGAAGACCGTGCAGGTCCTGCAGCGCTGTCATACGGGCCAGCCAGCTGCACCGGGCTACCCGCAACGCGTGGAGTTCGAGTATGTGCGTCACGGTACGGTCGCCTACCACGCGGCGTGGGACGTCCAGCGCGGACGCATCTTCGGCCGCGTGGCGCCCAACACCTGCATCGCCACGTTCGCCGAGCTTGTGGACCTGGTGATGCAGCAGGAACCGTACCGCAGTGCCGCGCGCGTCTTCTGGATCGTGGATGGGGGCAGTGCCCATCATCCCAACACCTTCCCAGCGCGCCTGCAAGCGCAATATGCGAACACTGTGACTGTGGCTTTGCCGACGCATTCCAGTTGGCTGAACCAGATCGAGATCTACTTCTCGATTGTGCAACGCAAGGTCCTGACACCGTTGGATATCAGAGACGCAGACTATTTGGCCGAGCGACTGTTGGACTTTCAAGGCTACTATCAACACACGGCACGCCCCTTCAACTGGGCGTTCACAGCCCAAGCGCTCAGAGCGCGCCTGGAGGAGCTCAAAGACTATGTCCCATCGTGATCGTACCCCAAGAACTTTCGGTAGGCAGGTCTAGCCGTTTTCGCCGCCTCTGTTGAGCCCGCATCAGTACCAAGCCCACCAGAGCGGCAATGGCAGCGGCCCAGCCTGCGCCGGGCTCGCCGATCAGCCACTTCCACAGGCTTTGCACCCTATCACCTCCGGTTCTGCACCGATGCCACTGGCGACCTCTTGAGGTGTCCCCGATGCTGCTCACCAAACGCCAAGCTCGGTACTGCCCCTATTCCTCACATCGCGCAAGTCATCGTCCGCCGTGCCAATGGCCGCCATCATATTTCAACACAGCCAGCTCGCCATCACTCAGCGATTCTATACTCTCAAGATTAGCCTCCAGATAGGTA
>CAYZKS010000512.1:0-1639 GCA_964478725.1 uncultured Anaerolineales bacterium
GCCGCGCCGATCAGAAAGCCGCCCGTGCCGCAGGCCGGGTCGTGCACGGAAAAGTCGGGCGCTTCGCGCAGATCCGGCCGCATGCACTGCGCGATGGCGCGGATCAACGGTCGTGGGGTAAAGTACTGTCCGGCGCCCTTTTGCTCGGCCGCGTACTTGCTCAGCAGGCCCTCGTAGGCCTCGCCCTTCAGGTCCACGTCCAACGCGCTCCACTCGATGTCGTCGATCAGTCCGATCAGGCGTTTCAGGTTGACAGGCTCGCGGAACTTGGACAGCGAACCGGCAAAGATGTCGCCCAGCAGTCCCGGCTCGCGCCCCAGGCGTCGCAGCGTGTCCAGGTAGTGGTCGAGCAGGTCCGTGCCCGAGCGCTGGCGCAGCCCCGCCCAGTCGTAGCCCGCGGGCACCGGCAGGCCCTTTTCGTCCGCCAGCTTCAGGAACAGCAGGTAGGTGAGCTGTTCGATGTAATCTCCGTACCCGATGCCATCGTGGCGCAGGGTGTTGCAGAAGCCCCACAGCGTTTGTACGACGTCCAAGCATGCCTCCGTTGCAGCAATGCACTGTCAACGGACGCTCCAACGGACAAACGGAAAGACGGCTGGCTCGGCACGTCCGTTAGTCCGTTCAAGGGTCCGTTGACAGCCTCACCTCGCCATCTCCTCGTTCACCTGCGCCAGCACGGCCTCCAGTCCTCCCTGAAAGTCGCGGTTGACGCGGCCCCAGGTGGCGCCGGCCTGGGCGAAGGTGATCAAGTCGAAATCCTCCTGGGTGATGGCCAGGTTCTGGATCAGATGGTTGCGGATCAGGTCCAGCCAGCGCTCTTGCTCCAGCGTCCACACTTTGCCCGCGCGCACGCGCGACATGGCGCGGTCAACGCGCTCCTCGGCCGAGAGCAACGGCTCGCCGCGCGCCGCGTGCTTGACGATGGAGATGATGTCGGCCAGCTCGTGCTGGTAGGCGCGGCGCAGGTTGCTCTCGGTAAAGCCTTCCGGGCGCGCCTGCAGCTTCTGGCGCAGCTCGCGCAGGGCCTCGGTGCGCCAGCCGGCAGGACGCTCCAGCAGGATGCCGATGGCCTCGATATGGTCGGGGTTCTCCTGCACAAAGCGCTCAAAGGCGGCCAGGTAGTCGTCCGGCCGCACGCTCTTGCCGTCGGAGGTGTGGATGAGGTAGCCGGAGCTGACATAGTCCTCCACCGATTCGGCGATGAGGAACGGTTGGCTGGAGCGCCGGTAATCGCGCAGCAGCGCCTGGAAATCCGCAGCGCGCAGCAGCTTCATGGTAGCAGCCCAGTCGTGCTCGAGGGCGCGCGGCAGGTCGGCGGCAAAGGCGGCTACGTCACCGCCGGCGACAAAGCGTTGAAAGTCCGCGCGCCCCTTGGCAGAAACATCCTTGGCGATGCGCTGCAGGCGCTTGACCAGCACGCGCACGTTATAGTCGCGATCGCGGTTGTCGTAGATGTCCTGGATGATCTCGGACAGCGTGCGCGTCGCTTTCTCGGGCGGGTCGGTGGTGAAACCCGAAGCGTGTGCAAAGTAGTCCAGCAGCCCCACGGCGTCGAACACTGTAAAGTGCGTCTTGCCGATCTCATCGCAGCGGCGCGTGCCGCGGCCCATCATCTGCTCGAACAGGATGCGCGACTTGA
>CAYZKS010000513.1:0-1637 GCA_964478725.1 uncultured Anaerolineales bacterium
CCATGGACGTGCTGGACGCCCCCGCCGCGGAGCCTGCCCTCCCCACCTCTTTGCCCTCCACGCGGACCGTGCCTGAGGCTGGCCTGCTGATGGTCATGCAGAAAATATCTTTCCGCTAGCCAGGCTGTCCAAGCCGCAGTAGTGGCCGATCTCTGCCGGCTGGTGCTGGGCCTCCACGAAGCACTCGGCCAACTGGGCCTTGTACTCGTTGAAGTCGTCGCAGAAGGGGTGCGCGTGGCACAGCTTCTGACGCGTCCAGCGCCACAGCTTCTCAATCGAGTTCAGCCGCGGTGCGTACGTCGGCAGCAGGCACAACTGCAGTCGCGGGTGCTCCGCCAGGAACTCGAGCACCGTCTTGTGCAGGTGCACCGGCCAGTTGTCCTGGATCACGTAGATCATCAGTGCGTCCGGATAGGCCTCCAGCAGTTCCCGGTACGATCTGAGCAGGTGCTTCACGTCGATCTTCTTGGTTTGGAGCACCCCGATGCAGCCGGTGAGGGCATCGAGCCAAGCGGCAGCCCGGACGAGGGTGTTCGAGCGGTGGCTCCACTTCATGTGCGGCTGGAGCCGTCCCACCCAGCCCCACAGCCCAGCCTGGCTGGGCTGGCGGTAAAAGCTCGCCTCATCCTGGAACACCGCCACGACCGTTCCGGGGTAGCGCCGGGCGTGCTCCAGAGCCGCAGCGATCACCTGTCTTTTTTTTTCGTACGCGGGGTCGGGGCTCAGGCACCACGGCTGGCCCCGCTTGTAGCGCAAGCCGCACCGTTTCAGGGCTTGCCAAACGCCCGATAGACTCATGCCCTCGAGGGTGGGAACCGCCTGGGCCAAGTCCTTGATCCGCCACCGGCTGCGGCCAATGCCGAAGTTGCGCGGGCTCTGCAGGGCATAGTCGACCAACTGCTGCTCGTCGATGTGCGACTTGCGCCCGCGGCCGGGGGCGATCATGAGCGCCTCGACGCCACCGGCCTGATAGCGCTTGACCCAATCGGCGACGCTCTGGCGCGTCGTGGCGCAGAACTCGGCAGCTTCGGTGCGCGTGCGGCCCATCGCCACGGCCCGCACGGCCAGCACCTTGATTCGGACGCCGGGCGTGGGGTGGTGGTGTGCGGCATAGGCGAGCTCATCAACCTGCTGCTGGGGCCATGCCATCAGGGGTACCTCCCTGGCGCTCTCAGGGTCGGCCCCAGCATAGTCACCGCCGCGCATAGCGTCAAGTTATTTTCTGCATGACCATCAGCCTGCGCGGTCGTTGTCGTTCGCCGTTGCAGGCGGGGACCTGTGCGCCGCCGGCGGTTGTAGGCGGGGGTTCATCCCCCGCCAAGCCGTTCGCCGTTGAGGTCGCGGGACCCGTGCGCTGGACGGCGCATACACCCGCGACTCATTTCCGCGTCTGCTGCGTCGTGTTGGCTCCGAACAGGTTCGGATGGATCGCGTGCGCCAGGGCCGCCAGGCCCTCGTAGAGGCGTGGACCCGACTGCAGCACGGTATCGCTCTCAACGAGCGCGACGCGCCCGTCCTTGACGGCCTTTACGCCGCGCCACATCTCATTGCCGCGCAGGTCCTTCAGCTTGGCTGGGGCGTCGTTGGCGCCGGGCGTGTGGTCGGCGCTCAGGATGATAACATCCGGATCGGCCGCC
>CAYZKS010000514.1:0-1637 GCA_964478725.1 uncultured Anaerolineales bacterium
GGACCTACTACTTGCTCTGGCACCACGAGGGGCGGCGCGCGCGGCATGGCGCGGCCATGATGGGTCCGGACTATGTGCAGTGGCATGGCTTTTTCGAGGTGGCCAATCGCTTCTACAACGAGTTGATTCCAGAAGCCGAAGCCCTGCTGTCGGGTGTCACGGAGCCTTTCCTGCAAGAACCAGAGCATCAGTGGCGGGAGCAGAAGTAAACCTGCCCTCATCTTCCAGCAGGCAGAGGCTTCTCAGAAGCCGTCCGAGGCGCCTGCACGTTTGCGGCTTGCTCTCAGCTCCGCAGCCAGGGTTTACCACTGCGCGTGGTGCTCTTCGGCGAAGCCGATCAGGTCTCGGATCTGCAGTTCTTGGCCCTCGTCGGTGCGCAGGGCGCCACTGTAGCGACCGAACTGCTGGTGCACCTCGCTGTGGATCATGGGCACATCGCTGCGCGCCACGCGCTCCTTGAAGGGCACGAAGCGCAGGTCCAGGCGCCCGTCGGGCGAGAGCATCGTCCACGGTCGCAAAAAGTCGTGCGGGTCGTAGTCAAAGTTCACCTGCTCCAGCTTGTTCACGCGCCCGTTGAGGACGAAGCAGTTCTCCGTGGCGGCGCTTGTGTCTCCGAAGCCATAACCCAGATTGAGGCCCAGCGTACCCCCGTCTGGCAGGAAGCCCGAGGCACTGGCCCATACCCAGAAGCTGCGATACTCCCAAACGCCGCGTCCCCAATCCATGTTGCCCAGGTCACGTTCGGGGCTCAGCTCCACCTGGCACTGCCCGCGACGGATCCAGCCCTCGGCGGGAAGGCAGTTGAGCTTGCGGTTGTAGTAGAAGCGGCGCCGGCCGATTGGGATGACGATGGTCATGGATTCGTGCTCTGGCGGGCAGCGCAGCGTCAGGTCGCAGGCGATGCCCTCGCCCTTGTTGTACGATGGCCAACTTGCCTGCACCCGCCGCAATTCACCGTCGAGAACAAAGTGCATGCGAACCCTGCCGTTGTCAAAGTGGCAGTCGCCGGCAGTGCTGTTGCGCGCCAGCTCGATCCCACGCCCCAGAGGCACCAGCAGGGTCTCTTCGACCAATTCGCCTGTGCGAAAGTCGACGGTGTAGAGGAAGACCATGCCGGCATAGCCCAGGTGAGCGAGGGTGACCGAGAAGAACAGATCGGGCGTGGTGATGCCATAGTAGTCCCAACGCTTCATGCGCAGAAACTGAGCAGGCCTCACGCTATAGAAGCGTGCGTTCTCCAGGTTACAGTCCAGGTACGGCTGGCGCGCCCAGCCGGTTTGAGTCAGGTTCCCTTGCGGATCGAGCAGTGGGGACGGGGTGGTGATCTCGTGTTGCATGCTCTCATCTCCTTTGGGCGAGTGGCCATCAGCCACGGTGTGCGGCGCTCGCCATGCTGCTGGCTGTGTCCGGGGTGACGTAGTCAGTACCCAGCATCGAAGGCGCCAAGGGGAGCATAGGGTGCTGGTCTCGAGCGGTCAGTTTATGAGAATTGGGTGGCAATGGTATGCTGCAGCTTAGGTAACAGAAGCCAACTTGGGCAACTGGCGGATTGCGTGCTATACTGAATAGCAACGATGTGCGAGCAGTCATGACATCATGTCAAAGGCGCTTACCAAAGGAGGCACTCAGGTGTGGAA
>CAYZKS010000515.1:0-1631 GCA_964478725.1 uncultured Anaerolineales bacterium
CTGCACCAGATTGCCTTTGGCAAAGTAGATCCAGAACAGCACCATGGCCGTGCATGGCGCCAAGCCAAGCAGGATCAGCCCGGCGCGGTATTCTGGCTCGGGGATGAAGATGCGGGCCAGGAGCCACATCAGAGGTGGGGCCACGATCCAGTTCGCTGCCAGGGTCACTAGTGCACTTGCAGACATGGTAGTCGGTGTGGTACAATGCTGTACATGGCAAGAGCACCAATATACGTACGACAACTGACGGATGATGAACGAGCAGCCCTGAAGGCCGGACTGCGCTCGCGTGACGCCTTTGTGCTGCGACGTTGCCAGATTCTGTTAGCCAGCGCCAGCGGCAAGCGCGCCTCACAGATTGGGGCCGAGTTCGACTGTGACACCGACACGGCTCTGAATGCGATCCACGCGTTCAACCGAGTGGGCCTGGAGTGTTTGACACCCGGCTCACCGGTGCCGCACACCATCGAACGTGGCTTCGATGCGGACCAGGCGGAGGCGTTGCGGGCGCTACTGCACCAGAGTCCGCGCAACTTTGGCCAGGAAACCAGCCTGTGGACGCTGGAGTTGGCGGCTAAGGTCAGTTTCGAGCAAGGCCTGACGCCGCAACGAGTCAGCCGGGAAGCGGTGCGGACGGCATTGCAGCGGCTGGGTGTGGGCTGGAAGCGAGCCAAGAAGTGGATCACCAGTCCTGATCCGGAGTATGTGCGAAAAAAAACGACCGGGACCGACTGATTTCGCTGGCTAACCGCCATCCGGAGTATGCCTTGGGCTTCCAGGATGAGGTTTGGTGGAGCCGGCTGACGCACCCGAGTCTGCACGCCTGGGCTGAGGAGGGTAGGGCACTGCGACTGATCGAACAGACCGCAGCCAAGGATGATCCCGACCGCAAGGCACTGGCTTGCTACGGTCTGTTGGTCTCCTGCCCTGCGGCGCCCGAGACCCTGCCGGAACAGGTCTGGCTGCGTTTCGTGGAGAAGCGTCCGGTCAGTGCCGTGACCACACAATACCTGGCTTGGTGCTGCGAGAAACTGCAGCAGCTGGGCAAGAAGGTGCTGCTCATGATCTGGGACAACGCTTCCTGGCACATCAGCAAAGAAGTGCGCGCTTGGCTGCGGGCACACAATCGCGAGGTACGCCGGACAGGTCAAGGGGTGCGAATCGTGGCCTGCTACCTGCCCATCAAGAGCCCGTGGCTCAACCGCATCGAACCGCACTGGGTTCACGGCAAGCGCAAGGTCGTAGAGCCAGCCGGTCTGCTTTCGGCGCAGGAACTGGCCAACCGGATCTGTGCTCACTTCGGCTGTGATCATGAGTCGCACCTCACTGTCACCGAAAAGGCTGCCTGATTGTGCACTAGCGACTCGAGCGGTGGCTCTTGTCGACATCGTGAGGGTAGACGAATGGATGGTCCGATCATCGCAATCTGTATGGGCGATCCGGCGGGTATTGGCCCGGAGCTGACGGTCAAAGCCCTCCAGGACTCGGCAACCTACCAGCGCTGTCGCCCCTTGGTTGTCGGCGACCCAGAGGTCATGAGCGCCATAGGGCGGGTGCTGCAGTCCACTCTGCAGTTCAGGCTCATCCGGGATGTAGGGGAGGCGCGCTTTGCGCCTCCTACGGTCGACGTT
>CAYZKS010000516.1:0-1621 GCA_964478725.1 uncultured Anaerolineales bacterium
ATATGAGCAAGCGCTCATTCCACTATAGTCTTTTTTGCGCGATTGTCAACTTGGCCAATCCGCCCGCTCTGCATCCAGGTGGCACGTCGGGTGCCCGGGACCCACCAGCTCCGCCTGCGGAGTTGCCTCCCCTGGGGCAGTGTGGTAGAATGGCGAGCGCCTGGCCAGCACTGGCCCGCCATCCTGCATCCCATTCCACGGGAGGGAGCATGAATTCCACCAAGACCAAGGTGATCGTCAACCCGGTCGCATCGGGGGGCAAGGCCATCAAGCTGTGGCCGCAACTTCAGGAGCTTCTGCTCAAGGGCGGCCTGCAGTTCGACGCCGAGATGACCCAGCACCAGGGTCACGCCACCGAGATTGCCCGCAGCGCCCTGGAGGCCGGATTCCGCGACTTTGTCACGCTGGGCGGCGACGGCACTGTGAACGAGACTGTGAATGGACTGATCGTGGGCGGGCAGCCCAACCCGCACGCCACGCTCAGCATCATCGCCAGCGGCACGGGATCCGATTTTGTGCGCTTCATGGGCATCTCGCGAGATCCCGTAGAGGCCGTGCGCTGCATTCTCGGCCAGAACGTTCGCCGCGTGGACGTCGGTGAGATCCGTTGCCTGCGGGACGGCAAGCCCATCACACGCTGCTTCGTGAACGTCGCCGGCATGGGCTTCGACAGCGAAGTATGCGTGCGGGTCAACCGCATGAGCAAGCGTATCAGCGGGACCATCCCGTACCTTACCAGCTTGGCGCTCACCCTCTTCTCATATGCGAACAAGGATGTGACCCTGACCTACGATGGGCAAACCATGAGCGGACGCTACAACTCGGTCGTCATCTGTAACGGGCAGTACTTTGGCGGCGGCATGTGGATCGGGCCCAAGGCCGCCGCAGATGACGGCATCTTTGACGTGGTCATCCTCAAAGACCTGGGCAAGCTCGAGTTCCTGCTCAACGTCCCGCGAGTCTACAACGGCACGCACCTGACCCACCCCAAGATCGCCTCTTTCCAGGCCAGGCAGGTGCATGTCGAGGCCAAGCAGCGCATGTTCATCCAGGCTGAAGGTGAGCTGGTGGGAGAAGCCCCCGCCACGTTCGCTATCATACCCGCTGCTCTGAGCATCAGAGTCTAGCCTGCAGTTTCGCACCCGGGAGAAGTCATGCGAAGAGTTGGCTTCGTTCTGGCAGCCATGATTGCCTTGTTGGCCACTGCTGCGGCTGCCTACCAATTGGTCACAGCCCTGGTGGGCTCGATTTACGGCTATACGTCGCCCCTGAAAGGCACGCTGGCGCCCACCGGGGACAGCAGCCGCCCTCTGACCTCACAGGTGGTACTCGTGGTGGTAGACGGCTTGCGCTTCGATGCCTCATCCAAGATGCCGTATTTGGAGAGCCTGCGCCGTCAGGGCGCGCACGCCACGATGTTGCTGCGTCACGCAACTGGCTCCATTACCACCTGGACCGTCCTGCTCAGCGGCGCGCGGTCCGAGATCAACAAAGCTCCCTTGTTTGATCCCGGCTATGACCAGGTGCGGCTCATGGCCACTGACAACCTCTTCGCTGCCGTCAACCGCGCCGGCCTCACCAGTGGCATCGCTGCATCGCGCGCCTGGGAGAAGCTGATCCC
>CAYZKS010000517.1:0-1616 GCA_964478725.1 uncultured Anaerolineales bacterium
AGTAGGGGGCGCCCTGCGCACGCCCGTCAAGATGAGACGTGAAACGTGAGGAGTGAAACGTGAGCGAGTGCCCGCGGAGTTCGCATCCTCAGATGCTAACGGCCCTACGATGCAATCGGCTCGGCATCTGAGGCTGCCTCGCTCCTCGCCTTGGCGAAATCAGTAGGTCGCGCTTGTTGTCAATGCTAGTAGGGTTTTACCCCCTAGATGTGCTCATTAACAATCTACCCCTTCGTTGAGCTATAGAGGCAACGGCAGTTGTTGTGGGCCACAGTCGAGGCCCAACAGCGTTTGGGCGTCCAGCCCGCGGGCTGGACGGCCTGCGATTGGCTTATTGTCGTCACCGGGTTCATATTAGCTAGACGTCGCCAGGTGAACGTTGCCAAGTAAGCATCCACGCGCGTCAGGTCGAACAGGCTTAATTCCAGTTCTGGTGCATACGGTCGCGGGTGCAGTAACACCTCAGGGTGAGCCATGACGGGAGGCTGGCCTTTGCAGCCATCAGCATTGAAGGGCAGGATGTAAGCCATTTGATAGACTGCCTGGTCTAGTGCCATCTGCAGTTGAGCGATGTTCGGAGGGCCATTTCTGGCGATCACGGCGTACTCCATAAGTGTGTGGTGGCAGCGCTCGACCTCCGCATTATCAGTCGGCTTGCCTGGCCGGATGGGTACATGTCTTGAAATCGATCTGCCAACGCTGATGCACTGCGGTAGGCTGATCGGGACGTGGATGGTGCACCTTAGGCCTTTTGGCGTCTCGTCTCAAGCGAGGCCACTGGTGTATATAGCGCCCGATGCTTGCTCTCTTCGGCTTTCGCAGCCCCTTGAGCGTTGGGCGCTCCTGCAGGGCTGCCAGAATCGAGCGCGGCCCCCAACCAGGGTGCTCCAGGCGCAAACGCAGTATACAGATGACGCATATCAACCGTGGTTTTCAAGCTCATGGTATACGCTCCTGTCACTCTCAGTGACAAGAACGATTTACCAGCATCGTCCATCCACGGCAACCCAGTCACCTTCCAGGAGGGGTAAGTTGTTAATGAGCACATCTAGGGGGTAAAACCCTACTAGCATTGACAGCAAGCGTGACCTACTTTCAGTGTCTTCAGTGTGTTCAGCGATTCAGTGGTTCATACGAACTCCTGCTTGATTGCCTCCAGCGCGGCGCGGTCGCGCTCGATGCCTTGCCTCACCAGTGGACCGGCGGCCAGCGCCGGCACCTGTTCGTCATAGGTCGGCTTCTGCACCTGATACATGATGCCGATTGGGATGCGCTCACCCCATTGCTGCGCCAGCTCCAGCGCCTTGGCCTTGTCGGTCGGGTCGTAGCCGGCCTGCTCCTCGACTTTGTAGACCCGCTCGGAGTACCAGTCGTAGGTGTTGACCCTGTTGAACGTGACGCACGGCTGCAACACGTCGATCAGGCCGTAGCCGCGGTGTTGGATGCCTTTGGCGATGAGCTGTCCCAGGTAGCGCGGGTCTTTGGCGAAGCCACGCGCGATGAAGGTGGCGCCGGCGATCAGTGCCAGCGCCAGCGGCTCCACGGCCAGCTCCAGCGAGCCGGTCGGCGCCGGCGACGTAGAGCTAATCGTGTGCTGGTCGCTGGTGGGCGAATAC
>CAYZKS010000518.1:0-1609 GCA_964478725.1 uncultured Anaerolineales bacterium
GCGCGGCCCAGCGCTGGCGGCGCTCGGCGCGGATGCGCTCCAGCAACGCCGTGGCAGGCTCGTCGTGGGGGTCCTGGGGCGCGAGCTGGCCGCGGAAGGCTGCCGCCAGCACGGACTGGCGGAAGCGCTTGACCAGCGGCAGGATGCGCTGCAGGGCCTCGCGCGTGCGGCGTGCTTCGTCCAGCAGGGCTTCGAGCTTGGCGACGATGCGCAGCTGCTGCCGATATGGAGGAAGGGGAAGCGGCATCTGCTTCAGATCGCCCGACCGCAGGCGCGGCATCTTCACGCCAGTCTGTTTCAGCATCACGTATTCGAGAATGTCCGGCGACAGCAACCACCACATGAGAAAGTGGCGATCCAAATGGCTAGGCTCTGGCCTCAGCGGCAGCAAGTCGGTGGCTGCAATGCCTTCAAAATCGGGCGCGACCGCCTTCGCAGGTAGGGCCGCAACTTTCCATAGAGTACATGCTTCTCAGTGAACTTGAACTTGGTGCTCCTGATCTCGGAACCACGCGTGGGAGCGAAGCTAGTTATCCTAGCTGTTCCGGGCTCGATGTTTTCGAGAGCCAGGTAGTTGAACTCCCGATCTGGCCAGCTTGAGGGCAGAATCTGCTCGGAGCCTATCTCAACCTTCTGTCCGAGCGTCGTCCACACCCAATCGCTCGGCAGCGGATACCGCTCCATCACGCGCTGCCTCCGTTGTTGCCATTGCCGAGCAGTGCCGTTACCTGGTCCAACGCCGACTGCAGCTCCTCGATGATCGCGCCCATCTGGCCCACCCAGTCCTGCAGGTCGGGCAGCTCGTCGCCCTGCTGCAGGTCCTGATCCTTGAGCCAGAACAGGTCCAGGTTGTCGGCGCGCGCGGCCAGCTCGGGGCGCGTGAAGCAGTGGAAGCGCTCGCTCTCCTGGCGTTCGCCTGCGTGCGGGGTGTGGCGCGGCCCGTAGGCGGACACGAACTCGGCAAAGTATTCGGGGCTCAGCGGATGGCCCTTGGTGACCTTGTCCACGTTGGTGCGCAGGTCATAGACCCACACTTCCTCGCTGGGCAAGCCCTTGCGGAAGAAGAGCACGTTGGCCTTGACCCCGGTGGAGTAGGGGGTGAACGTGCCCACGGGCAGGCGCAGGATGGTGTGCAGTTGGCAGTCGCTCAGCAGCAGGCGACGCACGTCGCGCCCGGCGTGCTCCTCGAACAGCACGTTGTCGGGCAGCACCATGGCGGCGCGCCCGCCCGGGCGCAGCACGCTCAGCACGTGCTGCATAAAGTTGAGCTGCTTGTTGGAGGTGGCCACAGAGAAGTCGTCGCGCTGCGGCACCTCGCCCGCCCCCTTGGTGCCAAAGGGCGGATTGGTGAGGATGACGTGGTAGCGTTTGGAATCGCCCTCGGCGATCGAATCCCCGTAGCGGATGGCGCCCTCGATCTCGTGCAGGTACAGGTTCATCAACGCCAGGCGGCGCGTCTCCTGCACCAGCTCCACGCCCGAATACGTCCCACGGCGCAGGCGCTGCTGGTCCTCGCGCGCCAGTTGCCCGCGCGTTTCGCGCAGCAGCCACTCGGCCGCGCCGATCAGAAAGCCGCCCGTGCCGCAGGCCGGGTCGTGCACGGAAAAGT
>CAYZKS010000519.1:0-1606 GCA_964478725.1 uncultured Anaerolineales bacterium
GATAGGGGCAACCTGCTCAAGCAGGTTGCCAGCGGCTGGCCGTACGTGCGACTCACTGACCGGCAACTGGAAACCGGTAACCGGTTACCTGTCCCCTACCACACCCCCGGCAAGAAGCGGTACTTGACCTTCTGCGCGTACTCCGGGTAGCCCGGCAGCTCGGCGAACAGCACGCGCTCTTCGTTCAGCGTGCGGTACGCGATCAGGCCCACGTGGGCCAGCATGGGCACGACGGCCGGCCAGGAGGCGAACACCAGCCCGCCGCTATCAGTTGTCAGTTTGCAGTTGGCAGTTGTCAGTTTGCAGTTGCTGTTGGCGGGTTATGTCCTGCGCGCCGCATGCGGCGTAGTTGCTCGGCACAATAACCCTCAATGTTATGTCTTGCCTGTGCTCGGCGTGGTGGGCGGGTTGCCTTCCAGGAGCGCCAGGCGCTCGCGGGCTTCTTGCAGGCGCTCGTCGCCCAGACGCTCCAGGATGAACACAGCCACGCGCTGGCAGGACAGGGCCCGGGGCACGTCGGACACCTCGCTGTTGAACTGGCTGGCGCACTGCAGCGAGTGAGCCGCGAATCCCAGCGAGCCGGTATCGGGCGTGAGCTCCAGGGCACGCCCCAGATGACGGACTGCCTCGTCCGTGTCGCCCAAGTGAGCGTGAGCCAGGGCCAGATGCTGCAGGTCCAACGCCTGCCCACGCCGCTTCCCCAGTTCTTGATGCATCGCCACGGCCTGCTGAAAGCACTCCATGGCGCAGCGGGTCTGAGTCAGGTACGCGCGCAACGCATTTCGACCCGCCGGGTCAGCGGCTTGCGTCGGGTGGCCGGCGCTGTCCCTCTGCATACGCGCCGGGCGCGCCCAGGACTCGAGTTGCCGGCGCACCTGGGCCAAGGCCTGGTAGGCGCATCCCAGAGAGAAGAGAGCAGACGCTTCGGCGCCGCGATCATGCATCTGACGCGCGAACCGGAGCAGATACCAGAAGAATCGAGTGTACCCGAGCGCTTCCTCCAACGCATTGAGCGAGCCGACCAGCCTGCACAACTGCTCCTCGTCGTCGGGTCGTGCGCGCATTTCCCGCCGCATCGCCAGCCCACGCGCGTGCACGTAGCGGATCAGCTCGTCATCCCATTCGAACGCGGGCCACACGTGACCTTCTGCCGTCACACTGCTCCTTGGGTGAAATACCAGCATGTGTGAATCCACGGCCAACTGCAAGATGACAACTGCCCTGTCTCAGGACGACAGGACTGAGGCAAACTGACAACTGCCAACTGTTAACCATCCTTCTTCCCTTCCAGCCTCTCCAACCGCTCCCGCCCTTCCTTCAGCCGCGGGTGCCCCAGCTCTTCCCAGATGGCCACCGCCTGGCGCTGGCAGTCCAGGGCGCGCGCGAGGTCGCCCAGCTCCTCGTGGACCTTGCTCAAGTTCTCGAGGATGATGGCCTGGTTCGGCCGCTCGCCGGTCTGGCGGGCGATCCCCAGCGCCTGCTCATAGTGCTCGATTGCCTTGTGCGTCTCGCCCAACGCCGCGTACGCCAACCCCAGGTTGCCCAGGTCCGTGCCCTCCCCGCGCCGGTCCCCGATCTCGCGCGCGATCCCCAGCGCCTGCTCATA
>CAYZKS010000520.1:0-1604 GCA_964478725.1 uncultured Anaerolineales bacterium
CCGATCAGCCCATCCGAGAGTTTGGTACTGGCATAGAAGCGTGCAATGTCAATCTGCAGGTTGCGCAGGTCGCTGATGGCGCGGTCGAGACGCCGCGTGGAGCGCACCAACCCTACGTAGTTCCACATGATGCTCTGAATCGTGGCCATGTCCTGGCTGATGAGCGCCGGGTCGGCAATCTCAGTTAGATCTTCATCGTGCCAGGGCGGTATGTCGCTCGGGCTGATCTGCAGTGTGCCCAGGTTGCGGCTGATATCGTCGGCCGTCCTCAGCCCGTACACCAGCCCTTCCAGCAAAGAGGCGCTGCCCAGCCGGTTCGCGCCGTGCACGCCAGTGCACGAGACCTCGCCCACTGCATACAAGCTCTGTATGCTGGTACGGCTCCAGTCGTCCACCCATACTCCGCCGCAGAAGTAGTGCGCCGCCGGCACCACTGGGATCAGGTCCTTGGTGATGTCCACGCCAAATTCGAGGCACCTCTGATGGATGGCCGGGAAGTGCGACTTGATCTTGTCGGCTGAAAGGTAGGACCTCAAGTCCAAATAGACGAACTTGCTGCCGGTAGTGAGCATCTCATGGTGGATGCTGCGCGCTACCACGTCTCGCGGTGCCAAGTCTTTCCATTCTGGCGCGTACTTTTGCATGAACGGCTGGCCGCGGTCATCGACCAGCCGCCCGCCAGCGCCGCGCACGGCCTCTGTGATCAGAAAGCGCACGTGGTCACCGTAATAGAAGCCAGTAGGGTGAAACTGTACGTATTCGGCGTTGATGATGCGCGCGCCGGCGTTGTAGGCCATGGCCAGCCCGTCACCGCGGGCCCCGGGCGGATTGGTGGTGTGCAGGAAGATGCGACCCAGACCACCGGTAGCCAGAACGGTTTTCTTGGCCAGGTAGGCATCCACTCCGCCGGTAGCCTGATCGAACACGTAAGCACCCACGCAGGAGAGCGGGTCGTAGACGGCCACACGATTGAGGGAATGGTGCGAGGGTGTCAGTAGATCGACGGCGGTGCAGCGTGCAACCAAATGAATGTTGGGCCTGGCGTGCAGGGCCTCCACTAGCTTCTCCTGGATGGCGCGCCCGGTGTAGTCGCCCACGTGCAGGATGCGCGCGGTCGAATGCGCAGCTTCCTTGATCACTTCCAACCCTCTGCCCGCCGCGGTGTCAAATGGCACGTGCAGGCGCTCGACCAGCCATTCGCGCAGCAAAGGCGGACCTTCTTCCGCCAGAATACTCACCGCGCGCAGGTTGTTCATTGCATCCCCAGCGCGTTCGAGGTCCTCGACCAGCAGCTCGGGAGAGTCGTCATCGCCGCGGTAGATGATTCCACCCTGGGCATGATACGTGTTGGACTCGTGCGGGTCCGCTTCGGGCGTGACGATGGTAATGTGCAGATTCTGGTTCTCTGCTAGGCGCAAGGCAGTAGTCGCCCCGGCGATGCCACAGCCAAGGATGAGGACATCTGTCTCCATCTGTGCCATCTTCACTTCGCTCCCAGCATCTTCTGCAAGGCCAGATTGGCCCAGTGTGCCACATCGGCAGGAACGCGCACCACGTTGACCGGCTCGCCGGCAAGCAGACTGTCGAGAGTCCAAGCCAGGTTG
>CAYZKS010000521.1:0-1603 GCA_964478725.1 uncultured Anaerolineales bacterium
CGGGCTACTACGGCCCGGCGGCCGTGAAGATGCGGGAGTTCATGGAGTACCTGGAGCGGCGCCAGAATGCCTGCCCGGGGAAGCTCATCACCGTGAGGCGCGAGGACTACTACAAGGCCTACCTGGACCTGGAGTTCTTCGTCACAGCGCAGAAGATCCTGGACGCGGCTGAGGCTGCGGTGGTCGGCGATCCCCTGCGGCTGGCCCGGGTCAAGCGCGAGCGGATTCCCGTGGACTCGGCCCTGCTGCACTTGGAGCCCAGTCTGCGCAAGGCGTATTGCCGCCAGGGCGAGGTGTACCCCTTCGACCGCGCTGCGGGCCTGACGCGCTATGCCTCCAACTGGGCAAGCTACCTGGAGAGCTTCGTGCCCCAGACCTCGGGGTTCGGCCGTGGTGACGCCCAGAACCGGGACAAGGCCCGGATCTTCGTCGAGAAACGGCTCGACTACCTGCGCGCCATGCCGATGATCACGGCCGAGAGCATCCGCCACCGGGCGACGCCCGTGGCTGAGGGAGCGGTCAGCATTGACGGTGGTCTCGACGAGGCTGCCTGGAAGACGGCTGAGCCGCTGTATCTGACCCCGCTGAATAAGATGGAGACGCTCAAGGCGAAGACCGCGGTGCGGACGCTTTGGTCGCCGGAGAAGCTCTACCTCGCCTTCGAGTGCTTCGAGGACCGGATCGGTGACATGAAGTTCGAGCCGCGCCCCAAGGACCATCCCGACACCTGGCGGGACAGCGCGGGCGAGATCTTCCTCAACCCCAGTGGCGACCGCAAAACCTACTACCAGTTCATCGTCAACCCCGCCGGCTCGTGGGTGGATACCGCCTACCAGACCCTGGAAGGGCAGCTCAAGGCTGACGGATCGTGGGACAGCGGCGCCGCTGTAGCGGTGAGGACCAACCCGACCTCCTGGGTAATCGAGATGGCAGTGCCGCTCAAGTCCATTGGGTTCGAGCCGAAGCCAGGCGCGGCGATCGTCGCCAACTTCGGCCGCTCGCGCCACCTGAAGTCCGACGCGCAGGCCTCGCAGTTGTCCACGTGGTCGCCGCTGCTCTATCGCGGCTTCCACGGCGAACTGGACAAGTTCGGCACGCTCATCCTGGCAGGCGACGACGAGTTGCTCACTTCCTTCGAGGGCCCGCAGGACATGCCCACACTCAACCCCAACAACGGCTGCCTGGCCCGCGTGAGTCAGGAGCCGGAGCGGGCCAGCGACGGTCTGGCCTCACTGCGCGTCGAATTCCCTCCGACCGATGCAGCCGTGGACGTGGGTATCTCCCTCGGTTGCGGCGAGTTGACAGACTGGTCCAGCTTCACCGCCCTCGTGGCCGACGTCTTCTACGAGGGGAAGTGGGACTACTACCAGTGGGCGTTCACGACGCGTCTCGACGGCGACCAGGGGCTTCACCACTTCGGCTTCCGACTCAAACCCGGCTGGAACAAGGACGTTGTCCTGCATGACCTGACCAAGGCCGCCGAGAAGGCCGACCTGAGGACCGTCAAGCGGGTCTACCTGTACACCTATGGGACGAAGGCACAGCGCACTGAACCGCTGGTGCTCTTTCTGGATAACATCCGCCTGGTGCGCAAGCGATAGCG
>CAYZKS010000522.1:0-1600 GCA_964478725.1 uncultured Anaerolineales bacterium
CCGCGCGGGCGGGGGATGCTGCTGGTGGCAAACACGCCGCGCGGGTTGCTCTACGCCGCGCGCACCTACTTGCAGTTGCTGCGCCCTCCCGCCGTCGTCACGCCGGAGACCGAGCTGGAGATCCCCCTGGCCAGGATCGTGGACTGGCCCGATCTCGAGGAGCGCGGCCAGTGGGGCGGCAACGTCGCTGAGGATATCGGCTGGACGTCGCAGTGGAAGCTGAACACGGTCGAGGTCTGGGCGCAGGCCACCGTGGACGGGGCGGGCGTGCCGATCGTGCAAATCCCGCGCGAGCTCTTCAGGCGCGGGGCGGAGCTGGGCGTTAAGGTGGTACCCTACATCTTGCACCTGGAGCAGGTCTCGCGCTACGCCGGCCTGATGAGCCGCAAGGAGCTCCTCAGCACCCCTGATCCGTCGAAGCCTTTGCCCAGCGACTATACGCCCGGCCTGTGCATGTCCAGCCCCGATACACAGGAGCTGATCCACGGCTGGCTCGCGGCTGCGGCGGAGATCGAGGGCGTCAGCGACATCATGGTCTGGCTTTCGGAGGATGCCGCGCCCTGCTACTGTCCTCGCTGCGCCGGCAAGGAGCCTTTCGGCCTGGAGGTTCAGGCCATCGTGGGCGCTTTTGCGAAGGTCAAGCCCGGGCACCCCGGCGTCCGTCTGCGCCTGCTCACCACCCAAGGGAGTTACCGCGTCAACGGTCGGGTGATCGCGGCGGCCCCGGAGGACGTGGGGATCACCTATTACGACGGCGGGCGCACCTACGACTCGTCCCACGCCCCGATGATCTACCCCTTGCTCGAGGACTATGCCCGGAGCGGGCGCTGGCTGGGAGTATACCCGCAGATCACCCACTGCTGGCGCACCGTGTTCCCCTGGACAGCGCCCCAGTTCATCCAATACCGCGCTCAAGAGTTCGTGGACAAGGGGCTGCGCTGCATGATCGGCTATGCCGTGCCCTCGAACCGCTTTCACGAGTTCAACGTGATGGCTGTCGCCGAGTGGACCTGGAACTCGCGCGGGCGGACGCCGGCCGAGTTCGCGCGCGCCTATGCCACCGTGCGCGGGATCGCCGACCCCGAGCGGTTCGCGCGCTGGGCGGTGTTGCAGGGGGCTGCCGGCTGGGTGCTGGCCGAAAGCCGGCTGCTGCTGACCATGATCTATGAGCCGGGGCGCGGCTTGCGTGGCGTCGCCCCCGTGGATGATCACCGCTTCGAGAGCGCGGGGATCGTGCGCGTGGACGGCGTGGCGCAAGCGCAGGCTCAGGCGATCGCGGCCCTGTCGCTCGCCCACGTCTCCGGCGACCCGGCCAGGGTGGACGAATCCGCGGCCACGGTGGCAGGGCTGGAGGTGCTCGAGTTGCTCTATGCCCTGCCGGGCCAGCTCAGCGCCGAGCCTCTGGACGACCCGGCAAAGCGCGTCCTGGCCGATGCCCTTGACCGGCTGGACGACGCGGCCAACAGGCTGCGCCGCCACACCCTGGCCTGGGGCGAGCGTATCTATGCCCAGAACGCCCAGACGCCGCACACGCGCCTGCTCGACACCGCCAACGCGCTCCTGCGCACCTGCGATGCGGCGCGCAAGCTGGCTGCGGAAC
>CAYZKS010000523.1:0-1589 GCA_964478725.1 uncultured Anaerolineales bacterium
TTTCATTGCGTCACAACACTTTACACACACGCTAGGGTATCTAGTACCCTATACTGCAACCACTGTGGGGAGGGGAGGCGGGCGCGGTCCAGCGCAACTTCGATTTCGTGCTCTGCTGAATTGCCTGGCAGATCAGGTGAAAACACTGCCCGATGGGCGTCATCAGGACCGTATTCAGCACGCGCTGGTCGACGTGTATCTCAGCGGCTTCGCGATGTTCTATCTGCAGGATGTCTCGCTGTTGGAGTTCCAACGGCGCGTGCAAGAACAACTGCAGCGCAACAACCTCGCCATGGTCTTCGGTGTGGATAAGATTCCCTCCGACACGCAACTACGAGAGATCTTGGATTGGCAGGAACCCGAGGGTGTGGGCGGGGTGTTTCGGGAGGTGGTGCGGCGGCTGCAGCGCAGCAAACTCCTGGAGCGCTATCGGTATCTGCCACAGGGCCTTTTGATCACGATGGACGGTTCGGAGTACTTCAACAGCCAGAAGGTGCACTGCCGCCGCTGCCTGAAGCGAACCAAGTCCGATGGGGCCATCGAGTACTATCACCAGTTCGTACAACCTGCCATCATCAATCCCGAGCTTCGGCAGGTACTGCCTCTGGCACCGCAGTTCATCCACAAGCAAGATGGAGCTACCAAGCAAGACTGTGAAACCAACGCAGGTAAACGGCTGGTGGCCGCGTTGCGCAGCGAGCATCCTCAACTGAAGGCGGTGCTGGTCGGCGACAGTCTGTACTCCACCCAGCCGTTCATCGCTACCATCACAGCGCATCGGTTCTCCTACCTGTTGGTGGCCAAACCGGATGATCACAAGCATCTGTTCCAGGACATCGAGGGCATGCGCCGAGGTGGGATGCTACAGCGGCTGGAACGTATCCAAGCCAAGGGCAAGCGGTATGTCTACGAGTGGGTCAATCAGACCGCCTTGGGAGCACAGCCGGACAGTCCGTTGGTCAACTTCGTGCAGTTGACCATCTCTGAGGCCACGGGACGGGTCACCTACCGCTGCTCCTGGGTCAGCGATATCCCCATCGAAGTCCAGACGGTGGAGAAGCTGGTGCGGGCGGCCAGGGGGCGGTGGAAGATTGAGAATGAGGGGTTCAACACGCTGAAGAACCAAGGCTACCATCTGGAGCACAACTTCGGCCATGGCCATCGCGGCTTGTCGGAGATCTTGTTTCTGCTGAACCTGCTGGCCTTCCTGGTGCATCAGATCCAAGAGCTGGTGGATCGGCTCTACCAGGAAGCTCGAGGTCGTTTCAGCTCACGCGCTGAGTTCTGGAACGTCATTCGGGGATCCTTCCGTGTTCTGCTCTATGACTGTTGGGACGAAGTGTTGGCCCGGATTACCGGGCCGCCCACTCCTGCCTTTCCTGAGAACTGGCCCCACCCATAGACCCGCTAACAGGCGGGGCGGAGCAACTATGCGATAGACCGTAGGCAGAGTACGGCCCGTGAGCTTTCCGGAGACTGAACAACCCTCCACGCCACGCCTTCAGCTCTACTTGCCCATAAAGGCACCCACGGATCGTAGCACGGACGAAGCTTCCCGGCATCGACAAGGTCGTCGGCGGGAATTGCTG
>CAYZKS010000524.1:0-1586 GCA_964478725.1 uncultured Anaerolineales bacterium
CCATTATACCACGGCAGACACGCCGAACGCCCTACTCAGCCGCGTGTGCGTGAGCGTACGCTCCCGTCCCCAGTCACCATCCCTTGTATGATTGAGTGACGGTAGTGGCGAAGAGTATCGGTAGAGCCGCCGCCCCTTACCGCGCCCTCGGGTGACGGTCGGAGTGAGAAGGCTCACCGATACTGCCCACCACCGATGAGGGATCCTACGGTGTGGTCGCCCCAGGGCGCCACAACCGGCGATGTACCGCAAGGGTGTGGGGGAAAGGCCAGAAGCAACGTGACAACCCCCGGAATGATCGGCATCGATGTCAGCAAGGACCGGCTCGACTGCAACTTCATGGACGCCGCGACGCAGAAGTCGCGCTGGGTCCAGGCGGTACCCCGAACCAAGCAGGGAGTGAGCAGCCTGCTGAAGAAGACGCCTCAGGGCGTGCCTTGGGTGATCGAGCCGACCGGCCATTACAGTACAGAAGTCGCCAAACTGGCGCAAGCCGCCGGGCAGCCGGTGCTGATGGCGCCATCGCGCAAAGCCAAGGCGTTCCTGAACAGCCTGCCGGAGCGGGCAAAGACGGACAAGATCGACGCGCGGGGCCTGGCGCTGTTTGGGTTGACGCGCGCTGCCAGCGTGCCGTTGCGCCCCTATCCACTGAAACAACCGAACGTGGAACACCTTGACCAACTCCTATCGGCTCGCAGAAGCCTGGCAAAGGCACGGGCCAAGCTCACCCAGCAACTCGCGCAGCTCCCTCTGGCTGCGGAGGCGCTGCGTGAGGCGATCACCAGCCTGACCGATCAGATCAAGAAGCTGGATACCCAGATCAGCGCGTGCGTCCGCAGTGGCGCGGAGTTCGCTGCCGCGCGCGCCTTGGTGGCGGTGCCGGGCATCGGCCCGGTGGTCTCGGCCGCCATCGCTTCCGCCCTGAGCAAAGGCTTCCAGCACCCCGACCAGTTCGTGGCCTACATCGGCCTGGACATTCGCGTCCAGCAGTCCGGGCAGCGCAAGGGCGAGCTGGGCCTGAGCCACGCGGGCGATGCGGAACTCAGGCGCCTGCTCTACCTGGCTGCTCAAGCCAGCCTGCGGAGCAAAGACACCACTTTCAAGGCGCAATACGACAGAGAGCTGGCCAAGGGCCTCACCAAGACCGGCGCCCTCTGCGCCGTTGCCCGCAAGATGGCGAAGCTGTGCTGGTCCATGCACCGGCACGGCACGGAATACGACCCGACGCGCGTCTACAAGCATCCCACACCACCGCGCGCTCAGGTCGCGCTCGAAGCGGTGCCGGACACTACATCACCGTCAGACCCCACGGAGGGGGCTTGACACCGACCATAGGATCTCACTCCCCTCCCACCACCCGGAACGACGCTCCTCCACTCGCCATCACCTCACCGGCGCCGTCGAGCAGCTCCGCGCGCGCCTCGTAGGCGCCGGGCGCCAGCGAGGAGGGCTCGAAGCCGAAACGGCAGGTGCGCAGGGTGGTGGGCGCCATCGCCGCCATCTGGCTCCCCTTGGGGCCGGCCGCGGTGCCCACGCCGGCCGTCACGCGGAAGGGAACGGTCATCTCGGCCGCCGGCTGCCCGCCC
>CAYZKS010000525.1:0-1575 GCA_964478725.1 uncultured Anaerolineales bacterium
GGGCAGCGTTCCTGCTCGCAGGTCGCGCAGCCGATGCACAGCTCTCCGTCCACCTCGGCCCGCCAGCGGCTGCGTGCAAAGGCGTTGGCATTCTGCAGTTGGGTCAAGCCTCTGAGGACGGTGCAGCAGCACGGGCAGCAGTTGCAGACAAAGGTGACGCCGGTCTGGTTGTTGCTGGTGGTGTGCACCAGTCCTGCTTCCTCGCTCCGTCGCACCACCTCGTCCGCCTGCGCCCTGGAGATACTGTGTGCGAGCCCGCGCTCGATCAGGAACTCGGCGGTGCGGTCAAAGATCAGGCAGACGTCGCGCGGCCTGTCGCACGCCGCGACGCTGACGCGACAGGCGCACTCGGCCAGGGCAAAGGTCTTGACGCCGTCCAGAAGCAGCGACAGCTCCTCGTAGGGCAGGACCTGTACTTCGCTGTGCACGCTCTGCTCCACGGGCACGATGCGTGCAAAGGGCGTGGGGCTACCCGCAAACTCGTTGCCCATGGCCTCACGGTGGTACTCCTCCCAAAGCTTGGCCAACCTGTCGTGCATGGGGGTTCCGCCGCCGCGCATAAAGGGGAACTCGAAGACGCCGGGGATGGTCGGCAGCAGCGCGTAGCCCATCTGGCCGTCCTTGCGCCGGGCGAAGATGACGCCCTTGTTCGCCATGGACTCGCAGGCAGCGCGCGCCTCCTCCTCGGATACACCAGCCACTGCCGCGATCCTCTGCGCCGTGCGGGGCGCAAACCCCATCCCCAGCGCCACGTGCGCCTCCTGCGGGGTGAAGAGCGTTCGGAGGATCTCCTGGAAGGCCTCGGAGGGCGGCGCTCCGGTCGGGTGCTTGTGCAGGAGCTGACGCAGCTTCTCATAGTCGTCCATGTTCGCTCCTCCTTGAGATACGAGCCGTGCAGCCAGATTCTATCCGGCTTCCGGCCCCGTCACAAACGGCCGGGCTGCTGCGCATGGACGCCCGTATGATTCTGTAGTAGAATGAATTGACTCCAAGCACGTTGGCTCGAAGAGGCGAGGTCTCCAGCACGAATGAAGCGAATCCTGACCAATCCATTCAAGGCGGTCTCACCATGAGCATGCTCTTCACTCCCATCACCATCGGCACCCTAACCCTGCCCAACCGCATCGTGCGTTCGGCCACGGCGGAGCGCATGGCGGACGCAGAGGGGCGGCCGCAGGCGCAACAAGCGCAGATGTACCGCGAGCTGGTGCGCGGCGAGGTGGGCCTGATCGTCACCGGGCACATGTACGTGCACCCGGGCGGCAAGGCGCACCCCGAGATGACCGGCGCCTACTCCGACGCGCTCATCCCCGACCTGGCGCGGCTGGCCGAAGCCGTGCACCAGGAGGGCGGCCTGGTGATGGCGCAGATCAACCACGGCGGCATGCAGTGCGATCGCGCCGCGGTCGAGGACGCCATCGCCCCCTCGGATACCCTGGCATCCTCGCGCAGGCGGCCCGCACGCGCCATGACTGTGGCCGAGATCGAGATGGTCATCGACGCCTATGCCCAGGCCGCGTGCAGGGTCAAAGAGGCGGGCTTTGATGGGGTGCAGTTGCACGCGGCGCACGGCTA
>CAYZKS010000526.1:0-1571 GCA_964478725.1 uncultured Anaerolineales bacterium
CTGCCGCCCGATCCTACCCCAGCATACTCGCTCGGTTGTGGGTTGTCAAGTTGCGTCGACGGAGCGCTGGAATCTTGCGCTTCAGAGACCACAGGACCCTCGGAATTGACAAAGCCTTGCCCCCGCGCTATATTGGCCCTGCCGCACTGCTCTGCTCAAGGAGGAAGCCATGCCCCTGGACAGCAACGCCATTCGCGCCCAATTCCCCGCGCTCAAGCGCAGGGTCAACGGCAAGCCCGCCGTCTACCTGGACGGCCCGGGTGGCACGCAGGCGCCGCAGGGCGTGATTGACGCCATGGGCGGCTTCTTGACGCGCGGCGGCAGCAACCACGGCGGCCTGTTCGTCACCGGGCGCGAGACCGACGCCACCGCGCACGACGCGCGCGTGGCCATGGCCGACCTGCTGCACGCCCAGCCCAACGAGATCGTCTTCGGCCAGAACATGACTAGCCTGACCTTCGCCTTCAGCCGCGCGCTGAGCCGCACCTGGCAGCCGGGCGACGAGATCATCGTCACGCACCTGGAGCACGACGCCAACCTCACGCCCTGGGTGCTGGCCGCGCAGGAGCGCGACGTGAGCGTGCGCTGGCTGGATTTCGATCCTGCTGACTGCATCCTGCGCTACGACACGCTGCCCGACCTGCTGAACGAGAAGACGCGCCTCCTGGCCGTTACCTGCGCCTCCAACGCCCTGGGCAGCATTACGCGCCTGCCGCAGGTGGTCGAGCTGGCGCACGCCGCGGGCGCGCTGGTGTACCTGGACGCGGTGCACTATGCCCCGCACGCCCTGGTCGACGTGCAGGAGTGGGGCTGCGACGCCCTGGTATGCTCGGCCTACAAATTCTTTGGCCCGCACATCGGCGTGATGTTCGGCAAGTATGAGTTGCTCGATAGCCTGACGGCCTACAAGGTGCGCCCCTCGCCCCCAGACCCGCCCGAAAAGTGGGAGACCGGCACGCAGAGCTTCGAAAGCCTGGCGGGCCTGAGCGCAACGGTGGACTACCTGGCCAGCCTGGGCAGCGGCGCCTCGCGCCGCGGGCAGATCGAGAGCGCTATGACTGCCATCCGCGCTCATGGCGAGGGCCTCGCCCAGCGCTTCCTGGAAGGCGCGGACCAGGTGCCGGGCCTGAAGGTATATGGCATCAGCGACTGCGAGCGCCTGACTGAGAGGACGCCCACCTTCGCACTGAGCCTGGAAGGACACTCCGCGGCCGAGGTGGCCGGATGGCTCGGAGAGCAGGGCATCTTTGTGTGGGACGGGCACTATTACGCTGTGGCTCCCATGGAACGCCTGGGCGTGCTGGACAGCGGCGGCCTGGTGCGCATCGGCTTTGTGCACTATAACACCGAGGACGAGGTGGACCTGGTGCTGGGGAAGCTGAAGGAGCTGGCGGGAGCGTGACGCTTCCCGGTAACCGGTTTCCAGTTGGCGGTTCCCAGTTCCCGGTTGGCAGCACATGCCCTGGCGTGCTGTGACAGGGTTGGCAGTGACGGTTAACGGTTGATGGTTGATCTCTCCATGATGCATATAGGCGGGCGGTTGGCAACCACTTGCGGCCAGACCTGTAGCA
>CAYZKS010000527.1:0-1559 GCA_964478725.1 uncultured Anaerolineales bacterium
TCATGAAAAGGTGATCGAGTTCTTCATCGGCTTGCTTTCGGGCATTGAATTCCTGGCAGATCTGAGCGCCGGGCCTGCGCCGGTGGCCCGGGACGGCGAGGTGGCTGCCGCCTGGCAGTTGGCGCCCATGGCCGATGCCAGTGGTGTCAGTCGTACGTTGGCCGCCTGCGATGCCGCGAGCGTTCAGGCGCTGAAAGGCGCATTGGACGACATCGGCCAGCCGTTTCTGGAGCGTGCGGTCAGTGATCTGCGCCAGCGCCAGGAGACGCTGGTCTTGGATGCTGACTTGACGGGGCGGGCGGTCAGTTCGTCCAGTCAGACATTTCCCGGTGCCCGGTTCGGGTACATGGATGGCGAGATACGCCTGGGCTACCAGTTGGCCGAGATTTGTTTGCAGACCCAGCTTTTCGGTCGGTACTGGCTGAGCGCGCAGCATCATCCCGGTGACACGCTTTCCGCCCCTTGTCTGTTGGAGCTGGTGCAAGAGGCCGAGCGCCGCTTGGGCTGCCATCCACGACGGCGTACCGAGTTGGTGGCGCAGCGCATCGTCACTTGCGAGCGGGCGATCCAGAAGCTGCAGGTACAGTTGACGCAGGTCGATCCGCCGCTGGTAGTTCAGCTCGCACGTTGTGAGAGCCTGCAAGGGCGGATTCAGGAGGCCGAGACGCACATCCACGAGCTGCTGGATCAACCCGCTTCGACCCGCCAGAACGGTCCCCGCAGCCGGCTCAACCGACTGCGTAAGCAGGTGGCTGGCTGGCATCGCCAGTTGGGTCACGCTCAGCAGCGCGTGGTACGACTCAATGCCACGATGCAGCGGCGACGGCAGCGCTGGCAGCAAGCCTTGGCCGTCCAACAGAGCGAATTGCTGCGCCTGCAGGAACGTTACGAGCGTTTCTGTCAGGAAAACGCTCGCCAGGCCAACCCGCCACGCTGCAAAATGCGCACCGATGCGGGCTTTGCCAGTGGTGAGAACCTGACCGAACTGATTGAACTCGGCTATGACGTCGAAACCAAATCTGCCAACCCAGCGCTCCTGGCGGCTTTGCGCAGCCGAGTGACGCCGGAAACCACCTGGACACGCGTGGGCAAGAACGCCGAGATGGTCGCCTGGACTGGCTATCACAGCAACACGTGCCCCTATCCGTTGATGGTGGGGCTGGAACGCTTCCACACGCCGCAAGGCGAGTTGCATGCGGTGCTGATCCACTACCAGGATGAGGTGCCGACCACGGGCTTGGATCTGCCCCAGTGGTTTCACGATTACAACGGCCGCCAGACGGTGGAGGCCGGCAACAAGGAAGAGAAAACGACCTTCAAAGTCCAACATCTGATGAGCCATAGCCCAGCGGGCATCGAAATCCAGGCGCTGTTGACCGTCTTTGCCGCCAACTTCGTGCGCTGGGCCGACCGCTGGGTTCGTGAACGGGTCGAGCACTCGACCAAACGCTTTGAGGCTGCTCTGGGCAGCCCCAAACGCCTGGTGCGAGTGGCCGCAAACAGCCCAGCCATCGTCGAGCACGCCGCGGGTCGAGAGGCGGTACACTTCAGCCCGCTGA
>CAYZKS010000528.1:0-1554 GCA_964478725.1 uncultured Anaerolineales bacterium
TGGAGCGGCGGTTCAAGTGAAGCTAGACCCGCGCCATGCGTTCGGAGAGGCCCAGGGTTCAGGTGTGGCCAAACCACGTTTGCCCCAAGCGCCGTGCCTCGGCCAGACAGAAGGCTTTGACCTGGTCCCATGTAATAGGCGCAAGCAGGATCGGCTGCGCCTGCTGCTCGGCCAAGTCGAAATCTACGAGCGCAGTCAACGCCCTCATAACAAAGCCACGGGCATGTGGGTACTTGCTGACGCTCCGGGCAAACAGCTCATCCAGGGAGATATGAGGAGCGATAAAGTACAGGTCATAGAAGTCCTTGCGCAAGCCACGGCCGGCAATGGCATCCAGCTTCATGAGGCCGATGTCCAAGAGGCTGGCGACCTGCACATTGCTTACCAGGTCAGTGGGTGCCAACAGCGCATAGCCGTAGCTAAACAAGCTAACTGCCAGACCATCTACCTCCATTACCAAGCCCAACGGCGAATCCTGGAGGACACTAATCGAGTGCGTCGGCTGCAACGCAGCGATGATGCTGCGCCGGCGATCTTCCTCTAGAGTCTCGATGTCGGCAAAAAGGTCGAGGTCTTGCGAGATACGGTTTCCCAGCCGTAGGGCCAATGCAGTGCCACCAGCCAGGTAGAACGGGGACAGCATGGGTAGCTGGCCCAAGACAGCCAGCAACTGCTGAGTCTTGGGAGTGATGGCCTCCCAGTGCAGCGCAGTTAGTGTGGCCATATGCGTTCTCCGTGCCGATAATCGCTGAGGTCAAAGAGGCATAACCAATACTTGAGTCGTTGCCGTGGAAGGCAGCGCCAGCCCGCTTCACGCACCCATTTGGCTAGGCGCTGGGGGCCATAACGCGCAAAGAGCCAGCGTAGCTCGGCCACGTCGCCCCAGGCCAGGGTACGCTCAATCACCGTGAAGGCGTCACGCTCGGGGTCGAGGTCCTCTAAATCATACTCCTGGAAGAACGGCCGCAGGCTTGGCGGGATGCCCGCTGGCATACGTTCCGGTTGCTCATTAAGGGTCGGCATTGTCTGTTTACCCCATCCCCAGGCTACAGCGCAGGGCGTGGTCAGTGGCGGCCATTGGCAAAGGCGCGGGCTTCTTCGGCGTAGAAACGATAGCCCTCGGCAGCCAGGCGCTCTTCATCATCGGCCTTGTGCTGCGCCAACGCCTGGCTGATGATTTGGCTGCGGCTGGTCTTCAGGCGACGCGCCTGGGCGTCGGCGTAGGCCAGCAGATCGGCGGGCACGCTGATAGTGATCTTGTGCAAGGGCTGGCGCGATAGCGTCATGGGCCACCTCCACAATGGGCAAGCGTAACCGGATTATGCCACCATATCAGCTATCCATCAAGGCATACGGGTTGAAGCACTTGGGTGGCAGGATGGGCACAAGACAGCACAACCCATGCCCAATGCTCCTCCCCCACAATTCTGGACAAGCCCCGCCGGCGTTGTCCGGTTGTTGCCCATGTTGCCTTATGCTATACTGAGATCCGATGATTAAGGACCCACTTTCCCTGCCCTCAATCCGAGCCATCCTCTTCGACCTCGATGGCAC
>CAYZKS010000529.1:0-1553 GCA_964478725.1 uncultured Anaerolineales bacterium
AGGCCATAATCCCCCATGCCATACATCAGGCCAAAGTTGATCGTCTTCGCCAGCGCGCGCTGTTGTGGCGTCACCTCGGCAAGGGGTACGCCGTATATTGCCGCAGCAGTGCTGGCGTGGACGTCCTCATCTCGATGGAACGCTCCTAGAAGCTCTGCATCCTGCGATAGGTGCGCCAGCAAACGCAACTCAACTTGGGAGTAATCGCAGCCGAGGAGCAGGCATCCCCCCGGCGCGACAAAGGCTCCACGGATGCGCCGTCCCAGCTCGGTGCGCACGGGGATATTCTGCAGGTTCGGGTCACTGGAAGACAGCCTCCCCGTAGTCGTGCTGGTCTGGTTGAATGAGGTGTGCACTCTGCCTGTGTCGGGGTTCACCAACAAGGGCAACGCCTCAACGTAAGTGCTGTTGAGCTTCTCAAGCTGGCGGTGCTCCAGGATCGCAGCTACGACCGGATGCTTGTCCCTGAGTTCCTCCAGCACGCTCACGTCAGTGGAGTAGCCGGTGGCCGTGCGCCGCACCTTCGGCAAGCCCAGCTCATCGAATAGCACAGTAGCCAGTTGCTTGGTGGAGTTTATGTTGAAACGATGTCCCGCCAGTTCGAATACCTGGGCCTCCAGCTCCGCCAGGCGCTGGGACATTTCCTGCGCCATCCCCTGAAGGTATGCGCAATCCACCACCATGCCGTGAAGCTGCATATCCACGAGCACGGGCACGAGCGGCATCTCAATCTCGGTAAAGAGGCTCCACTGGTTGCGCTCTTTCAGCTCCGGCTGCAACACGTCGGCCAGGCGCAGCGTCATGTCGGCATCGGCACAGGCGTAAGGCGCCACCTTGGCGACGCTGATTTGGTCCATGCGGGCCTGTTTGCTCCCCTTGCCGATCAACTCCTCGATCGCGGTCATCTCGATGCCCAGCCGTTGCCAGACCTGGCTCTTCAAGCCAATGCCGCGCCCGGTGGGCTCCAGAATCCAACTGGCGATCATGGTATCGAACCAGAGCCCTTGGATGGGCATGCCCTGCCGTGCCAGGGCCATGATGTCGAACTGGGCGTTGTGACATACCTTGGCGATGGCTGGGTCCTGCAACAATGGCCCTAGCTTCTCTCGGGCTAACGGCAGTGGCAGTTGCTGGCCCACCCGGAGGCGCTCATCGTGACCCACCGGCAGGTAATAACCCTTGCCCGGCGCGTCAGACAACGAGATCCCCACGAGGGCCGAACGCATCGGATCAGTCCCCGTAGTTTCAGTGTCCAACGCCATGCGCGGCCGCCCCCGCAGACGTGCCACCAGCGTGTCCAAAGCGCTTGGTGTATCTACAATCTCATACTGACCTAGCGCTTCGCCTCTCCGCACCTCAACCGCCCCTTGGCCAGAGCCACTGAGGAGGTCCAACTGAGTCGCCTCGAGCGGCTTCTCCTGAGGAATGCGCCCCACCAGCGTGCGAAAGCCCAGGTCGCGAAGCAGCTTCATCACCCTGTTGCGGTCAAAGCGCCCCCACTTGCTGGCCTGAAGGTCGAGGGTGACGTCCACATCGCGCACGATGGTAACCAG
>CAYZKS010000530.1:0-1549 GCA_964478725.1 uncultured Anaerolineales bacterium
CTACCTGCTCCTCCGTAGCCGCCCATTGTACAGGCAGGCTCCTGGAAGATGTTGCCATGCATCGGCAATCCTGTCAAACAGGGACGAGGCATTCGCGGCAGGCCTATGGATCGGCATGCTGAGCGCGAGTGGTCATGGTTCATGTAGGGGTAAGGCATTCGCATGCGGGCCTCCGGTATGCGAAGACGCATCGGATCCGGCGGAGCATGCGATGACCAAAGCATCGGTGCGAATGCCTTACCCCCTACACACACCCCCAAAACGCGCCACTTGACAAACCGTCTCCTCCGTGCTATTGTCTGAATGATTGTTCATATATTCTCGTTTCGTCGGATGGTCATGCCCCCAGACCTTGAGCGCCGTGAAATCGAACACATCGACCCCGACCTGGTGCGCCATGCCCAGGCGCGCTTGCTCGACGCGCAGGCGGCCGGCCGCCTGGCGGAGCTCTTCCGCGCCCTGGCCGACCCCACGCGCGTGCGCATCGTCTCGGCCCTGGGCGCGGGCGAGCTGTGCGTGTGCGACATCGCCGCCACCCTGGACATGAGCCAGTCGGCCATCTCGCACCAACTGCGCCTGCTGCGCCAACTGCACCTGGTCAAGCGCCGCAAGCAGGGCCAGATGGTATATTACGCCTTGGACGACGAGCACGTGTCGGCGCTGTTTGGCCAGGGGCTGGACCACGTCAGGCATGGTTAACGCTTGACAGTCAACCCTTAACTGTTAACCGTTAACTGTTAACCGTTAACCGTTAGCTGTTAACTGCCTCTGCTGGAGAGACTTGAGGAAACGTAGATGACGTCAAGCCAATCGATCACACTCTCGATCACGGGCATGGACTGCGCCGACTGCGCGCGCACGGTGGAGGGAGGCGTGGCGCAACTGCCGGGCGTGACCTCGTCCGCGCTGAACTTTGCCGCGGGTACCCTGGCACTGGAGTACGACCCGCAGCGCACCGACCTGAATGCCATCCTGGCGCGCATCCGCGAGCTGGGCTACGGGGTAGCGGAGGGCCCAGAGCTCAGCTTCGATGTCCAGGGCATGGACTGCGCCGACTGCGCCGCGCATCTGCAAGAGGCGGTGGGCAAGCTGCCCGGCGTGCTGGCCGCGCAGGTGAACCTGATGACGGCGCAGATGCGCGTCAAGGCCGTGGTGGGCCTGGACGTGCGCCAGGCCGTGATGCGGCAGACGACCGAGCTGGGCTACACGGCCAGCCTGGATGGGACGGAGGTGGGCCAGGTCACTGGCCAGGCCCCATCCGGCTGGCGCGCGCGTCTGTACCAGAACCGCCGTTCAGCGCTGACCGCGCTCTCCGCGGCCTTTTGGGCGGCGGGCATGCTGCTGCACGCCCTGCGCGCGGCCGAGTGGGCCAGCCGCGGCGCCTTTGCGCTGGCCATCCTGGCCGGTGGCTACTACGTGGCCCGCAGCGGCTGGGCCGCCCTGCGCACCACCCGCAGTCTCGACATGAACATGCTGATGAGCATCGCTGCGCTCGGCGCCATGGCCATCGGCGAGTGGGAGGAAGGCGCCACGGCCATGTTCCTGTTCG
>CAYZKS010000531.1:0-1547 GCA_964478725.1 uncultured Anaerolineales bacterium
TCGCCGCCACCGACGGTTTGGGCCTGCGGCACACATAGTCGAAATCCAGCATGCGCTGGATTGCGTCCTGCTGGTAGCCGAAAACAATGGCCTGGGTGTCGCGGTCGAAGAGGATGTAGTCAGGTCTTTGCCTCATTTCGCACCGCCTGTCGTGGATGCGCCTTCGCTCAGGGCCAGGTTCACAATGCGCGTCATATGCATCTCCGGACCGTAGACCTCAATGGGCACGCCCAGTTCTCTGCCCAGCTCTCTCATCAAGCGCAGCCCCTCCTGGTAGTTTGGCCCGCCGCGCCGCACATAGATCTTGACGTTGGCATCCTTGAGCTTCTGCTTGTACTCGCGCAGTGCTTGCACGATGCCTGTGAAGGTCTTGGCCACGTCGGTAAAGTTGGCGATGCCGCCGCCGATCAACAGGTACTTGGGACGGCCCTGCGCATCTTTTTCGCGCGTCATCAGGTCCAGGACGGTTTTGGCGTACTCGTACGTTTCCGCGGTGGTGGGGTTGCCACTGTACTCCCCGTAATTGGCCAGCTCTTTCTCGAAGCCGAGGTCGACGACCGTGTCGGTATAAATCACGCTCGCGCCGCCGCCCGCGACCATGGTCCACACCCGGCCCTTGGGGTTGAGCACAGTGAGCTTGAGCGAAGCTCCGCTCTTCTCGTCCATCTGCTTGATGTGCTCCTCTTCCTTGGAGAGCCTGCGTCCGAAAGGAGCAGGGAAGCTCAATTCGCCCCACCTGTCGCCTTGTTCAAAGCGAGCCGTGTCGTCGATCCTGGCCACCAGGTCCAGAGGCACGATGGTATCGTCTACCACGGCAAAGGGATTGATCTCCAAGTAGGCGTAGCCCAGGTCTGCGTAGAACTTGTATAGGCCGCGCACGAACCTCGCGAACAGCTTACGCTTGTCCTCGGGAGTATCGGCCGGCAGCTGCGCGGCGACATCGAGCTTGTCGATGTCATCCGCAATCCCTACGTGAATCGTGGCCACCGTGTCCCAGACCGACTCGATGTCCACGCCACCATGGTTGGAGAAGTAGATGGCGTCGCCGTCGCGTTCACTCTTGATGGCGACATAATATTCACCCTCATGCGGAGTGAACGGTTCGATCAGGAAATGGGTCAGCTTGTCCGTCACCTTGCCAATGGTGACTTCCTTGTTCATGCGCTCGGCGATCCACTGGCGAGCCTCGCTGAAGTCGTTCGCGACTTTGACCAAGCCGTGCTTCCCGCGCTTGCCGAAGAGCTGATCTGGCTTGGCGACCAGCTTGCCCTGCGAGAGCCAGGCATGCTCGCGCAGCAAAGCGTTCATGTCTGTCTCGGGATCTACCAGGGCGATTTGGCCGCCATAGGCAGGAAGACCACCCCAGTAATCCGACCAGTAGCCGGCCATCAGCCTCTTCCCGTCGTATTCCCTCACACCTCTTTGTGCCATGTGATCTCCTCATTGTCATACTGGCCCATCATCAGCATGTGTGAGCCAGCCAGCCGCGCCACTCTGCGCGTACCGGCGCACGGTTGACAGTCTTCGGCTAGGTCGATCGCTTGCCC
>CAYZKS010000532.1:0-1547 GCA_964478725.1 uncultured Anaerolineales bacterium
TTCTCGACGTGGCGCCAGTTGGAGCCCCACCAGTAGCTTTGCTCGGGCAGGAGCGCGTTGTCATTGCCGGAGACGGCCACCAGGTAGCTGGGCTTTTCCCCGGCTGTCGTGAGCAGCGGCAGCTTGGTCAGGCCATCGCTGCCGGTGCTGGCCGAGGAGTTGGAGGGGTAGACTGTGAGCTCGACGTTGGACAGGGGAGAGCCGTCGCTGAGCGAGTTGGCCCACGCCAGAATCTGGCTGCCGTCCACAAAGGCGTCCAGGGCGATGTTCGTGGCCTGCACCCAGACGCGAATCACAGGCGGCTCACGCTGGAATTGCGTAGCGCTTGGCGGCGCCTGGCCCTCAATGACCAGGATCAGGTGACCGCGCCCGTTGGTAAGCCATTTGCTCAGGTCAATGGGGGTCTCAACCAGCGTGTCGGGCGTCTTCTCAATAGGCACCTTGTCCGAGAACAGCTTGCGACCGGGTGGGTCGCCCGGGGTGCGCGTGCTGCTGGCGTTCTGCAGGTACTGCTGGTAGGCAGACCATTGCGTTGCTTCGACGGCATAGACCGACAGATTGACCGAATCGTAGTTGATGCTGAAGATGGAGTAGGTGGGCTTGCTGGCGGGGTCGAGCACCGTCATGGTGTCGCCATAGGTAGCCAGGTACGGGTCAGCCGAACCCACGTCAAAGCTGACGGTCTGGTCGCTGCCCAGCGTCTGGCCAAAGATGTCCTGGATGGCCGCCTTGAGCGTAACGCGGTAGGTGGTGCGGCCTGCGGAGCGCCCCTCGATGATCAGCATGTGGCCGCTGACCGAGAGCTTGCCGCCGGGCAGCTCGGGCGAAATCTGTACCATGGCCGCGTCAAAGACCTGCTCGTCCAGTGGGTTGGAGAATTCCACCACCCAGGGAGTCATGGGCGGGCAATGGCTGTTCCAACCGCAGCGGTGCTCGACAACGCGCAGCGGTCCGTAGGTCTGGAAGGAGAAGGATTGCACGCTGGTGGTGGTCAGCGGCCCTTCGGCTGAAGGCGTGCCAGGGCCGACGTCCACGTTGACGGTAGTGTCGTAGGGCAGGAGCTCGCTGGGGCGGAAGGCCAGCCAGCGCCCCTCGACGCTGTTCTTCACCAGTTGGCTGACGGTCTCGTCCTTGGCGACCTCGTCGGCGGTGGCTAGGACCAGCGCAAAAGGCTGGCCGCCGGCGCGCAGCGAGATGCTCCTCAGCACAGCCTGCGGGTCCACGCGCTGGTCAAAGCCCACAAAGAGCAGGGGGTTGCGCACGCTAGGCCCGCCGTTGGGATGGAAGGACTGCATGCGCGGCGGCGGCGTGGTGAAGGTGAAGGACACTTTTTCGGCCAGCTTGCCGCCTACGGCCGAGGTGGTGCCGGCAGGAATTTCGACCTGGTACCTGGTAGCCATGGGGAAACGCAGCGTAGGCTCGAAGCCCAGGGTCTTGGTGCCCACCCAGCGCCAGGCGCCCTCGGGCTGTGGCGTGAGCTTGACGGGCACGTCCTTGGCAGCCAAGTCCCTCGAGGGAGGTGAGCGGGACCATGGCCTGGTCAAAGG
>CAYZKS010000533.1:0-1542 GCA_964478725.1 uncultured Anaerolineales bacterium
CGACGATAGCGGCACAGTTCCTGGAGCCCGCCGCGGCCGCCTATGGCGAATGGTTACGCCAGTTGGGAGTACACTTTGCCGAAGCGGTGAACAGAGAAAATGCTTGGCTCACAGGCAAGGTTCTCTGGCAAGGCGATTTCTGGGACAAACTGGTCATGTCCAAGCAGGCGCCCACTGCTGTCTTGTTCATTGACGCCCTGCGCTACGACCTGGGGATGCATCTGTACCGGCTGCTTTGCGAGAAGGGACATGGGGTGCAACGTCACACCATGTTGACCGCTGTGCCCTCGTCCACCGAGGTGGGCATGGTGGCTCTCCTGCCGTGCCAGGGCAAGACCCTGGGCGTCGCAGTCAAGGATGGAGACCTGAGCATATCCCTCAACGCTCAGATTCCCGTGACCACAAAGGAACAGCGAAAGCAATGGCTGCAACAGGTCCTGGGCGATGGAGTATGCTTCTTCGAGCTGGATCAGGTGGTGAGCACTTCGCCCCAAAGCCTGAAGGCTAGCATCGGCGGGCGGCACTGGACCATTGTCACCAGCCGGGACATTGATCGGGCCGGTACATTCCTGGCCGACGTGGATGCCTCGCTCTTGCGCAGCCTGGTAGAGCGAGTAGCCACAGGCGTGACCAGGCTGCACGAGGCAGGTATTGAGCGGGTGGTCATCGGCACCGATCACGGCTTCCTGCTTTTACCCAAAGGCTTCAACGTGGACTTCATCGAAGGTCCACCGGCTTCGCCAGATGTGGCCCGCGACAGGCGCTACGTGCTGGGCAAGCTGCCAGCCTTGCCCAATCTCTTGTCCTTCTCCCTGGCAGCAGTCAGGCTGGGAGGTGCGGGCAAAGTCGCCTTCCCTCGCGGCCTCACCTGCCTTAGCATCCAGGGTCCCTTAGGGATCTTCCTGCACAAGGGGATCACCCTGCAGGAAACTGTGGTCATGGCCTTGCTGTCCGAAACCGCAGCGCCAACAGTCGCCCAGAAGATCAAGGTGATCGCCCAACTACCGGCCGCCATTACCAACGCTGTCTTCCTTATTGAACTCGCTCCCAAAGGCCCGCCGATGATGTTCGATCTGCCGCGTTTGGTGAAAATCCAGGTCTACAGTGCGGATGAACTGGTAGCCGAGTCGGAACCTGTGACCGTGCACCGTGACCCGGTCAAGGCCCGAGTGGTGCTGCGGCAAATTCCGCAGGGCGTGGAGCTGGTAGTCGTGGATACGGAGACGCAGGAAACGCTGGCCCGTCGAACTGCGCCCGTCCAGTTGGCGGGGTATGACGAGATGTTGTAGGAAGGTTGACCATGGACTCATTGGACCGCAAAGCACTCGAACTGTTTCCCGGCAAGGTCGTGCGCAAGGACCTCCTGGGGCCTCTCAAGGGTCAACTCAACGTGCCCACCTATGTTTTGGAGTATCTGCTGGGCAAGTACTGCTCCTCAGCCAACGAGGAGGTCATCGAGCAAGGGCTGGAAGAGGTGCGGCGCATCCTGACCGAGAACTACGTTCGCCCCGACCAGAGCGAGCTGTTCAAGTCGCAGGTCAG
>CAYZKS010000534.1:0-1539 GCA_964478725.1 uncultured Anaerolineales bacterium
ATGAGGTGGTGCATCAGCCCGTCGGTAGGAGCGGTCACCAGACCGCGATGCCGTCGCGGTTGCCGTGGCCGTTTGTGCGGGAGCGACATCCCTGTTACTTGTCAGAGGCGCGTAACGGTCGAATTGTCATAGTTTTGTAACGGTACAAGAAGAAGGAGATGGGGGCCTCGGCGGCGAATCCTGTGCCAACACGCTTCGCACACAGGAGGTCGCCTGATGCCGCCCGCCCTCGCACCCGAGCAGCGCCTCGAAATCGTCGACCGTCACCGCAAAGGCGAAACGCTCACCGTCATCGCCCGGGATCTTGGCATCCACTACGAAACCGCCCGCAAGTGGGCCCGCGCTGGACGGCGCCAGGGGCGCCAGGCCCTCGTCCATCGGCCTCGCAAGCCGATCGGCCAACTCAAAGGCGTGCCCCCTGAGGTGATCGCTTGTCTGCTCCAGCTCCGCAAAGATCATCCCAGTTGGGGCATCCCTTACCTGCGAGTGCAGCTCCTGCATGACGAGCGCCTGACCGAGCAACAGCGCGCCAAAGTGCCCAGCCTCAGTTCCGTCTACCGCTTCCTGCGCAGCTACGAAGATCGGGCACCCAAAGTCACGCTCAAAAACACCGTGCCCTCGACCCCGCTGGTGCGGCAGGCGTCCCATCCGCACCACCTGTGGCAGATGGACCTTAAAGAGAAATGCCACGTCCAGGGCCTCGACTACCAGATTACCGTGGCCAATGTCCGTGACATCTACTCCTCGGTGACCGTTGGCGCGGTGGTGTTCGCCCTCAGCCGGCGCAATGCGACGCTGAGCACTGCGGACATGCAGGACGCGTGCAGGGAGTGCTTCACCGCATGGGGCCTGCCCGACATCCTGCGCACCGACAAAGGCACCTGCTTCACCGGCAACTTCGCCCAGACCAGTTTCCCCTCAGCCTTCAGCCTATGGCTGGCCGGGCTGGGCATAAAGCACGAGACGATTGCCAAAGGTAAGGTCACCCAGAACGGCTGCGTGGAACGGTTCAATCGCACCTACAGCAACCTGGTGCTGCGCGACGGGCCGTTCGACGACATCGAGCAGATGCGGGAACTGTCCCAGTGCACGATAGATTTCCTGAACCGCTGCTACCCGTCGCGAGCGGGGCGGTGTCACGGACAGGCGCCGCTCGTCGTGCATCCCGAGGCGCAACAGCCGCGGCGCCCGTATGACCCGGAGCGCGAGCACGAGTTGTTCGATCTGCAGAAGGTGGATCGCTACCTGGCCGAGTTCACATGGCAGCGCCGCGCCGACATGGTCGGGAAAGTCTCGTTGGCTGACCAGGACTACTACCTGACCAGAGCCAACAAAGGCCAGGTGTTCGATGTGACCTTCGATCCAGCGGATCGCAACTTCTGCTTCAAGCGTCCGGACGGGGAGATGGTGCGCCGCATTACGGCCGCCAGCCTTGACGCCGAGGATCTCACCGACATCCGCGGACACCCGCGCCGATAGTTACACCAACCTGACAAGCCTCTATGGTTACGCGCCTACGGCAGACAACAATCCTGTCTG
>CAYZKS010000535.1:0-1516 GCA_964478725.1 uncultured Anaerolineales bacterium
GTGGAGCGAGCATTTACCGCCGCAATGCACTTCCTGACCACGCGACTGGCCCTCACCCCCATGCCATCCTATTATGGTCTGCGCGTGCCGGGCACGATCTACCTGCCTCTACCCACGCTGCTTTTGCAGCTGTTCGTACCGTTCATGAGCAAGATGCGCTTCTGGGGCCGATTCGCGGTAGGCGTGGGACTGGCGGTGTCCGTCTTGGCGGGAATCGGCGCTGCGCATCTGGAGAAGCGTTGCTTGCAGATGCTGCAGAGGCGCGGGTCTGGCCTGGGACAAGGCGCCCGACGGGTCGTGATTGCGGGGCTGACTGCGGCGGTATCCGTGGGCTTATTCGTGCAGTTTGCCATCTTGCCGTATCATATCGGTTACAGCGAGGTGCGGCCGCAAGCGGTCGACGTGTGGTTGGCCGATGTCCAGAGCGTTGCGCCCATTGGCGCCTTCCCCTATAAGCAACAGGGTGGAGCCGGGCCCATGGTATACCGCACCCTGCTGCACGGCAAGCAGATCTGCTCCGGCTCTCCGCCGTTTGCGCCAGAGGGGCACCGGGCGGCAGTGCCGCTGCTTTTTGAGTTTCCCAGTCCGGATACTATCGCGCTGCTACAGAGTTGGGGAGTCAAATACATCCAGGCCGGGGCGCGCAGCTATGGCGCGGACTGGGAGCAGACACAGCAGGCCATCGCTGCTCGTCCTGAACTCAAGCTGGTGACCGTGCTGGATGACGTGCCGGTTTATCACGACGTGGGCCTGTGGAATTGCGTTCCGGGATATGACCGGACGTGGGTGGTGGATCAGAACTGGGTGTACGAACTGGCGCCTGCACGTTGACGAAGCTAGAATGGTTCGAGCACATGAGGGAGCAAAGCAAGTGAGGGAGGATCTGCGTACACGATCCAGGCCGCTGGCAGCCCAATCCGCATTCTGGGCGTTGCTGGCCATCCTGATGGTGTCTGTGATACTGCGCGTGGTTCTACTGCGGGCCCCCGGGGGCCGCATCGTGCGCTGGGACGAGCCGGACTATCTCATCCTGGGCAGGCACCTCTTCACGGGGCAGGGGTACACGGTGAGCGGAAGGGCGGAGCTGCACTACGCTCCACTCTTCCCCATTGTCACCGGCGCGCTGTATCCACTCACGCACGACATGAAGCTTAACAGCGACCTTGCCTACGTTGTGTTTGGCACGCTGACCCTGGTGCCGTTCTGCTGGCTGACCAGACGGCTCTTCGGGGCGCGCATCAGCTGGATGGCGACCATCTTCTTGTGCCTGTTCCCCGCGCTGACTGCCAGCGTGCTGTTCTGGGGGACCATGCTGGAGCCGTTGTATCTGTGTCTATTCTTCGCGGCTCTTTGCGCCGTGTGGATGGCCTGGGAGAAAGGCGCGCTCTGGGCGTACCTGGCCACGGGCGTCCTGTTTGGACTGGCCTACCTGGTCAAACCCGAGGCCGTGGTTGCCTTCGGATGGCTGTTGTTCTTGCTGGCAGCAGGCAATCTGGTCCGGCGTGCGCAGCACAAG
>CAYZKS010000536.1:0-1516 GCA_964478725.1 uncultured Anaerolineales bacterium
GTGGAGCGAGCATTTACCGCCGCAATGCACTTCCTGACCACGCGACTGGCCCTCATCCCCATGCCATCCTATTATGGCCTGCGTGTGCCGGGCACGATCTATCTGCCTCTACCCACGCTGCTGTTGCAGCTGTTCGTACCGTTCATGAGTAAAATGCGCTTCTGGGGCCGATTCGCAGTAGGCGTGGGACTGGCGGTGTCCGTCTTGGCTGGAATCGGCAGTGCGCATCTGGAGAAGCGCTGCTTGCAGAGGCTGCAGAGGCGCGGGTCTGGCCTGGGACAGGGCACCCGACGGGTCGTGATTGCGGGGCTGACTGCGGCGGTAGCCTTGGGCTTATTCGTGCAGTTTGCCATCTTGCCGTATCATATCGGTTACAGCGAGGTGCGGCCTCAAGCGCTGGACGAATGGTTGGCCAATGCCCAAGGCCCTGCGCCCATTGCCGGCTTTCCCTATAAGCAACAGGGTGGAGCCGGGCCGATGGTATACCGCACCCTGCTGCACGGCCAGCCGATTTGCTCTGGCTCCCCGCCGTTTGCACCGGAGGGGCACCGGGCGGCAGTGCCGCTGCTTTTTGAGTTTCCCAGCTCCGATACCATCGCGCTCCTGCAAAGCTGGGGAGTCAAATACGTCCAGGTCGGTGCGCGCAGCTATGGCGCGGACTGGGAGCAGACACAGCAGGCCATCGCTGCTCGTCCTGAACTCAAGCTGGTGACCGTGCTGGATGACGTGCCGGTTTACCACGACGTGGGCCCGTGGAACTACGTTCCGGGCTATGACCGCACGTGGGTGGTGGATCAGAACTGGGTATACGAACTGGCGCCTGCACACTGACGACGCTAGAACGGTTCCAACACACGAGGGAGCATAGCGAGTGACAGGGAATCTGCGCAAACGATCGAGTTTGCTGGCAGCCCAACCTGCATGCTGGGCGCTGCTGGCTATCCTGATAGTGTCTGTGATACTGCGCGTGGTTCTACTGCGGGCCCCCGGGGGCCGCATTGTGCGCTGGGACGAGCCGGACTATCTCATCCTGGGCAGGCACCTCTTCACGGGGCAGGGGTACACGGTGAGCGGAAGGGCGGAGCTGCACTACGCTCCACTCTTCCCCATTGTCACCGGCGCGCTGTATCCACTCACGCACGACATGAAGCTTAACAGCGACCTTGCCTACGTTGTGTTTGGCACGCTGACCCTGGTGCCGTTCTGCTGGCTGACCAGACGGCTCTTCGGGGCGCGCATTAGCTGGATGGCGACCGTCTTCTTGTGCCTGTTCCCCGCGTTGACTGCCAGCGTGCTGTTCTGGGGGACCATGCTGGAGCCGTTGTATCTGTGCCTATTCTTCGCAGCTCTTTGCGCCTTGTGGATGGCCTGGGAGAAAGGCGCGCTCTGGGCGTACCTGGCCACAGGCGTCCTGTTCGGACTGGCCTACCTGGTCAAACCCGAGGCTGTGGTAGCCTTCGTATGGCTGTTGTTCTTGCTGGCAGCAGGCAATCTGGTCCGGCGTGCGCAGCACAAG
>CAYZKS010000537.1:0-1508 GCA_964478725.1 uncultured Anaerolineales bacterium
CGCAGCCGGACATCACGGGGACCCGAGGGCTAGGGGTATGGACAAGAGCACTCTGCAGCGAGCCCGTCCCTGGATCGTCGCGACTTTGCTGGGTCTGCTGATCGTGCAATGCCTGCTGGGCATGCGCTCCAACTCCCCCACGTCTGACGAACAGAATCACATCTCGCGCGGGTACTACTATCTGGTGACGGGCAATCCTGAACTGAACATGGCTCCGCCGTTGATTAATCTGCTCAGCGCAGTGCCTCTGCTTGCATACAAGGGCATCATTGTCCCCACCTTCGACCCCACGCACATGCGCACCTTCGTGGATCAGTTCGCCAGCGAGTTTGTTTGGGTCTACAACGATGCCGACACGGTGATCAACTCCGGACGCGTGGCGATCGCTGTGCTATCTTTGCTTTTCGCCTACTGCTGTTACCGCTGGGCCAGTGACTTGTGGGGCACGCCGGCCGGGTTGCTGGCCCTTTTGCTGTACGTGTTGGACCCCAACGTCATTGCACATTCGCAACTGGTGACCGCCGACTTGGGCGTGGCTGGCACGATGCTCGTTGCCACCTACTTCTTGTGGCGCTTCCTGCGCTGGCGACGCAATCTGGATTTGGTACTGACCGGAATGCTGTTGGGGCTGGCGTTGGCCAGCAAGCAGTCAGCTCTGCTGTTGGCGCCCATCTTCATCGTTGTGCTGTGCATCGAAGCATTTGTGACGCGCGATGTAACTCTGCGGGGTTCCTGGCCATGGCAACAGCACTTTGCGCGTGGGCGTTGGAGGCCCGGCATCTACTTCTTGCTCGCGGTCGGTCTGATGCTGGCGGCGCTGGCGTTCCTCGTTCTCTGGGCCTGCTACCACTTCCAGACGGCGCCGCTGTCCCAGAGCGGATCCACGCATGCGGCCGTGGACCGCATCATCCGCGATCCATCGCTGCGCAGCCTGGCCCACCGCTTGCTCAATGCCGTGCGCATCCCCTTTCCCACCTATCTGCGCGGGCTGGGTTGGCTGCAACGTTACTCCGTGCGCGGCGCGCCCAACTTTCTGATGGGACAGTTCTCGCGCAAGGGCTGGTGGTATTACTTCCTGGTGACTCTGACCATCAAGACGCCCGTCCCGACGCTGATTCTCGCCATGACAGGCGCCTATCTCATTCTGCGCGGACGCTTCGACACCAAGCGACGGGAGCATGTGCTCTTTATCGCGCTGATCGGTTTCCTCGCCTCCATGCTCTTCAGCAGCATCAACATCGGCTACCGGCACATTCTGCCTGCGTTGCCTTTATTGTTCGTCATCGCCAGCCGGACTGTCGCCACCATCCCGAAGCGTTGGCACTTGGCGCTGACCGCTGCCCTCTGCGTTTGGTTGGCTCTCGGGACCCTGCGCCTATACCCGCACTATCTGGCCTACTTTAACGAGCTCGTGGGCGGCCCCGACCAGGGGTATCGCTACCTGGTGGATTCGAACCTGGACTGGGGACAAGACCTGAAGAACCTGAAGACGTACATGGATCAGCATG